>CAYGNE010000039.1:17232-24355 GCA_964351155.1 uncultured Rhodobacterales bacterium | reverse complement strand
CTTCAGGTCAAGCCGAGGTTTCAACAAGGGACGGAAGAATTCGATCCCCGGTTAACGGTTCATCACCACTTTCGGACCTGCATCTTCGGCCAACTTGGCACCGATTGCGATGTCCGGTTCGGCAATGCCATGGAACTCTTCCTTGGGTTGGAACCCCTCGAGCAGATCCACGGCGCAGTCGATTTCCGCCATGGAATGGCAGACCTTGATGCCGCTGATCTTGCGCGCTTTTCTACATGCGGAGCTAGATCATCTGAATCACGTCCTTGTCGATGGCCAGCATATAGCCGCGCCGTGCGATATTCTTGACCAGCAACTCGCTGACCATCTGATTGCCCAGTGTATCGCGCAGGCGCTTGATCCGCGTGGCACCGGCGGCCTCGTCACAGTCCGCGGCATTGCGACCGGACACGACCGCCTCGATTTCCGCACCCGATAAAACATCATCATCCAGCCGCGCTTCGGCGAGAACCGCAAGGGTTTCCATTGCGGCGGCAGTCAGTTTGAAATCCAGGTTGTTCAGGTACACCGTGTTCTCTTCACGGCTGATCAAGAGTGAATTTACCTGAATACCGGTGCGTTCGATCTGCGCCAAGCGGCGATTCATTGCTACCAGCATCACCAGAAACACCAGCGCCGCCACCAGCAGTGCGGTGGCAAAGACCAGCAGAACAAAAATCACGGTCCTGTAACTGGCCAGCGTGTCGGAGAAAGCCGTGCCCGATTGCGCGAGAATCTCCAGCAACTTGATCTCGGCCTGCGCGGTCAGGTTGTCGTTTTGCACGAACAATTGTTCGACCCGCGCGTTGAACGCATTCGCGTCCGGTAGGGTCAGGAACAGAACCGCCCCGGCAATGACAAGAACCACAACGATGGCAACGATGCCGACCGCAACAATACGCGAGCCAGACCGTCGCGTGTCAGAAACGGAGATAGTAGGATCCGGCATTCGCCTTCCTTTGCTGCAATCCCTCTGGGCCGAACACTGACAAAACGTTCAAAAGTTTCCACCCGTTTTGTTCCAGTCGGGCGGACAACTCGGACTTCGCGGCGCCTTTTTTGCAAGGGCCGATCAGTTGAACAATGCCATAGTGCAGGCGCAACGGGTTGTCCTGTTTTGCCTTGTAGTCGGCATAGCAGGTCTCGGCCATGGCAATGCCGGGTGCCGTCACAAGGGCGGCAAGGGCAATGGAAATGACAGCGTGTTTCATGCGCATACACTGCGCAGAGATCGTCAGATATTCAATAACAACAAGGGTCTTGCCCGGCTGATATCCGATAACAGCCGACCGATATTGCCTGTCCTCGCCCTTCGGTCCGAATGATTGTTCACACCCGATCATGCAGGTCGGTACCTGAACTGAAAAACGCAAGAAAAGGACACTCCGCCATGCACCGCAAGTTCATCACCCTTATCATTGCTGCAGCTGTCGCCGTCACCGGGCTTGCGGCTGTGCCTGCTTATGCCGATGACAGGAATTCCCACATCTTTGCCGGACTCGCCGCGCTGACCATTCTGGGCATTGCGATACACGAGATGCGTGACGATGATGCGCCAACCGTTTCCCGGGTCGATCCGCCGTTGCATTATCCAGCGCGTCCGCGCCCATTGCCAAGCCAGGTTTCACGCTATGATCTGCCGGGCAAGTGTATGCGGAATTTGGCGCATAATGGCGGGCCACGACGGATTTTGGGTCTGCAGTGCTTGCAGAACAACTATCACTTCACGGGCTCCCTGCCGCAGGCTTGCCGCTACAGTCACCAGAGCCGTTATTCGAACCGCACAGGGTATGAACCGCTGTGTCTGCGCGAACGCGGCTACCGGATCGTCCGCAACTAAGCCGGAGACACCGGCATCGCCTTGATGCCGAACCTGGGAAAGGTCCGCACCCGGACCTTTCCCTTTTTGCTTGCGCAGGCGACCGCCCGTGGGGCAGCAAGAGATATGAGCGAACCCAATGACGATCTGGAACAGGCACTGAGGGCAAAGGGCTACCTGCGGATCGCGGGTGTGGACGAAGTTGGGCGCGGTCCATTGGCAGGACCGGTCACGGCGGCAGCGGTTGTGCTGGAACTTGACGCGTTTCCGGTTGGTCTGAATGACTCAAAGAAACTGACAGCGAGAATGCGCGGTGTTCTGGATGCTGAATTGCGCGAATGCGCCCAATGCTGCGTTGCCCATGCCTCGGTTGCAGAGATCGACGAACTGAACATTTTGCGTGCCAGCCATCTTGCAATGGCACGTGCGGTATCCGGATTGGATCCCGTGCCCGATTTTCTGCTGATCGATGGCAATATGATACCGCGCGGGCTGACACTCCCCGCGCTGGCGGTGACCAAGGGCGATGCCCGTTCCGTGTCGATTGCCGCGGCATCGATTGTTGCAAAAATCGCACGCGACCGGATCATGGTGGATTTGGCGCAACAGCATCCTGAATATGGTTGGGAAACAAATGCCGGGTATCCGACAAAAAGCCACAAAGAGGCCCTTCGAAATATTGGCGTGACCCCATACCATAGACGTTCATTTAAGCCTGTCCACAACATATTGTATCAAGATAAATCTATAAGTAACTGATTCAAAAAAGAATTTGACGGCGAATCGCCTTTGAATCATCCTTGCCTCAACCACGAGAGCGCAAAAAGCGTCCGGGAATGAGGCAGACTATGACCAACAAAACCACCGAGGGCGCTCCGGCGCTTCCGCTCAACACGATTCTGGATGGCGACTGCATCGAAATGATGAACAGTCTGCCTGAAGCCTCTGTTGACCTGATCTTTGCCGATCCTCCCTATAACCTGCAGTTGAAAGGTGAACTGCATCGTCCCGACAACAGCCAGGTCGACGCCGTCGATGATCACTGGGATCAGTTTTCGTCATTTGCCGTCTATGACAAGTTCACCAGGGACTGGCTTGCAGCCGCGCGGCGGTTGCTGAAACCCAATGGCGCGATCTGGGTTATCGGCAGTTATCACAACATTTTTCGTGTCGGCAGCGCGTTACAGGACGCCGGGGATTGGATCCTCAACGATGTGGTCTGGCGCAAATCCAACCCGATGCCGAATTTCCGGGGCAAACGGTTTACAAATGCACATGAGACAATGATTTGGGCGTCTCGTGACGAGGGAGCCAAATACACTTTCAACTACGAGGCGCTGAAAGCACTGAACGAAGGCATTCAGATGCGAAGTGATTGGGTTCTGCCGATCTGCACGGGTCATGAGCGTCTCAAAGATGAAAATGGCGAGAAAGCCCATCCAACGCAAAAGCCGGAAAGCCTGCTGCACCGGGTTCTGGTAGGATCGACCAACCCCGGAGATGTGGTGCTCGACCCTTTCTTTGGCACCGGCACCACCGGCGCGGTCGCCAAGATGCTAGGCCGTGACTTCATCGGAATCGAACGTGAAGACGCTTATCGCAGGGTTGCCGAGAAGCGAATTGCCAAGGTCCGGAAATTCGACCGCGAGGCCCTGCAAGTCAGTGCCAGCAAACGGGCGGAACCGCGTGTTCCTTTTGGGCAGCTTGTCGAACGGGGCATGCTGCGTCCGGGTGAGAGCCTGTATTCCATGAACAACCGGTTCAAGGCCAAGGTGCGCGCGGACGGAACGTTGATCGGAGATGACATCAAGGGCTCGATACATCAGGTCGGAGCCGCGCTGGAAGGCGCGCCGAGTTGCAACGGCTGGACCTACTGGTGTTTCAAACGAGATGGCAAAACCGTTCCGATTGACGTGTTGCGTCAGCAAATTCGGTCCGAGATGCAAGGGTAACGCCGAACAGCTAACAGAATACCGCCGGTGCCTGTGGCCTGTCATATGGCACCAGAACCTGCCCCGCCTTAACGGCGGGGCTTTTTTACTGCGTCTGCCAACCCAAGTGAAGAACGTCCCGGATCAGGTTCGGGCCAAAATCGGACTTGTCGACCACGTGGCGCACACCGGCTTTTTTGGCCTTGTGCCACATGAAAGGCGAAGGCCAGTCTGTGACAAGGATAATCGGGATGGAACCGAATTTGGCATGGCCCGCCAGCTCGATCGCAAAGTCCACACCCCGCCCATCGGGCAGTGCGTTTTCCAGAAGAATGATCGAGAAATGCTTCTGCATAAGGGCGCGCCGTGCCTCCCTCAGGCTACCCGCGACCTGAACGCCGATATCCTTGTGCGCGTATCGCGCAGCCCGCGTCATCATCAGTTGATCCCGCACGCTGTCATCAACGATCAGACAGCTCCACAATGGTTGCGTGTGTGTATGGCACTCCATGTCCACGTTTCCAGATCGTTGCCCCGGGGCAAGTGTGCAGCACAAGTGTTAAAGAACCGTTCCGGACCTATCTGGGCATCGGGTTGGTGGCCTTGTTGTAACTCCGCCAGTTGGTGATTTCGGGGTAGTAGACGGTCCGCCAGCGCCGGACTCGCGGGTTCATGAGCTTTCGCCATAGCGGTGGGATCATGGCGGCAACGGTCATGGCCGGATAGCCGTAGGGTAATTGAGGGGCTTCTGCAGAACTGTAATTCTGTAGCAGTGGAAATCGTCTGTCAGGGTTGTAATGGTGATCGGAATGGCGCTGAAGATTGATCAGCAATCGGTTGGAAGCCTTGTGTGCGGCGTTCCAGGAATGACGCGGCTGAACGTGCTCGTACTTCCCTTCGCCCATGTGTTTGCGGGTCAGTCCATAGTGTTCGACATAGTTGACCAGTTCGAGCTGCCAGACCGCAACGCCTGCCTGCATCAGAAACAGCCCGACCCCCGACCAACCGCCGACCAGCCACGCAAGAAGCAGCATGGCTGTCTGCAGACCCCAGTACCGAAAGAACGGGTTGCCAGGATGTGCCCAGTGCAAATCTTTGCGCGCTAACTTTTGCTTTTCCGCGCGAAACGAAGACAACAGGCTCTGTTTGAGAACTCGGGGATAGAAGCGAAAAAACCCCTCGTTGTATCGCGCGGTGACCGGGTCGCGCGGTGTTCCGACATAGCGGTGATGCACCAGGAGATGTTCGGAACGAAAATGTGAATACATGACCATTGCCAGCAGAAAGTCGGCGAGAAATCTCTCTAGACGACTGCTTTGATGCATCAACTCGTGGCTATAGTTGATGCCGATCGTGCCAGTCAGGACTCCGACGCCAAAAAACACCATGAGCTTCTCCGGCACCGAAAGGTGATCGGCGCCGCTGACATAAAAGATCAGGCCAAACAGGGTCATGAATTGAACCGGCACCCACAGGATGGTCAACATCCGATACCAGCCAAGATCGTCTTCGGGGGTATCTGGGTCGGCGTTCTCGAGATCCAGTCCGATCAGGCCGTCCAGGACGGCGAAAAGATACCATGTCACGAGCGGCAACAACAGGACCGCCCAGCCACCGAGGATCGCGCTGACCCATGCCAGCGGTACCAACATGAAGGATATCCAGAACGGAAACGCTGACTGCCAGCGCGCGAGTGTGTCTGAGGTGATCATCGTTACATCTGCCGGGAGTTGACGTTCACAGTATAGCGGGATTCGCGCGGGCGACCCAAGGGGCGGTCATTCGCTGCGCCAAAGATCGAACGCCTTTCGCATGACCGTCGGAAGGTCCGAAGCGCGAAAGGCGTGTAGCGGTACAAAACGGCCAACCTGCGGCTTGCGATCCAGCGGGACCGAGGCCGTGTTCACCTGAAGAATCAGATGAAAATGAGTGAACGTGTGGCGCACCTCGCCGGGCAGGGCCCGCCAATCCGCGATGATTGGCGGCGCATCTGATTCAGTCTCGGCCCAGTCCGAACCAGGCCAACCCAGCATCCCGCCCAACAGTCCGTTTTCCGGGCGGCGCTCCAGGAGCATTGCACCGTCTTCGCGTTGCACCAGATAGATTTTGCCACGGCGCGTCGGTATCGGCTTTTTCGGGATTTTTCGCGGCAGAGCGGAAACCGTTCCGGCAGCGCGTGCGGCGCATTCATCAAGCAGCGGGCACAGGCCGCAGGCGGGTGATTTTGGCGTGCAGACCGTTGCCCCAAGGTCCATCACCGCCTGGGCATAATCGCCTGCTCTGAGAGCAGGCGTCAGGCCAACCGCATGGGCGCGAAGCTCTGGTTTCGCGGCCGGCAGGGGCGTATGAACATCAAACAAACGCGACATGACGCGTTCCACGTTTCCGTCCATCACCGTCTCGGGCCGTCCAAAGGCGATCGCTGCGATCGCAGCCGCCGTATAGGGGCCAATGCCAGGCAGGGTGATCAGTTTGTCATACGAGCACGGAAACCTACCGCCATGATCCCGCGCGATCACGCGTGCGCATTTCAAGAGATTTCGGGCTCGGGCATAATACCCAAGCCCTGCCCATTCTCCCATCACCTGATCATCCGGTGCCGCCGCCAGATCGGCTACGGTCGGCCATCGCGTCGTGAAGCGATAAAAGTAGTCTCTGACGGCGGCGACAGTGGTTTGTTGCAACATCACTTCCGACAGCCAGATTCGATAGGGATCGGGAATGGTATTGTCGCCGGGCTGAATGCGCCACGGCAGGTCGCGCGCGTTCTGATCGTACCAAGAAAGCATCTTTTCGGTGATGCCACCTTCAATCAAATCGCCGTCACGCATTCTTTATGCCTCTGACCTCGGGTTTCGCTGGCGCCCGTGCGCCTGCGCCTTACAATAGATGCAACAGCGACGGAAACCAGCCATGGCACGACGGGATTCTTCCACCTACGGGTTCAAACGGACAGCAAGCGTTCTTGGCGAAAGGATTCGCCGGGCGGGCGAAAGCCGTGGGTTTGCCGTGTCACGTCTTTTGACCCATTGGGCCGAAATCGCCGGTGCCGAGATCGCTCAGGTCGCGCGCCCTGTGAAAGTCAGCTACGCCCGAGGCGGGTTCGGTGCAACGTTGACGATTCTGACGACGGGCGCGCAGGCGCCGATGCTGGAAATGCAAAAGGAACAACTGCGGGCAAAGGTCAATGCGGTTTACGGGTACAACGCCATCAGCCGGGTGCGGATCACACAGACAGCGCCTGCCGGATTTGCCGAAGGACAGGCTCAGTTCGAACCACCGGCGCCGGTTGCCAAGCCGACTCCCGCACCCAAGGTCATTGCGCGCGCGGCGCAACTGGCGGATCCGGTATTGAATGACGATTTGCGCGAGG
>CAYGNE010000039.1:0-17222 GCA_964351155.1 uncultured Rhodobacterales bacterium | reverse complement strand
GAACGTCTGGGCCGCAACGTTCTAAGCAAGCACAAACATTGAGAAGGGGGTTCTTATGACCCAGAAAATCGCGATCTTCTGCGCGGTGATAGCATTCGCGGTCGGCGGGTATTGGTATCTCGGGCAGTCTGGACCTGCAGTGACGGATTCACTGATCAGCCAGGCCAATGCACAGGATGCCGCAGAAATTGACACGTCGTCCATCGTCGAGATGACCCAAGGTGCCGAGGACGCGCCGGTGACGATTGTCGAATACGCGTCTTACACCTGCCCGCATTGTGCGGCGTTTCACGAAGGTGCGTTTCAACAGATCAAAAAGAATTACATCGATACCGGCAAGGTGAGGTTGATCTACCGCGAGGTGTATTTCGACCGCTACGGTCTCTGGGCGTCGATGGTCGCCCGCTGTGGTGGACCAGAGAAGTTCTTTGGCATCAGCGATCTGATCTACAAGGGGCAGAGCGAATGGTCCCGAGCTGGTGATGGCAGCGCAATCGTTGGCGAGCTGCGCAAGATCGGCCGCTTGGCTGGACTTGACGATGCCAAACTGGATGCCTGCCTCAAGGACGCTGACAAGGCCCAGACACTTGTCGCCTGGTTTCAAAAGAACGCGGAGGCAGATGGCGTCGAGTCCACTCCAAGCTTTATTGTCAACGGCAAAAAGGTCGAGAACCAGGGCTATGAGGCCTTCTCGGCTCTGATCGACGCCGAGATCGGAGAGTAATGGCCGCTCCATTGGATGGCCTCAAGGTCATCGAGCTCGCACGAATTCTGGCTGGCCCATGGGCCGGCCAGACGCTTTCGGACCTCGGTGCCGACGTTATCAAGGTGGAGTCTCCCAACGGGGATGATACCCGCGCCTGGGGACCACCTTTCGTGACACGCGGCGACGATGTTTCTGCGTCCTATTTCCATTCGACAAATCGCGGCAAAGCCTCGGTCACTGTTGATCTTGCGACCCCTGAAGGTCAGGAACGTGTTCGCGAACTGGTTCGGGACTCGGATGTATTCATCGAGAATTTCAAGGTCGGAGGGTTGGCGAAATACGGGTTGGACTATGCGAACCTGTCCCGGGTCAATCCGAAGCTGATCTATTGTTCAATCACCGGTTTCGGACAGACCGGACCGTATGCCCACCGCGCAGGTTATGACTTCATTATTCAAGGTATGTCAGGTTTGATGTCGATCACCGGTGAACCCGACGGGCAGCCGCAAAAGTCGGGCGTGGCAATCACCGATATCTTCACAGGAGTCTATGCCGTATCCGCGATACTCGCGGCGTTGCACCAGCGGCAGACAACCGGGCGCGGTCAGCATATCGACATGGCATTGCTGGATGTCGCGGTTTCAGTCACGGCCAATCAGGCGCTGAACTATCTGACCACCGGCATTGCCCCGCAACGCATGGGCAACGGACATGTGAACCTGACCCCCTATCAGGCCTTTGACTGTTCGGACGGACATATCATCATCGCCACCGGAAACGATTCCCAGTACCAGCGACTGTGCCGGCTTCTCGGGCTTGAAGACATGGCGGAAGCGCCGGAATTCTTGCACAACAAGGACCGATTGGCCAATCGCCGGGTCATGATCGCACGATTGAATGGTGCAACTGTCAAATGGACCAAGGAAGATCTTCTTGCCGGGTGCGAGGCAAAGGGTATCCCGGCAGGCCCGATCAACGATCTCGCCGAAGTGATGGCCGACCCTCAGGTCATTGCGCGCGGCATGCAGGTCGAACTGGACGGCGTTCCCGGTATTCGTGCACCTTTCCGCTTTTCGGATGCAGAACTTGCCTTGCACCGGCCGGCGCCGAAGCTGGGCGAGGACGACCGTTAAGGTTTTTCCGCCCACCAGGCCAGAAGAAGTCGGTTTTTGTCTGTGTTTTCCGTGGCAGAAAACCTTGTTGCCACCGCTTCCTGTCAGAGTGCCGACGCGAACAATGACAACGCGAACTTGCCGAAAGCAGCAGATGTTTGTCGTGAATCCGGCACCTATCATATCCCGAAATATCAATTTTCGGATCACGTTTGCCATAGCCATGCGGACCACGTGCCGAATGGTCGAACTCTGGTGTGCCCATGTAGACCGGCCGAGGCGACAAAAACCGATTTCGCAGGCGATCCGCTGATCCCAAGATGTCCGATTGTGCAGTCCATTCCAGACCCGGATGCGATCGACCAACTGACTGCGCGTCGAAGCGAAATTGACGGCAAGGCCACCTATCGCTTCGACATCCGACTTCAGGGCGAGAAGGAGACAGTGTTTTTTGACATCTGATTTGCGGCTTGCCGATCCACTCCGAAACCGGAGTTTGGGATCGCCGGGCATCGCTCCGGCGGTTGGATCGACCACCGAAGAACTGCGGGCCCTTGCACCGGCATCAGGGCAATTCACTATGGTGGAGGGGCCGCCGCCTTGATTTTCCCGACAAGCCGATCGGCCTGATCAACCTGCAACCTGACCGGCAACGTGATGACCTTGCTCCGAAAGGATGGTGGAAGACGCACGGCATCTTTTTCGGTCGTAACCATCTGAGCGTTCAATGCCCGGGCTTCGGCCTCGATCCTGGCCATCAGCGCCGAAGTCAGCGGTTGGTGATCGTCAAGCGGTTCGCATCGGCGCAGGTCGGCGCCCAGCTCGCAAAGCGTGTCAAAGAATTTTTGTGGCTGTCCGATCCCGGCAAACGCCAGAACCGGCGTATCGGTCCAGTCCATCCCGGTGTGCAATGGCGCGATTGAGGCCATAAAACGTGGAACCGGAATGAGGTCATTCCAGAGCTTGGAAAAATTGGCCTGCGCTTCGGGATTGCCGAGCGACAGAACAAGATCGGCGCGTGCAAGGCCCGTCTCGACCGGTTCGCGCAGGGGGCCGGCCGGCAGGCACCGCCCGTTGCCGAACCCCTGCACCGCGTCCACCACCACGATGGAAAGATCCTTGGAAACCGAAGGGTTCTGGAAACCGTCATCCAGAACAAGGACAGTGGCCCCGGCCGCAACAGCGGCCCTGGCACCTTCAGCCCGGTCGCGAGCGACCCACACCTCGGCAAAGGCGGCGAGCAAAAGCGGTTCATCTCCGGTTTCCGCGGCCCGATGTGACGACGGGTCGACGCGGACCGGTCCAGCCAGGGTTCCGCCGTAACCCCTTGTCACGACGTGTGGTTCGTGACCGGCATCCCGCAACTGCTCGACAACCCAGATCACGGTCGGGGTCTTTCCGGTACCGCCGACATTCAGGTTGCCGATGCAGATGACTGGAACATCCGGGCGGAACGAAGACGGGATTGCAACCCGACGTGCGGTTGCTGCGGCATAGGCACGCCCCAAGGGCGATAACAGCCTTGCACGCCAATCAGGATGATCCGGATGGGTGAACCAGAATTCAGGAGGACGCATCGGAACTTTCGCGTTGGTCGAGATAGTCCAGGATCAGGTCTACCAGATTGTCTGTCAGCTGAGAGCCCTCTGTCACGACTTCCCACCCGGCCAATGCCATTGCAGCCGCATGATCCGGGGCGGACAGTTGAATAACCGCGCTGCCAAGCGACTCTCCATCTCGAACGCTTCGGGCGGCTCCGGCAGCAGCCAGACGGGCGTAAGCCTCCATATGGTCGCGGACGTGGTTGCCATACAATACCGCTGACCCCAAAGCGGCGGCTTCGAGTGGAGATGCGCCGGCGGCGTCAGCGGTCAGGGACCGTGCCATGAAGGTGACCGGCGCGACGCGGTACCAAAGACCCAGGTTGTCTTCGTCGCGGGACAGCAGAACTTGCGTCGTATCGTCGATCGTATCCCCGGTATCCCAGTCGACGCATCGCAATTTCTTTCCCGCAATATGGTCTTTCAGAGCCTCCGCATCTGCCGTCTTGTCGGTGACTATGATCAGCAAGAGCCGGTGCAACAGACGCAAGGCGGTCTGATGAGCGGTCAGGATCGCATCGAACTCGCCTTCCGTCACATGCGCGGCGAGCCAGACGGGCCGACCCGAAACATCGCGTGTCAATTCGTTCAATTCGTCGTCAGAACAGGGCGGTGGCGTGGCGCTGTTTCGCAAGCGGTCGGTTACCTTGATCACGGTTCCGGGCAAACCGACGCGGCGGACAAGCCGGGCGGCGGCTTCGCTGTTGGTCAGTATCGTGCTGAAACAGGCAAAGCTCGGTCGCGTCAGATCGGGAAACCAGCTGTATCGGCGAGCGGGAAAATCCGATTCTCCCACATCCAGCAGGATCATTGGAAGATTGGCATCAGCCGTGGCGCTGACGAGATTTGGCATCAGATCGCCGCCGGTCCACAGGCACAGTTCCGGGTGCCAATGTGCCAAAAACTCTTTGGCCGCCGCGGGATGGTCGGAACTCAGGCTGACGATATGGTCACAACCATCCAGCGGTTCCGGCGGCGGGTCGAGTTTCGCTTTTTCGACGGTGATCAGCATTTGCAGGTCCGGGCGCAGCGTTCGCAGCCGAAGGCTGAGATCACAGAGCGCAGAGAACCGCAATACTGTCGTGGCATGGGCCCACAACAACTCCCCTTCCGGCCGTGGCGGTTGTCCGGGCGCGCCGGGGTTCGGCTGACGCCGCGCCAAAGCGCGATAGGCCGCAAGACTTAGCGAGCGGCCCATGCAATCAACCCAGTTCTTCGGTCGAGGAGGCTTCGGTCTTTTCGTCCCTCAACCTGTGCAGGTGGGCAATGAAATAACGCATATGGGCGTTGTCTACCGTGCGTTGCGCGTTGTCCTTCCACGCCTCGTAGGCCGTCTGGTAGTCCGGGAACATGCCGACGATATGAATGTCGTTGACGTCCTTGAAGGTGGTCGTGGTCGGGTCGGTCAATTCGCCGCCGAAGACCAGATGAAGGCGTTGAACCATGTCGGCTTCCTTTGCATCGCGGGGTCATGGATGTCGCCGCAACCTACGCCATCATGCCCGCGCGTCAAGCTGCGCGGCCATAGTCAATCCGGTTGAAGCGCGTCGTGAATCAGCCGGTGAACTTCCGGGCCAGCGGCCACGAGGCCGTTGGACATGGGATGGGTGTTATTGAAGATCAGCCGTGCACCGGTCCGGTCAGTGCAGGCGGCACCTGCTTCGCGCAGTATCAGATCACCTGCCGCGATGTCCCATTCCCAGCAAGGGCGAAGCGTTAGCATACCATCAAACCGACCCTGGGCCACCAAAGCCATGCGATAGGCCAACGAGGGCCGGTAGGCCCGAGAAAACCCCGGCACAGCCCCTTGCCGCCAGTGTTTCTGACCCATGTTGGGCCGCGCGGCCAGGATTTCGGAGTCCTCCAGCCGGGTCTGCACGGACGGGGAAATTGGCACTCCGTTGACGAAGGCGCCTTGCCCCGCCGCCGCCGAATAGAGCAGGTCGCGCATCGGCAGATAGACAACGGCGGCGGTGACAACGCCCCGTTCGGCAACTGCAAGGGCATGCGCCCAAGTGGACGAACCTTCGACAAAGCTGCGCGTGCCATCAATGGGATCGACGATGAATACTCGGTCTCGGGACAATCGCTCCGGGGTGTCTTCTGTTTCCTCCGACAGCCACCCATAGTCTGGCCGGGCCGGTCGCAGAGTTGCATGCAGCAGGTCATTCACCGCGATATCAGCTTCGGTCACCGGGCCAGCATCCCCGGGCTTGTTCCAGCGACGCGCGGTTTTTCCAGTGAACCGGGTTGCAACATCTCCGGCCGCTCGCGCCGCGTCGATCAGCAGGGAAAGATCACTTGCCGGCAAGAGTCATTCCTTCGATCAGGATCGAGGGCACAACGCGGGAAAGAAAAGGGCGGGCATCATTGCCCGGAACGATGCGAAGCAGCATGTCCCGGAGATTTCCGGCGATAGTGCACTCGTTGACAGGATAGGTGATTTCACCATTTTCAACCCAGTATCCGAATGCGCCCCGAGAATAGTCCCCGGTATTGGGGTTGATTGTGCTGCCAATCATCGACGTGACCATCAGCCCTGTACCCATGTCGGAAATCAGTTCGGCACGGGACTTTTCGCCTTGGGTGAGCGACAGGTTCCAGTTGGCCGGGGAGGGTGGCGAAGACACACCCCGCGCCGCGTTGCCGGTGGGCGCCATCCCCAGTTTTCGCGCGCTGGACAGGTCCAGTGTCCACCCTGTGAGAACCCCGTCCTCGACAATCGCGCGACGGCGGGTTGGCAGGCCCTCGGCGTCAAACGGCCGGGATCCGGCCGCGCGTGGGCGGTGCGGATCCTCGATCAACGACAGATGGTCGGGCAGAACCGCTTGGCCCAGCGAGTCCTGCAACCAGGACGATCCCCGCGCCACGGCTGCACCGTTGGCCGCAGAAATCAAATGGCCAATGAGCGACGAAGAAATGCGTTCATCAAACAAGACCGGATAGGTGCCGGTCGGCGGCTTGCGGGCACCAAGTTGCGCTACGGCGCGTTGCCCGGCGATGCGCCCGATTTCTTCGGCGTTTCGCAGATCCGACTGAAAAGTTCGCGCGTCCGAGTCATAGTCGCGCTCCATCCCGGTGCCGGATCCGGCAATGGCGACACAGCTGATCGAACGGCTGGTGCGCCGATAGCTGCCAGAAAATCCGTTGCTGGCCGCCAGGTGCACATGGTGTGCCCCATAGGACGCGTTCGCCGATTGCACCTGCGATACGCCTTTGACGGCAAGACCGGCGGCTTCGGCCGCCAGGGCATCCCGTTCAAGTTCCAAGGGTGCAGGTTCCGCAGAGGGATCGGCCATTTCCAAGTGGGAAAAATCCGTCTCGACGGTCAATTGGTTTGCTTCGGCCAGTCCCGCATGAGGGTCTTCGGGCGCTTCGCGGGCCATGGCAACGGCGCGTTCGGCCATTGCGTTGACTGTCGATGCGCTTTTGTCCGAGGCCGAGACGATGGCGGATCGCAGGCCCAGAAAGACCCGCAGCCCCAGATCGATTGCCTCTGATCGTTCGGCCTGTTCCAGAGCCCCGCCACGCACATCGATTGACAGGGAAGCGCCTTGAACAACAATTGAATCCGCAGCGTCGGCACCGGCCTTTCGAGCTGCCTCCAACAGGGCGCCGCCCAGATCATCGAGTGATTCCGCCATGGGTTCTCTTTCCGCGCTTGCGACATCCATTCCGGTTCAGGAGGTAACGATGCAAGGATGGACCTGCAAGTGCTCCTGCCGCGTTACGCGCCAGCCACGTCGCAAAACGCCGTTTGCCCGGCCATGCAACAAGGGCCGCCATAGGCGGCCCCTGGATGGTTTGTCCTCGTCATCAGAACGTCTTGCTATTGAATGCGCTGACCGTTGGCCAGAACATGCCCCTGCTCGTTGATTTCGAGTTTTGACTTCAGCGTATCCGGCTCGTCACCCGGCACTGCGAGCATGCCCATCATCATGCGCGCACCCATCGCCTCTTCGTTGCCGACAAAGCCCATGGCGATCAATTTGTCGAGCAGGGCATTTGCCCCGACCAGGGTCAAATCCACGTGACCGATCGGACGTGGCATACCATCGAATGTCACCGTATCGGAGTTGTCAAACGTGAAATCGCCGGTTCCGGACAGCCTGGCGCCAACCATCGACACCAGCAGGTTGTTGATGGTTACCGCATGCAATTCTGCAGGGGTTTCTTCGCTTTGTTCGAGCAGGCTCGCCACCTCGGGATCGAGGAAGTTGAACAGGATTTTCGCTTTGCCGGTCAGATCAACAGCAATCGAGGCCGGATCGCGGGGCAGTTGCTTTGCCGGATCGAACATCGACCAAAGCAGATCGGACATGGTGAAATCGGTCATGCTCAGTCCAAAGGCAAAATCCTGCTGCTCTTCGGATTTTTGAACCGGTATGCCAAGGTTGAAGGCGGTTTCCGCGGCGGTCACATCAAGCGGAAGTGGCAGTTCGCCGCCGGTAACGGAAATAGCGATCTGTTTTTGCTTACCTTCATAACCAAGCTGGGATTGATCCATCTGAATGCCAAGGCTTCCGCCTTGCGAGGAACTGGCGAAGTCGAAAGACTCACCTTCGCCAACGCCTTGAAACTTGGCGCTGCCGGCAGAATAGGTGAACGTCCCGTCCATTTGAAAGCCGTCTTCCAGCATCTTGTTGAAATCGGTTGGGTCCATGTCCAGCGGAATTGCGCCATTGCCGTCAAAGCCCAGACCCTCCATCGCGCCAATGAAAGTGCCCTGATCCGAAGTTTCCGGGTCATCAAAGGCGATGTTGTAGCTGAGTGAGTCGGCCGTCATCTGCTGACTGTAAGTCCGCAGATCGGCGAGCTGCATCTTCGTGTTGCTCGTGACGTTGGTCATCGCGGCAGAGATCTTGATCACCGAGTCGGGAACGGGTTCACCTTCGACGGCCAAAGAGGACAATGAAAACCCGACATTCGGCGCCGAATAGCTGTACTGGGTATCGGTCGGCGTACCGGACGCGACCATCTCGTTGCCAGGATGCGTAATGGTAAGCACGCCGGAAACAGGATCTTCATTCTCAATCTTGGTTTCGAATGCCATCGGTATGCTGTCGGGCATCTTGATGGTCACTGAGCCGTCACCGTTTTCGACGAACGCCATGCTGCCCATCGTAATGGCGAATTCTCCCTCGCCTTCGGGCATTGGCATGGTCAGGGTTAAGTTGCTGACGTTCAGCTCGCTGCCTGAACTCTGCTCGTCACCGGAAACGGAGTAACCGGCCGAGCCAAGATAGGCTTTCCAGTCATTCCAGACGTCCATTGCGGTCAGGTCTGCATGTGCGGACTGGCCTGCCATTGCGAGTATTGCAGCGGCACCGAGGCCACGCGCGAAACAAACGGTCATATGTGAACCCTTCTAGAAAATTTGGGCGCATGGTCTGCGCTTGACCTTCGGGCGTCAAGGGGTGGACCCGTTCAATTCGCCGCATTACCACGGTCTGGTGGATCGATTCAGGAGAATACGAACATGGAAATGACGGGCAAGACGGTTCTGATCACCGGGGCAAGCCGGGGAATCGGCGCAGAGGCAGGGCGGGTTTTCGCACTGGCCGGCGCCAACGTGGGATTGCTCGCCCGCACCGAGCAAAGCGTCTTGGCCCTGGCCGATGATCTTGGCGAGCGTGCATTCGGCATGGCATGCGATGTCAGCGATTTTGGCCAGGTCGAGAGCGCGGTGCAAACCTGTCTGGATCGTTTTGGTGGCCTTGACGTACTGATCAACAATGCCGGTGTAATCGAGCCGATCTCGCATCTTGCGACGGCCGATCCCGAAGGTTGGGGGCGGGCCGTCGACATAAATCTCAAGGGCGTGTTTTATGGGATGCGTGCCGCATTGCCTGTGATGACCGCGGCCGGGGGCGGCACGATTCTGACCATCAGTTCCGGTGCTGCCCACAGCCCGATCGAAGCCTGGAGTCACTACTGTTCCTCCAAGGCCGGGGCAGCGATGCTGACCCGGTGCGCGGACAGGGAAAACCATCACCTGGGCATTCGCGCCATGGGTCTGTCCCCTGGCACCGTTGCCACGCAGATGCAGCGCGAGATCAAGTCCAGTGGGATAAACCCAGTCAGTCAGTTGAATTGGGAAGATCATATTCCCGCCGATTGGCCCGCAAGGACTTTGCTCTGGATGTGCTCATCCGATGCGGATGAATTTGTCGGTACCGAAATCTCCCTGCGGGATGACGCGATCCGAAAACGGGTTGGCCTGATATGATCGAATTGGACAAACAGGACGGTTTGTGGACGGTCACGATCAATCGTCCCGACAAGGCAAATTCGTTGACGGGGGCAATGCTGGGCGATCTGGCGGACATTGCGGAGGACGCGACCGAGGCCCGCGCGTTTATCCTGACCGGCACGGGCAGGGTATTCAGCGCCGGGGCTGATCTGGAAGAGGCCCGTGCAGGGTTGGCGACGTCCGGCGTCTGGGAAAGGTTGTCGGGCGCGATTGCCCGTTTGCCGTGCTTGACCATTGCCGCGTTGAACGGAACGCTGGCCGGTGGCGCCATGGGTATGGCGCTGGCCTGCGATCTGCGGATCGCGGTGCCGGGTGCCAAGTTCTTTTACCCGGTGATGAAGCTTGGATTTCTGCCTCAACCGTCCGATCCGGCGCGGATGATGGCCTTGATCGGCCCGGCCAGGACCAAGCTCATCCTCATGGGCGGTCACAAGCTGCTGGTGGACGAAGCGCTGCAATTCGGTTTGATCGATCGTGTTGTCGCGGTTGATGATCTCATGTCGACGGCAAGGCAATTGGCCGAGGATTCCCGTGTCGCTGACCCTGCAATTGCCGCAGGTATTGCCAGGCTTTGTGGAAAACGGATCGGATGATCACCGCAAACGCCGTTTCCCGGGCGTTTTTGACCGGAAGCCCGGGGGGCGTTTGCGAACCCATCGTATGAATTTCTCGAGCCGCGGATGGTTCTGAAGCGCTTCGATCGTGTTGAAGCTTCGCGCAAGTTCGGCCTCGGACAAGCTTGCGTGGATCTCGTTGTGGCAGATCGCATGCAAAAGAACGGTTGCCCGACCCTTGCCGCCCTTCAGCTTTGGAACCAGGTGATGGATGCTTTGCGGGGCGTCGCGCGGAATCGGCCGCAGACACAATGGACAGACTGGCACCGCGTCGTTTTCCGATATCATGCTTGATCCCGCGTTCAAGGTTGGGCAAGGGTTTCCAATGATGTGACAAGGCGTGTATGCGGGCAAGTGTGATGGACTTTGATCTGGAAAACCAACCGGAAATCGTGCAGCAGGCGGCGGGATATGCCCTGCAGGGGTGGGAACTCGCCAAGGGTTGGTTGCTGAGTCCTGCGGCATGGGTGCAATTTGCTCTGTTGATCGCGGCCTATATCGTCGCGCTTGTCGTTGCCCGAAAAATCCGGCCTGTTCTGACGCAAATTCTGACCCCGCCCGAAGATCAGGACAACGTCTTTGCAACGGCACGGCGATTTGTTCTGGCATTTGTTCCGCTTGTTCTGCCTCTGTTGGCCTACATGTTTACCGCCGTCGGCGAAGGCGTCGTGCGATCCCTGTTCGATAGCGGCGCCGTCATTGCCTTTGGCAAGCGGGTTTTCATGTTCCTTGCCGCGCGGATTCTGGTCCGGGAGATCATCCAGGAACCGTTCCTGAAACTGCTTGGAAGGTTCGTGCTTTTACCTGTGGCTGCGATTTACGCGCTGGGCCTGCTGGATGTTGTCAGTCTCAAACTCACAGAAACCACGATCGGCCTGGGAAATATCAGCTTTTCATTGATGGCGATCGTTCGGGGCCTCATCGCCGGAAGTATCCTGTTCTGGCTGGGGCGTTGGTCCAATCATCAGTCCAACACGTTTATCAGCAAGCAGAAACAAATGCCCCCGGCGACGCGCGAGCTGGCAGCCAAGGCGGCTGAAATCGCGATCTTCGGTCTCGCCTTTATTCTGCTCATGAACATCATGGGCGTGAACCTGTCGACCCTGGCGGTCCTGGGTGGCGCGATCGGCGTCGGGTTGGGATTTGGCCTGCAAAAGATCGCGTCGAATTTCATCTCCGGTGTTATCCTGTTGCTCGAAGGGCAGGCGACTGTCGGGGACTTCGTCGAACTTGACGGAGGCGAGGCGGGAACCATTGTCAAGATGACTGCCCGCGCCGCCATTCTCGAAACCTTTGATGGGCGCTGGATCGTGGTTCCGAACGAGGATTTCATCACGACCCGGGTGGTGAACTATTCCGACAGCGGATCGGCAAACCGCTACGAGGCCCCGTTTTCCGTCAGTTATGACACCGACATAAACAAGGTACCCGACATCATCGAGGCTGCTGTGTCGGAATTGCCTTTCGTGCTGGACGAACCGGACAAGCCTGATTGTGAACTGCGCGGATTCGGGGACAGCGGTGTGGATTTTGCCGTTGAATTCTGGGTCAACGGTATTGACGATGGGCGCAACAAGTTCACGCCCAAGGTACTGTTTGCGGTCTGGAACGCGCTCAAGGAAAACAATATCGAAATCCCATATCCGCATCGCGTCGTGGAATTGAAGGGTGGGTTGCCGGTCGTCAAGGAATGACCACGCCGACGGCAGCTGTTATCGGCGCGGGACCCGCTGGTCTGATGGCCGCCGAGGAACTCGCGCGGGCTGGTTGTTCCGTCACCTTGATCGAGGCCAAACCGTCGGTGGGCCGGAAACTCCTGATGGCAGGGAAATCCGGATTGAATCTGACGCGAGACGAACCGCCGGCCCGGTTTCTGTCCGCTTTTGGCAGTGCTGCCGAATGGCTTTCACCGATGATCGCTGAATTCGGGCCAGAGGCGGTTCAGGATTGGGCACGACGTCTTGGCGTAGAGCTGTTCACCGGCAGCACGGGACGGGTGTTTCCGGTGGCGATGAAGGCCAGCCCGCTGTTGCGGGCCTGGTTGGAGAGGCTGGATGGGCTGGATGTCGCCCGGCAAACAAAGTGGCGATGGACAGGCTGGGACCCGGACGATGCGCTGGTGTTTGATACGCTGGAAGGCCCAAGGACCATCTCTCCGGATGTCACAGTTCTTGCTCTGGGTGGCGCGAGTTGGTCGCGGCTGGGATCTGACGGAGCATGGAGCCGGATTCTAGCACGGAGAGCCGTCACGTTAGCCCCGTTCGCCCCGTTCAATGCAGCATTGTCGATGCAATGGAGCGACCATATGCGACGGCATTTTGGTCAGGCGCTCAAATCCGTCAAGTGGCACGCCGGTGATCTGACTTCGCGCGGCGAAGCGACGATCTCTGCACGTGGTCTGGAAGGTGGCGGGATCTATTCCCTGACCCCAGCGATACGTGACGGCGCGCCGCTTTACGCCGATCTGGTTCCGGATGTTCCCCTTTCGCTACTGGCCGAGCGCCTGTCATCAAGGGGCGGGAAACTGCGCCTGTCACATTGGCTGAAGAATACACTGCGTCTGCCGGCGCAGAAGGCAGCGTTGTTCTTTGAAATGACGCCTTGCGCGCTGCGGGATCGGGAAAACTGGGCACGGACCGTGAAATCCCTGCCCATCCGGCATCACGGCTTGCGCCCGATGGACGAAGCGATTTCGACCGCGGGTGGTGTGAAGCAATCCGCACTGGACGATTGCCTGATGCTGAAGGCATGCCCCGGCGTGTTCTGTGCCGGAGAGATGCTGGACTGGGAGGCCCCGACCGGTGGCTACCTTCTCACGGGCTGTCTGGCGACCGGGCGATGGGCAGGCCGGTCGGCCGCAGCATATGCACGTCAGGGTGCTGCTCTTCGTTAAGCTTCGTCCAGTGCTCGTGTCCTTTTGAACGCGTCGCGCGCACGCAAGGCAGAGGCATAATCGGACAGCGCCTTGTTCTCGACAGGAAACTTGGCGCCGATCGCCCAGTTCAGGCAATGCACCGCGATGATGTCCGCGATGGTCATTTGTTCGCCCTGCAAGAACGGCCCTTTGATCCGGTCCGCCAGCCGGTCGAGACTGCGGGCGAATTCCCATTTCAGGCTTGGTTTGATTTCGGGTACGCGGTGTTCTTCGGGCAGAACGAACCCGTGCCGGGCCGCCGTCCAGAGAACCGCATCGAATTCATCGAGAACTGTATGCGTCAGCGCATCCTGGTGGGCGCGTTCGATCGTGCCGGAGGGATAGGTCAACTTGCCATGCTTGTCAGCGAGATAGGTCAGGATAGCGGTGGAATCGGTCAGGACATGCTCGCCTTCGGTCAACACCGGAACCTTTCCCGACGGGTTCAATGCGACAACGGTTTCGCTGCGCGGCCCTGCCTTGATGAACTCATAGGGCTCACCCAGTTCCTCGAGCATCCAGAGAACGCGAAAAGCGCGCGACGCGACGCTGCCATAGACCTTGTACATGGGATACCCCCGCTTGTGTTTCGATCTCAACTTGGCGACTGCGCCGTCGGCGTCAAGAGCAGATCACCGCGCGCGCGCCAACATGGCCAGCCGGATCAAGGCGCGTTCCATCACCGCCATCGCCGGCGCGGTCTGCCCCGCGGAACGCAACTGCAGGTCGGTATCGGTCAGCAAGGTCAGCGCAGTTTGCAGGCGGTCGGGCCCCCAGGATTGCGCTTGCCGGATAATCTGGTCGCGCCGTTTGCCAAATACCGGTGGCCGCAATCGCCCAACCCCCGCGGCCGCCCCGCCGGGATCAGCGGCAGCGGCATAAAGTGTACGAAAATACCGGGTGGCGCCGATACAAAGGCCGACCGCATTTGTGCCCTGCGCCTGAAGTCGCCGCAGCAAAGGCCCGATTTCACCGCTTCGCGAGTCGGCCACAACGGTCAGAATGTCATCCAGCGCTGCCTCGGTCGACATGGGTGCGCAGGCCGCGATATCCTCCAGCCGTAATTCGGTGTCATCGCCGTACTTGTAGAGCGACAGTTTTTCGACGGTCTGGGCAAAGTCCCCCGGTCCAAGCGAAGCCGCCAGTTCCGTCAGTGCGGCCATGCTGTCTCCGGGGACCTGGCTGATCCCGGCTTGCTTCAAAATGCGTTCGACTTCGTCACGTCCGGGCGGATCATCATAAAGGCCAACAGAGTAGGCATTGGAATGTGATTCAAACAGCTTGCGCAGCTTCGAACTGGCTTTGAGCGCTCCGGCGGTAACGATTATCTGCGCGTCGCCCGGCTGCCAGTCCTCCAGTGCGGTTTGGATGGCCGGTGTCGTCGCGTCGGTTGCGGATTCGGCAAAGACGGCGCGGATGCCCGGAAAAAACCCGACCGCCTTGACCGCATCCAGAAGAACCGCCGGATCGCTGCGAAGGTCGGCAGCCTGAATACGGGTCAGGCGCATTTCTTCTTCGGCGCCGGGACCGAGCAGCGCCGCAATAACCTGTTGGCGCTTCAATGCCACGCGCATCGCGTCACCGCCATAGATCAGCAGCCCGGACCTGTCCGGATCAGGCTTGGCGAAATAGCTGTCCGCGTTGCGACCGCCCAACTTCATCCGGCCACATCCGCAGTGACATACAGTTCGCGTGCGATTTGGTCGGCCAGGATGATCATCAGCCGTTCGCCGGCGTCCCGCTGTGCGGCAAGGGATTCTGCCGTCGTTCCGGTTGCGGAATATCCGGTAAAATTGTCCACCCTGCCATTTGCGACCACGGTATCATCACCGATATTTCGCAGGGTATAGTCGGCGGTCCCGACGACACTGTAATAGGTGATATTGCCGGATGCCGTAATTGCCTGACCCTGGATGCCGGTTTCCAGAACAACCGACAGGCGGTACGCGGGGGTGTTGGACCGGCCCAGTTGTTCCTCCAGGCGGCGCACCAGAAGGTAGGAACTGACTCCGTCTGGCGCGTCCACGCGTACCTTGCCATAAAGCGCCTTGCCCTTCCCGCCAGTGCCATGAACCGGCTGAAATCCGCAGGCGGCCAAAGCCACCACGGGTGCAAGGAAAACAAATCGGCGGCTATACAACGACATTCACGATCCGGCCGGGGACCACGATGACCTTCTTGGGCGCTGCCCCGTTCAGCGCCTTTTGCACAGCGTCCACTGCCAGCGCGATTTTTTCAACCTCGTCCTTGCCCATGTCGTTGGGCACGCTGATTTCCGCACGGCGTTTGCCATTGACCTGAATTGGCAGTGTCACCGTATCGTCCACCAGCATCGCTTTGTCCGCAACCGGCCAGGGAGCCTTGGTTATCAACCCTTCGCCGCCCTGATGATGCCAGATTTCTTCGGCCAGGTGCGGCGTCATCGGTGACATGAGCTGTGCAAGCGTCATGATGGCCTGTTTCTGTGCTGCCTTGCCGGCTTTTGATTTCTGCAACGTGTTGGCAAAGGCATAAAGCTTGGCAATCGCGGCATTGAAGCCAAAGGACTCGATTCCCATTGTGACGTCATGGATCGTCTTGTGCATTTCGCGCAACAGTTGTTCGTCACCTTCTCCGGGCGCGTCCGGGTCCAAATCGGCAATCCTGTCGCACAGGTTCCAGACCCGCGTCAGGTGCTTGTGCGCCGCCTCGGCTCCACTCGCTGTCCACTCGACATCGCGTTCCGGCGGGCTGTCGGACAGCACGAACCAGCGTGCCGTGTCCGCCCCCAAGGCCGAGATGATGTTGACAGGGTCCACAACGTTCTTCTTGGATTTCGACATTTTCGCCGAGGGAACCACCGTGACCGGCTCCCCCGTTGCGCCCAGTCGCGCGCCGCTTTCATGCCATTCGATATCTTCCGGCAGGTGATAGACCGGGCGGTCCTTTTCATCCCGCGTGACATAGATCTCATGCGTGACCATGCCCTGTGTGAACAGCGCGTCGAACGGCTCGATCGCCGATTCCGGCAGGTGACCGGTCATGTGCATCGCCCGGGCAAAGAACCGCGAGTACAAAAGGTGCAGGATCGCGTGTTCGATACCCCCGATGTACTGATCGACATTCATCCAGTATTCGGCATCCCCGATCCGGGTCGGAGTGTTCGCATCCGGTGCGGTAAAGCGGGCAAAATACCATGAACTGTCCACAAACGTGTCCATCGTATCGGTTTCGCGCCTTGCGGGAGAACCGCAGGACGGGCAGGCGCACTGGCGCCAAGTCGGGTGATGGTCCAGCGGATTGCCGGGCTTGGCAAAGCTGGGATCGTCCGGCAGGCGCACCGGCAGGTTGTCCTTTTTCTCGGGAACGACGCCGCAGGCTTCGCAATGCACCACCGGGATCGGCGCCCCCCAGAACCGCTGCCGCGACAGGCCCCAGTCACGCAACCGGTATTTGGTCACGCCGGTGCCCCAACCGGCCTGTTCGGCAAAGTCGATCGTGGCATCGATGGCCTCTTCGCCGCTGGCCTTGTCCAGCCCTGCGAAATGGTCAATCCATTGCACCGTATCGGTTTTCGGGGGCACGAAGGCTTCGTTCCGGACCGGGCTGGGATTATCCAATGCGACAAACGTGTCGATCACCGGCAGGTCATACTTGCGGCAGAAGTCGAGGTCGCGCTGATCGTGGGCCGGGCAGGCAAAGATCGCGCCGGTGCCGTAATCCATCAGGATGAAATTGGCGACCCACACCGGCAGTTCCCACTCCGGGTTCAGCGGATGACGCACCCGCAACCCGGTATCAAAACCCAGTTTCTCGGCCTTTTCGATGGCCTCTTCCGAGGTGCCGATCTTACGCACACGGGCGTTGAAGTCGGCCAGCGCAGGATTCGCGGTCTCCAGCGCGCGTGAAAGCGGGTGATCAGGCGAAATCCCGACGAAGGACGCACCCATCAGGGTATCGGGTCGGGTGGTATAAACCTCGATTTGCGTGTGACCGGAAACCGGTGTTGTCAGATCGAATGCAAATTGCAGGCCCCGCGACTT
>CAYGNE010000038.1:15001-24889 GCA_964351155.1 uncultured Rhodobacterales bacterium | reverse complement strand
GACGTCGAACCTCGGCGCGCAGGCGCTGAGCCAGTTGCCCGACGGGGCCGATGCCTCCGAAGCCAAGCGCGATGTCATGGATGCGGTGCGGGCGCATTTCCGCCCGGAATTCCTGAACCGTCTGGACGAAACGATCATCTTTGACCGCCTGAACCGGGCTGACATGGATGGGATCGTCGATATCCAGATGGCCCGCCTGGTCCGGCGGCTGGCAGAGCGCAAGATCACGCTGGAGATGGACGAGGCGGCACGCAAGTGGCTGGCCGACGAAGGGTATGATCCCGTGTTCGGGGCCCGACCATTGAAGCGGGTCATCCAGCGCGCGTTGCAGAACCCGCTGGCCGAGGCGCTGCTGGGCGGGGAGATCAGGGATGGCGATACGGTTCCCGTGTCTGCCGGCTCGGACGGCTTGATAATCGGTGATCGGCTGGGCACGTCGAACCGGCCAAGGCCTGATGACGCAGTCGTTCACTGATAAGCGACAATGAGAGCGGAAGAGCGCCCTTCGGTAAGAGATCGGAGGGCGTTTTTCCTGCTGACCGCCGTTCTGAAGCCAACGGGGCAGGCTTGCTCAGGTGGCTTTTGCAGCCATTCGGCGGATGAACTCCGCGCAGTCTGCTGCAGCGGTCATCGGGATCATGTGCCCGCGATTTTCGAGCAGTTCGCACTCTAGGCCGAAGGCTTTCATCGTATGCCCATGAAGGGTTGGTGAGAGGATCGCATCGGCGGCGCCATAGAGAATGCCGCCCGGCGTTTTCAGTTCCGTTTCATAACGAGCGACCTGTTGTTCGGCCGTACGGCGCAGGGCCATGACGTCCGCCGAAGCTGTGATGAACGCCTGGGGCCGCAGTCCAAGCGCCGCCCCGGCGCGCAACATGAAGTCGGACGGGCAGGGTTCGGGATGAAACACCATGGCCAAAACCTTGTCCGCTGTCGCTGCCGCCAGCAGCACTGCGATCGTGTGCCCGATCACGCGGCGCAGGATCGGGGATTCGACCTGCAGGCCCTTGAAAACCTCGGGGGTTTCGTCCTGCGCTTGCGTTGCCGGGCAAATCAGCGCCAGCGCCCCGGTCCGCTCCGGGCGATCCAGCGCCATGGCCAGCGCGACGGCCCCGCCGAGCGAATGACCGACAAGAACCGGGTGATCAACGTCCAAGATATCCAGGGCCTCGCCGATCATGCGGGCTTGCTCCGCAGGGGATGCCAGATCGTCATTGTCCCGTGTCGAATATCCGCACCCGGGTCTGTCAACGACGATGACTCTGAAATCGTCCGAAAGCAGATCGGTAACGGCATAGGTGAAATGCTGCAGCTGACCGCTGAGTCCGTGGATCATGACCAGCGGCTGAGCGTCCTTCGGACCCAGATCGACATAGTGGACCGACCCGCCGCCGACCTCGATAATCTGCCCTTCCTGCGCCACCAATTTCACAGCCTGCGCCGCCATGCTGCGCGTTCTGTAGATGGCCAACGCCAGGAGCAGTGCAATCAGACCCAAGAAAGCCAGAGCGAGATAAGCCAGACTCATGAAACTTCCCTTTTCTGAACGCTTCTATCGCAGGCTAGCGGTGAAAGCGACCGTTGTCTGCCCCCCGTGCGCGGACAGGAAAAGGTGCTGGATCACAACTCCTTGCTGACAGTCAGCACTTCGATTTCCCAGTTCGCCAAGCAGGTTTGAAAGGGCGTTCCAACAGGTTTGTCTGTCACCACCAGACTGACGCAGGAATGCGGAAATGCGAGAATCGGGGCGCTTTGTCCGAACTTGGTGTTGTCGGCCACGACGATGGTTCTGCGCGCCCGGGTCGCGATCGACCTTGCAAGATCGGCCTCTGCCGGGTGGGTCAGAAGAAACCCGGACCCGGTCGAAAACCCGTCGATGGAAAATACCGCGGTGTCGACGTGAAACTTGGCCACATAATCGATCGTGTCCTGTCCGAATGTCCCGCCCTCGATGCTCTGAATTTCGCCGCCGGCGAGAAAAACCCTGTTGCCGGCGACGCCCGCCAGTGTCTGTGCGGCGTGAAAACCGTTGGTGACGACCGTCAGATCACTGTGTTTTGTCAGACTCTCGGCAACAAAGGCGCTGGTGCTGCCCACGTCGATGAATACGGAAGAGCCGTTGGGGATCAGTTCGGCCGTCGCCTGAGCGATCCTGATCTTGGCTTCCGTCCGCTTGCCGAGGCGCGAGCCGATCGGAATGAACGCTTCGTTCGTTGTGAGATAGACACCGCCGTGGACCCGCTCGACCAGGCCATTGCCGGCCAGGGCCTTGATGGTTCTGCGGATGGTTTCCTCGCTGACGCCCAGAAGTTGAGCCAGCACGACATTGCGGGCCGATCCGCCCTGATCACGCAGTGTGTTCAGCAACTCCACTTCCCGGTGCGTGCCGTGGGATTCCGGTTTTGTTGGCATTGGATCCTCCCCGGTGCAGAGTTGGCTGTGTCGGTCCGGACGCTTCAGGCGACAGGGGTCATATCCATCAGTTCCTTCCACCGGTGGCAGGCGACCTCATGCTCTGTATCGTCCTTGTCCAGAACCGGTTCGTCCTTGCGACAAATGTCGATGGCGTGCGGGCACCGGGTGTGGAATTTGCACCCGGTGGGCTGGTTGGTGGGCGAGGGGATTTCACCTTCGAGCTTTTGCGCGGTGCCCCGGTCGTCGGGGTCGAGCGACGGGATCGCAGAAAACAGCGCCTTGGTATAGGGGTGCCGCGGGGCCGCGAACAACTTGCGCGTCGGCGCGGTTTCGACCAGCCGGCCCAGATACATGACTGCGACATGATCGCAAGTATGGGCCACGACGGACAGGTCATGGCTGATGAACATGAAAGTCAGGCCCATCTCTTTCTGGATCTGTTTCAGCAGATTCAGAACATCCGCCTGGATTGATACGTCCAGCGCTGCAACGCTTTCATCTGCAACAATGAATTTTGGAGCCGAAACCAACGCCCGGGCAATCGAGATACGCTGCCTCTGGCCACCGGAAAAGGCGTGAGGGAACCGGCGAAGGTGTTCGAGGTTCAAACGGCATTTGGCGGCGATTTCGCGCACGCGGGCATCGGTCTCCTCGCGCGATTTCGTCAGGCCCATGACTTCCAGCGGTTCCGCGATGATGTCCCGAACCGTCATGCGCGGGCTCAGCGCGGCGTAGGGGTCCTGAAAGATCAGTTGCGCACGTTTGCGGTAATCTTTCAGTTCCTCGGAGGTTATGTTTTCAAGATCATACTCGACCTCGCCATCGGCATAATGCGCGCCGCCCCCGGTTATCGGGGCCGCTTTCAACAGCGCCCGTCCCAGGGTCGTCTTGCCCGATCCGGATTCGCCGACGAGGCCAAAGAACGATCCTTTTTCGATGTGAATGGAAACGTTGTCGACGGCCTTGAGAATCTGTTTGTTGAAGATGCCGCCGCCGATGCGAAACCCGACAGATAGGCCCTCGGCCTTGATCAGATAATCGCTCATTTCGCGGTCTCCGAGTAGATATGGCAGGCAACGTGGTGGGTTGGGTCCACCGCGATGTCCGGCGGCAGGTCGGCCATGCATTGCGGCCCGACGATCTGGCTGCAACGGGTGTTAAAAACACACCCCGCCGGCCGTTCCAGCGGTGAAGGAATGTCGCCCGGCACCGGTGTCAGCGGGGAATCCAGATCGTCCAGTTTCGGCAGGGCGGCGAGCAGACCCTGAGTGTAGGGATGTTTTGGGTTGCGGATCACGTCACGCACCGGGCCTTCTTCGATCAGGCGGCCCAGGTACATCACGTTCACGCGGTCGGCGGTCTGGGCGACGACACCCAGATCATGGGTGATAAAGATGATGCCCATCTCGAACTCGTTCACCAGATCCTTCATCAGGTCGATCACCTGTGCCTGAATTGTCACGTCCAGCGCGGTTGTCGGTTCGTCCGCGATGAGCAAACGCGGTCTCGTGCTGAGCGCCATGGCGATCATCGCCCGCTGCCGCATGCCGCCGGACAGCTCGAAAGCATATTGGTCAAAGCGTTTGGCCGGGTCGGAAATGCCGACCCTGTCCAGCATCTCGATCGAAATTTCCTTGGCCCGGGCCGTGGTCATGGTGCCATGCAATTGCAATTGTTCGACCATCTGACTGCCGATCGTAATTGCGGGCGCAAAGCTGGCCATCGGCTCCTGAAAGATCATGGAAATCGCGCCACCCCGCACGACCTTGAGGTCCGCGGGTTTGCGGAGCGACAGCACGTCGATCGGCCCGTCGTCGGAATGCAGCGTGATCTTGGATTCCGGGGTGTAGACCGCGTTGCCCGCATTCAGATGCATGAGCGATTTGGCGGTGACCGATTTGCCGGACCCGGATTCACCGACAAGCCCCATCACTTCGCCCTTGTTGAGCGAAAAACTCACATTGTCGACGGCGGTGATCAGGCCTTCGTCAGTCCTGAATTTCAGCGTCAGGTTCTCAACTTCTATCAGCGCGCTCATTTGTGGGAATCCGAATAGGGGTCGGCCGCATCCCGCAACCCGTCACCGACAAAAACAAAGGCCATTACAAGGGCAATGAAGAATAACACGGGGATGAAGTACCATTGATAATTCAACAGCACGTCAGCGTTGGTCACGTTCTGAAGCATCACGCCAAGCGAGTTCACCGGGTCCTTCAGGCCAAGGCCGATAAAGCTCAGAGCGGTTTCCGACAGCACCATGTAGGGGAACGAGATGACCAGGTCGACGATGATGTAACTTGTGAAACTGGGCAGCAGGTGACGGCGGATCACATGGCCGGCCGGTGCGCCGCAAAGTTGCGCCGCGAGGACATATTCCTGGTTGCGTTCCGTCAAGAGATGCGTGCGGACCCGTCGGGCCAGCGTTGGCCACCCGATGAAACCAAGGATCAGAGATATATAGAAAAAACGTGCCTCCGCAGATAGTTCCGGCGGCATGAAGGCGGCCACCGCCATGAAGAGCGGGATGGCTGGAACGGTTCGGACGGCATCGGTGATCATCTGTATGACGCTGTCTATCCATCCACCGTAATAGCCGGACACTCCGCCGATGATCAGCGCCAGAACAAAAGCGATGAAAACGCCGATAGAGCCGACCTTCATAGATGTCCAGATCGCGTGAAGCGTGCGTGAATAGATATCCTTGCCTGCGGCATCGGTCCCAAAGATGTGCACAAAACCATCACGGGCCCCGAAAAGGTGCGTGTCCATGGGGATCAAACCAAACAGCTTGTACTCCCAGCCCTCGACAAAGAACTCGACGTAGACGCGCTTGTCCTCGTTCACCTTGGTCACCCATCTGAAATTCGTCGCCATGGAGCGTTCGCGCTCGACCGCGTGGACAAATGGGCGCAGCGAGCAGCCGGCTGCGTCGCAGAATTCGGGCACCTGTGGGGCGCCGTTCGTATAGTCCTTGTTCTTGCCCGCGATGGTTGGATCATAAGGCGACAGGAATGGTGCGAAGATACCCGAAAGCATGAGGAACAGGAGTACCAGGGCGGCAATCATCGCCGAGCGTTGTTTCTTGAAACGCGCCCAGATGAGTTGCCCCTGCGAAGCCGTGAAATACGCTTCCTTGGCTTTTTGATTGTCGTCCACGATCGGGGTCGGGTTGGTTGTTTGATCTGTCATGGCGCTTACCTGATGATGCTTTTGCGGACGCGCGGATCAAGGATCGCAAGCAGCACGTCGGTAAAGAAGTTGAGCGTGACGATCGAGGCGGTCAGAAGAAAGATGATCGCCCCCGCAAGCTGCTGGTCGTTTGATCGGGCCAGAGCTTCGATCAGCAAAGCGCCGGCCTCGGTGAGCGTCAGGATCAGTGCGACGATCGGGAGTTCGTTGAAGATCCGGTTCAGATCGAAACCCAGAGAATTGACGATAGGGCCAAGCGCATGTTTCGCCGGATAGCGCCACAGCAGTTTGCGACCATGCACGCCGCGTGCAGCAGCGGCGGTTACATAAAGTTTGCCAATCTCGTCCGACATCAGTGCGCGCACGGTCTGCAGGGCAAAGGCCGTGGCAGACCAGCCAAGGATGAAGATCGGCAACCAGGCGTGTTTGAGCAAATCCGCAAACCGCCCCCAACTCCATGCTGCGTCCCGATACTCGTTCGAGAACAGCCCCGTCAGCGTTTCGCCGAAATAGACCGTTCCCACCAGCATGATCATCAGCGCCAGGAGAAAATTCGGCATTGCGAGGCCCAGGTAACTGAACAGCCGCAGACCGTTGTTGAGCGCGGCATTGGACGAGGCCGCGGCAATGATACCGACCGGAATTGCGATGGCATAGGCCAGCGCCAGCGAGGCAAGGCACAGGCCGAGCGAGATGTAGAATTTGGATCCGAGAAGCTGTGCGATGTTGACACGCAGGATGCAGCTGTCGCCGAAATCCCCCTGGAAGGCGTTGACAATCCAGCTGACCCACCGGGTCAGGAATGGCCGGTCCAGCCCGAGGCGCTGGCGTTCGACCTCGATATCGGCGACGGAAATACCAGAGCCTTGGGTGTTCTTGAATGCCAGATACCGTTCAGCGCAATCACCGGGAACCAGTTCCATGAGTGAAAAGACCACGAGCGATACGATGATCAGGGTGATCATGGCCATGATCGCGCGTGTCAGAACGAACTTGCTGAATTGCAGCATCTCGCGTCCCCGTTGTTGACTGGGCAAGGGTTCGTCCCATTGTCCCTTTTGTGTATTTCCGGGCGGGTCGAGCCGCCCGGAACGCTGTTATGCTGTCCTGACGGGACTTACTCGTCCAGCCACCATTGTGTGGCCCGGTACGGGTAGGTCCGGTAGTATTCGTAGGACCATGTCTTGAATTCGGTAAAGTTCTTCAGCTTGTTGCTTGAATAAACCGGCTCCGGTGCCTGAACGGTTCCGATCATTACCAGGTTTCCGACGAAGCCTTCGAGAAGAGCCGCACCGAGGGCGTTGGATTCTTCCGATCCCGGAACAGCCGACTGGAATGCGTCGATGTCAGCGGCCAGTTTCTTGACGAACTCGGGCGGTTCCACGCCTTTCTCGCCGCCTGAATCAAGCCATTCGCCCCACAACATGCCGGTGCGATGCTCAAAATAGGTGCCGAACGGCGCCCGGAAGAAGCTGTTCAGACCGAGGTGAATCGCAAGCGGTGCACCGTACTGCCACAGTCCGACATCAAGCTTGTTGGAGGATTGCGCCGACCGGTACTCGTCCGGCGTGATCTCTTTCACGGTCGTCTGCACCCCGACATCGGCCCAGTACTGGCCGACCAGTTCCACGACATTTCCGCCGATGCCCTGGGTTGCGAACTGCATGTTCAGAACGATTTTGTCGCCGTTCGGAAGTTCGCGGAAACCGTCACCATCCGTGTCGACCATGCCGATTTCATCCAGAAGGGCCCTGGACGTGTCCGGATCAAACCCGGCTTCGTAGGACTGCCATTTCGGGTCAACAAAATCGGGCGCGGGCGTGAACGGGGCAATCTGGCTGGGTGTGCCCTGTCCGAAATACGCCAGTTCATTAAGCTCGTCCCGGTTGATCGCAACCGACATCGCGCGACGGAACCGCAGATCGCCGAACACAGCCCGTTTGCCTTCGTCTTCCGACGTCAGGTTGAAGCTGAACGCCGGCATCGCAACCGTCGGCTTCAACTGAATCGAGTAACCACCCTTTTCCTGATTTTCCAGCAGGATCGGGGCCGAACCAAGCCGGACAGATTGCGATTTGTAGTCCACCTCGCCATTGACGAGCTTCAGGATACGTACCTCGTTGTCGTTGATGTAGACTTCGTCCTGCTCGCCGATATAGGGCAACTGCTGTCCGGTTGGGTCAACCTGATGGAAATACGGGTTGGCTACCAGGTGGCGTCCCTCGGTGGTATCTGTGATATAGATATGGCTTTCCAGCGTGGGCTGCGTGTTTTTCGGCAGACCGTCGATCAGCTCTGGCTTGGACAGCATCGGAGTCGGTGTATCCGTCCAGTCCGAGTTGCCGTAGTAGGCCTTGATCGCGTCATAGCCGTTCTCGAAGCCCTGGCTTTGTGCAAGGCTGTCGGCATCGGCATTGATTGCCGGATGGTACTGGCCGAGGAAATGCTTGGGTTGGAAGCCCTGAGCGTATGAAGTCGCAAAATGCGTCAGAAGGCCCGGCTTGGGCGCAGGGAGGTTGAATACGACGGTCACGTCATCCGGCGTATCCACGGTCATCGGTTCGCCCGCGACCAGCACGTAATCCTTGGGGTTCTGATAGATGTTGGTGTCCATCATCAGGTTATCGTACCAGAATTTCACATCCGCCGATGTGAACGGTGCGCCGTCTGACCATTTGTGGCCCTTGCGCAGCGTAAATGTCAGCTGGGTGTAGTCGTCATTCCATTCCCAGGACTTGGCAATATTCGGCACGATGGTCTGCAGGTCATCCGAGTAGCGCACGAGGTTGACGTGGCGAACCGAAAGAAAATCCGACGTGCCGGCCTCTGTCGCGTTGGACAACACGTCCAATGTCCCGCCATATTTGCCGACGGAGTCATAAGGGACAACAACCAGCGGCTCTGCTGGCAGACGGTCCGCCAGTGCGGGAAGATCGCCGTTGCCTTTGATCTTGCCGTTCAGCGCGGCGATGTCAGGGTGCGCTGAGAACTCCATCGTGCAACCGGCCGCACTTTGAAATTCGACCAGTTCGAATTGTTGTGGAAAGGCGCCGCCAGCGACGCCCTGCATGTCCGCCATCGTCACCGCCGGACAATTGGCCAACGCGACCGTGGGCAGGGCAAAGATCGCCACTCCCGACATGAGTATATGTTTCATAGTTACCTCCTCTGTTTGTCAGTATTTTTTGGTGTCACCGCGGGATCATATACCCTAGTCGCCCCGTTCGGGTCGGTTTTCCTATTCCAGTATCATCCCGTCCGTGATGTTACGTTTTGGCAATGCGGCCTAGCAGGGCATCTACACTGCCGAATGTAACAGTTTTGGATGTTTCCCTTTCCCCTCTTGCAATGTTTTGGAGTTACCCTGCGTCATGTTTCGGCGCGTTGCACTCCGTCCGTGGTTACAAGGACGCGCGAGAACAGGCCTTCGGCATTCTGCATCCGGTGATTCAACATCTTCCGTGTCAGCTCGGCCAGAATCACAGATTTCTCCGCTTCACCGGCCACGTTTTCAGCTTCTCCTGCCCCGCTATGATCAAACAGGATCTGAGGCAGGTCACCGGCGAAATGAATGAGCGTGTGTTTTCCATCCCTTAAGATAGCGAGATTAGCCGCATCCAGAGTGATGTCTAGGTTTTCTTGAATGAAAGTGGGTGCCAGCGGGTCCCCGAAATCAAGTTCCGAGAATGTGAAGCTGCGCCAATCGTCCGGTGTCTGGCCGTACAGAAAGGGTTTTAGGCTCTTGCCGTCCATCGTGTCGGGCACTCTTGTTCCGGTGAGGTCGAGGATGGTCGGGGTAAGATCGATGGATTCCGTTGGCTCGGACACCGAGTTGCCGTGTTGATCCGGATTGCGTGGATCGCGGATGATCAGCGGCGTGTGAAAGGCCGCGTCATAGGCTGTCATCTTGCCCCAGGAATGGTGATCCCCCAGCATCTCACCGTGGTCTGAGGTCAGGATGATCAACGTGTCATCGTACTGGCCGCTATCCTTCAGGAAGGACAAGAGACGGCCAACATGGTGGTCGACCTCTGCGGCAAGGCCCAGATATATGCTGCGCAGGACGGCGATGTTTTCTTCGGTCGCGTCCAGTTGTGGAAACCCCACGACCTGTTTGGCCAGGTTGGTTTCTCCGCGAGCTGCCGCGAAAAAGGGGTGCAGCGGCTTTTTTCCCGGTTCCAGGCCGACGGGTTTCGGCAGGGTGTCAGGATCATGCTGCCTGTTATAGGGTTCCGGCGCAACGAGCGGCGGATGTGGCCGGATATAAGTCACGTGGGCCATCCA
>CAYGNE010000038.1:0-14991 GCA_964351155.1 uncultured Rhodobacterales bacterium | reverse complement strand
TGGTGGCCGGGCGGCGAGATCCTTTATGACCTGATCGGTCAGAAAGGCGGTGTCGCTGTCTTCGGCCCGGTAAAACGCCGGGTCGTCGGGCCGGTCACCCGTTGGCCGGAAGATGTCGGGATAGGGCGGCACGCTATACCCCTTGGCCAGCAAATGGGCACGCCAGGGCCAGCTTTCTTCCAGGCGCATTTCCAGCGTCTGTTCAAACCCCGGCATGACCTCTTCATACGTGTGCAGCGCCGGATCGTTTGGGTGACTGCCACGCGGGTCGCGCGTGGTGTCGGTATAGCCAAACAGCAGTGGGCGATATCCGGATTTGCGCAGTTCGGTCGCAAGATTCGGTTTGTCAGCCGGAAGCGGTGTGCCATTGCGCACAGCACGGTGGTTCATCGCGTATTGTCCGGTCAAGATCGAAACCCGCGACGGACCGCAAGGGTTGGCGACCGAATAGTGATTGCGGAATGTCACACTGTCGTTTGCGAAGGCTCTTATGTGTGGCAGTGCCACATGATCGGCGAGTGCGCCGTGCAGGCAATCTGCACGAAACTGGTCCGTAATGATGAAAAGCACGTTTTGCCTGGCGGTCATGTGTTCGGTCTTTCACCTCGTCGCGGCCAAACAAAGCCGCAACCCAAATGCAAAGCAAGTGGTTTTGTGGGGCGATTTGGGTTTTTGTGCGTGTTTGGTGGAATTCCAAACGTTGCTCCGACGATTTCGGTCAAAAACGGTCTGGAAATGCCCGGAAAACCATCGCCGGTAGGCGCCGGCAGGCGGAACGTAACCCCTGGATGCAGCTTCGGGTTGAGCGTTGCCGAAAGATTCTGCGCAATTGCGGTTGAAGCCTGTTTCGTCCGACCGGCGAAACCGTTGAATTGGTGGCCGCCAGTTGTTCGTCGCCAACGTTTTGAATACGGTCGCCAGTACGACGGCGCAGCGCCGGATGAAACAGGGCAATCATGGCGTACCACACCAAACAGAAAATCCGGTTCAAGCATTGTGACCCTGCAGGCCTGGTGTTTTACCCCCGGTATCTCGAAATGATCAACGATCTGGTGGAAGCGTGGTTTGAAATCGCGCTGGGCGCGCCCTGGCAGGAGTTGCACAAGACGCACGCAGTTCCGACGGTGCATATCGATGTCGATTTCAACGCCCCCAGCCGCCATGGCGACCTGCTTGATCTGCGATTGTGCGTCAAAAAGGTGGGCGAAACCAGCGTGTCGCTGCAAATCGAGGCCAGGTGCGGCGGCGAGAGTCGCCTCGTGGTGCGGTCGACGCTCGTTCACACGGATGCTGAAACCATGCGACCGGTACCATGGCCAAAACCGATCCGGTCAAGAATGCTCGACGAAAAGGAATTGCCCGTTTTAGCAGGTTGAACCTTGTCAGATCACGCGAAGCCGGAAATCGGAACGCCAGATGACCGCGAGCTTTTCGTCTGGGGATTGAGTCCAAAGCAACCAATCCGGTTCCTTGCGGATCACCGTCGCGACACTTCGAGTTGAGCGATTTCGGGTAAGGGCTATGGCACCCGGAACCAGTATGCAGGCAACCGCTTGTGCGCCCGTGACGAACTTGTCCCATAGTGCTTCCTTCCATTCCTGCGAAAGGATCACACCATCAAACCGTGGGATCAAACACCTAGCGCGATGTGTACAGTGTCCTGCCTGGAGGAGGCTGGTTTGTTCACTTCTGCCAGACATTTTGCAAGATCCTGGCTGACATCTTCAACCTAGTCCGATGGCTGCAAAGCCCCAAGCTGCCCGTCAATCAGATCCAGTGCCGCGTAACGATCGGACATCGGGTGATCCAGCCGGTAGGTCCCGCGGCGCTTGTGCGTGGTTTGCCGCATGCGTGTGCACACGCTGTCCAACACTCTCAAGGCTTCTGTGTCCGTAGAAACTGACGTTTTGAAACCCGCGAGATCCTGTCCCGTCGCGAACGCCTCGGACATGGCCAGCACCATGAGATCCCATTGCAGGTAGCTGGCGCCAAGCTGTGCCTCGTCCCCCGCGCTGATCCCCAGACCGTCGGTTGGGGTTGCCCGCCACGTGCGTTCCGGCACGCCGATCTCGCGCGCCATCCACGGGACCTCCCACGATTTCAGGAGCGACTGGATCGGCGCGACGTCGCCGACATCACCATTCAGGGTCCAGAATCCGGCAGCCAGCTCTGAGAAATTGTCCGTGCTCGCAACAATCCCGCCGAAACGGTGAGCCTGATCATAAAGGGTAATCATGCGTAGCCGGGCGCGTACGTTGCCCTTGCGGATACGGATATGACGGTCATCGGCAGCAAGAAGATCAGGCTCGGCCTGAGCCAAGCCCTGGATCATTGTTTTGTATTGCGGGGTAAGGTCGATCCCGGTGTGGCCGACACCCAGCGCTGCGCAGGCTTCTTGTCCCCGCGCGGTTTCCTCCGGGTTCTGTTCGATCGGCAGGGTATAGCCTTTTACCTGCCACCCGGCGGCGCGGAACAATGCAGCGGTCAATGCACTGTCCACGCCGCCGGACATGCCGATCACAACCGTCTGCCGCCCGCTATGCTCTCGGTACGATTTGAGCCGATCAATAAGGTGCCCCATGACAGTGCCCAGGGTATCGGCGCGGGCAAAGCTGCCCTTGTCGATCTCCCGGTCAAGCCGCTGCCGAAACCAGGCGGTCAATTCGCCAAGCCGAGACTGGCGCGACAAGTCCAGAATCTCCGAAATCAGTGTCGTCGTCATGTCCGTTCCTGCCCATTTTCGTTGTTCAAACGCGACGGCAGCGAAGCCATTGCGAACGGGGCGGCCTGCATTGATCCTGACAATGGTGCCGTTGACCGTCCTTGTCGCAGTTCTGCAGCGATTTCGTCAATCCGATCCTGGCTGACGCGGCTCCCATGCCGCGAGCAGTTTGGTCAGATAGCTGATTTCCGGCTTTCTTCCAGGTAGATTTCACGCAGGCGTCGCGCCACACGGCCCGGGGTGCCATCGCCCAGCTGAGCGCCGTCGATTTCAACCACTGGCATGACAAATGCGCTGGCAGAGGTAAAAAGGCCTCGTCGGCCTGTTTGGCCTCGTCGATGGTGAAGTTTCTTTCCTCGACTTCCATCTGCGATTCGGCGGCAAAACGAAGAACCGCAGCACGGGTTATGCCGTGGAGGATGTCATTTGAGCGCTCACGTGTGATGATCTTTCCGTTCTTGACGATATAGCCGTTCTTGGAGATTCCTTCCGTCACGAAACTGTCCTGCACCATCCAGGCGTCATCCACCCCGGCCTTTTTCGCCATCATCTTTCCCATGCTGGGATACAGCAACTGTATGGTCTTGATGTCGCGGCGGCCCCAGCGAATATCTTCGATGCTGATGACTTTCATTCCCTTCTCAGCCACCGGGTTAGCGGCAAGATTGGGTTTGTTCTGAGTAAAAAGCACCAGTGTTGTTGGCGTTTCGTCCGGATCGGGAAAGGCAAAATCGCGATCCCCGGGTGCGCCGCGCGTCACCTGCAGATAGACCAGGCCCTGATTGATTTCGTTGAGGCGGATCAATTCACGATGGATCTCCAGCAGTTCGTCCCGGCTGGCCGGTTGGGCAATGTCCAATTCCGAAAGTGACCGGTCCAGACGGGCAACGTGTCCTTCGAAATCAATCAGCTTGCCGTCCAGCACGCTGGTCACTTCGTAAACACCGTCCGCCATCAGGAAACCACGATCAAAGATAGAGACCTTGGCTTCGGTTTCCGGAAGGTACTCTCCGTTCACATAGACAGTGCGAGTCATCGCGGGATCCTTTCATTGCCGACAAGGGCGTTCTTCCTCGCTGTTGGCGCGCGGGTCAACCCGGATTAAGCAGGTCGAAATCGGCGGCGTGCAGCCGGTCTGTCGTCAGGAGATGTGCCAGTACCGTCGCCACGGACAGCGCATCGCCCCCGGCGTCATGGGCGCGGCCCGGCTGGTCCAGTCCGAAATGGCCGCAGATCGTGTGGCTCCGCAGACCTTTGACCACCTCTTCGGATTCGCCTGCGGCAACCAGCAATGGCACAGCGCTTTGGAATCGCGTCGAGGGAATGGGCGAAGCGGCACCCAGAACGAAAAGCGAAGCGGCCAGCGTCAGGAGCTCGTCCTTGCCCCATGCGTACAGTTGATCGCCATCGGCGTACCGGTCGAGCTCTTGCAGCGCCATAACCAGTGGCAGACCTTCTGCCAGCACCGCGTCGGTCAGTCCTGTCAGATGGGTCACAAGCGGGTCCACCGGCACAACGTTGCCATGCCGGTCAACCGGACGCACCGCCCAGTTTTTCGGGTAGGAAACCGCGAAGGGCGGTTCCAGAGAGAGCCTGACCGCCCCCAGCTGGATTGTCAGCGGGTCGGGGTCATTGGGGCCGCACCAGAACCGTTGCGGCGCACCCGGCGCTGTGAGGAACTCGGCATCGTACACGGTGACCGAACGCAAGGTTTCAACCCCAGAGGTCGGCGGAAGGTGGGTGCACACCCTTTTCGTCGAACATCAATGGGTTATCCCGATCTTCGGCCAGCAGCAGCGGACCATCAAGGTCGGTTATCATCGCCCCCTGCGCCACCAGCGTCGCCGGCGCCATCGCAAGGGAAGAGCCGACCATGCAGCCGACCATCACCTTGAATCCTTCGGCCAGCGCTGCGTCACGCAGAGCCAACGCCTCGGTCAGACCGCCGGTCTTGTCGAGCTTGATGTTGACCACGTCATATTTGCCGCGCAATTTCGGCAGGCTGGCGCGGTCATGGCAGCTTTCGTCGGCACAGACCGGGACCGGGCGGTCCATACCTTCGAGCGCGTCATCTTCGCTCGCCGGGAGAGGCTGTTCCACCAGCGCGACGCCAAGCCGCAAGAGATGCGGCGCGAGATCGGCATAGATCGGCGCACTCCAACCCTCGTTGGCGTCAACGATGATCCGCGTATCCGGCGCCCCCGCGCGAACGGCTTCCAGCCGGGGCATGTCGTCCGGCGTTCCGAGCTTGATTTTCAACAAGGGGCGAAAAGCGTTTCTGGCAGCCTGTTCGCGCATCGCGTCGCACGTGTCCAGCGACAGGGTATAAGCGGTGATCTGGGGGCCGGGCGCGGGCAATCCGGCCAGATCCCAGACGCGTCTGCCCATGCGCTTTGCCTCGAGGTCCCAAAGAGCGCAGTCAACGGCATTGCGCGCGGCTCCGGCGGGCAGGGCGGTTGTCAGCCCCTCGCGCGTGATGTCATCGGGCAGCGACTCGATCTGGTCCTGAACACTGTCCAGCGTTTCGCCATAGCGTGCATAGGGAACGCATTCGCCGAAACCGGAATGGGTGTTATCGGTCAGTTTGCAAGTCAGTACCTGCGCTTCGGTCCGCGACCCTCGGCTGATGGTGAAAACCTGCGCCAGACGAAACACGTCACGGCTTACTTCTATCCGCACTTACCCGCTCCATTTCTCGTTCCGGGTGGATGCCCCGCCGCTTTGCATGGCGACGGGTGCCTCGCCTGATTACAGTGCGGACAGAGCTTCTGCCAGCCGGTCCGCGCCCTGGCGGAACGGATCGACTGCGGGCAAGCCCATGCGCGCCTCTGTTTCGGCGAGATATGTCAGCGCTTCGTCCTCGCTCATGTGCTGGGTATTGATCGTGATCCCGACAACCTGGCAGTCCGGATTTGCCACCTTTGCAAGCGGCAACGCGGTGTCCCGCAGTTGCTCCAGACTGGGCAGCTGATACCCCGGCAATCCGCGCATATGGTCCCGGGTCGGTTCATGGCTAAGGATCAGCGCATCGGGCTGCCCTCCGTGAATCAGCGCCATGGTCACGCCGGAATAGGAGACATGGAACAAGCTTCCCTGTCCCTCGATGATGTCCCAGTGATCCTCTTCGTTGTCCGGGGTCAGATATTCCACGGAACCGGCCATGAAATCGGCGACCACCGCATCCAGCGGAACACCGTGGCCAGTGATCAGTATGCCGGTTTGGCCTGTGGCGCGGAATGTGCTCTTCAGCCCCTGTCTGCGCATCGCATCGTCCAGTGCAAGAGCGGTGTACATCTTGCCCACGGAGCAGTCTGTGCCAACCGCCAGAACGCGCTTGCCGCTGCGCTTGACCCCGTTCGCGATCGGATAGCCGACAGACGGAACACGGACGTCGTGCAGGGTACCGCCATGGGTCTGGGAGGCAGCCACAAGGTCGCCTTCGTCACGCAACAGGTTGTGCAGCCCCGAGGCCAGGTCGAACTCCATCTCGAGTGCTGTGATCAGGACATCTTTCCAGGCCTGCGAAATCACGCCGCCCCGGTTGGCGACCCCGATGACAAGCGTTTTCACGCCTGCTGCCTTGGCCTCTTCCAGCGTCATGTCCTGCAGGCCGACATCGGCCTTGCATCCGGGCAGGCGGATCTGTCCCAAGGCGTTTTCCGGGCGCCAGTCCTTGATGCCCTGGGCGACCTTGGCGGCCAGATTGTCCGGCGCATCGCCAAGAAACAGCAAATAGGGGGTCTCGATCATCGCGCGCGTCTCCTTTGATTCCGGCGCAGACTAACGGACGGCTCTGACGAGTGTCTCGCATTGTTCCGATGAGGTGGGTTTGGATTTGCAAGAAAAATTCGAAAACCCGCAAAATTTTTGGATATTCTTGCAAATTTTCCGGGTATGGCGCACAGGATCGGCGACCGCGCCACATAATCTTTGTGCCCCTGCGGCGCGAATGCTGCGGGCGCACAATGGCGCTTGCAGCCGGTTGCGCAATTTAATACCTCCAGACGAAAGAAAATCGAAATATCCTTGCCGGAAAGGTCCAAAATATGAGCTTTCGTCTTCAACCTGCCGCTCCTGCCCGTCCCAATCGCTGCCAGTTGTTCGGGCCCGGTTCCCGCCCGGCCCTGTTCGAGAAGATGTCGGCCAGCGATGCGGATGTCATAAACCTCGATCTCGAAGACTCTGTGGCCCCGACGGACAAGGACAGCGCGCGGAGCAACGTCATTGCGGCGATTTCGGATGTCGACTGGGGCAGCAAGACACTGTCCGTGCGCATCAATGGTCTGGACACGCCGTGGTGGTATCGCGACGTGGTCGACCTGTTGGAACAGGCCGGTGATCGGCTTGACCAGATCATGATCCCAAAGGTCGGCTGCGCCGGTGATCTGTATGCGGTCGACGCATTGGTATCCGCTGTCGAGGCCGCAAAGGGACGGACGAAACGCATAGATTTCGAAGTGATCATCGAGAGCGCGGCGGGTATCGCACATGTCGAGGAAATTGCAGCCGCCTCGCCCCGGCTTGTCGCAATGAGCCTTGGTGCGGCGGATTTCGCCGCTTCAATGGGCATGCAGACCACCGGCATCGGCGGCACGCAGGAAAACTACTACATGATGCATGAGGGCGCGAAACACTGGTCCGACCCCTGGCATTGGGCCCAGGCCGCGATTGTCGCCGCATGCCGTACGCATGGCATCCTGCCTGTGGACGGGCCGTTTGGTGATTTTTCGGATGATGAGGGATTTCGGGCCCAGGCGCGCCGCTCGGCCACGTTGGGCATGGTTGGAAAATGGGCAATCCATCCCAAGCAGATCGCGCTTGCCAATGAGGTGTTCACCCCGTCAAGCGAAGCTGTTGCCGAGGCCCGCGAGATCCTTGCCGCAATGGAACAGGCCAAGGCGAATGGCGAGGGGGCGACTGTCTACAAAGGCCGTCTCGTGGATATCGCTTCCATCAAGCAAGCCGAAGTCATCGTGCGCCAGTCGGAGATGATTGCCGGCTGACCGGCAAAAGCGCCACCGATCAGGCAAGCGCGCCGACCGGGGGCCGGTCATTGTCGACAAAGATGTTGGTGATGTCTTCGCCGCCGCGCTGTTGCAAGCGACCCCGCAAGGCGTGAAGCCGGGCCAGCCCGGCCGCGCCAGAGGCCGTCATGCCGATTTCCGGTGCGCGGCGTGTGGCGATGACACGGCGGGGCATGACCCGCGGCGCTTTGACAGTGATCTTGCGAACCGTGCGCGGCGGACGCACAAGCGCGACCTGCCGTAGTCCCTGCCGGGACAGGCTGCCGTAAACCAGCAGCAAGGCCGAAACGAGCACGATATCACGCCAAAGCGCATCCGGTGCCCGAACTCCGACCAACAAGACGTTTTCCATGATCGTCGCGCAGAGAACCAGAACTGCCAAATACAGGCAACTGTAACGAAGATAGAGGCCCAGAAAGACAAACAGACTGCAGCCGACCATCAGCGAGTCGCCAATGAAATGCGCCTGTGCGTCGTCAAACCAGGTCTGAAACACAGGGCCGGGGTTTACGCCGGGTATCAGATCGAAGCTGATGGCGATGAAATAGGAAGAAACCGTCAGGCGCAAAAACGCCAGCCCGTGGTTTCCCAGAATCGGTGCGTGGCCATCGCGAGTCGTCATTATCTTGCCCTTTCCCACTGAATCCGGCGCGCGAGCGCCAAATGCCTCGTAAGCCCAAAACCCGGGCGGAACCTGCAACCTGAACAAACCGCTCCTCAAACGACGAAGAGGATTTTCGACAAATTCAACTAAAAGGTGATCAGGGCCGATTTGTGGCAACTTCTGGAAAAGCTTTCGGCAACCAGAGATTGTGTTGAGCCCCAAAGAAGACCGCTTACCCTACTGGATTGCGTGGCGGTTCGTTTTCCGACCGAGCGGGAGTCGGTGGCGCGATCAGGCGACCTTGACGATCAGAAAAACCCGCGCGGGCCCATTCAGGGCCACGATCGAATGCTCTGTGTCCGCCGCATATCGACCGGTATCCCCGGCACTCAGGTCGGAGCAGGCGGTACCGGATGTCACGCGCACCGTTCCCTCGAGAACTGTCAGCTGTTCGCGTGCGCCGCGGCTGTGAGGCTGGCTGCGCAACGATCCGTCTGCATTCAGCCTGATGTCGTAGACCTCGTGTCCACCTGCGTCCTCGGGTGGGGACAAAATACAGATGCGACAGCCCTGGCCCATGTTGTCGATGCTGGGCACGTCGCTGGCACGCAAGAGTTCGATCCGGTCCTGTGCCGGCTTGTTGTCCAGCAGACCGGCGAAATCCACCTGCAATGCGCGGGTCAGGTTCCAGAGTGTCGAAATCGTCGGGCTGCTTTCACCGCGTTCGATCTGGCTGACCATCGAGCGGGAAACACCGGACAGGTTGGCCACGGCCTCGAGAGACAGGCCCTGCGTGCGCCGGGCCTCTTTCAACCGGGCGGGCAGCAATGTCAGGATATCGTCGGTCTTTTCCACCATTGCGGACATTTGCGGCGGCTTGTCTGTGCTTGTCAATCCGGCGCGGCACTGTTTTCAATGATATGGCTGCGCTATGCCGCATTGCGGCAATGAAAAAGACATGCTCAGGAAAGGCACGTAAAACATCCTGCCGGATTCGGTTCGTCCGGACAGCCCCCCTGTCGTGGGTTTCAAATAGAGAAAAGCGAAGAGGAATTGACATGAAGGATATCGTAATTCTGGACGGCGCCCGTACCGCCATAGGTACTTTTGGCGGGGCGCTGGCCTCTACCGCGCCCATCGACCTGGCGACTGTGGCCAGCGAAGCGGCCCTCGAGCGGTCGGGCGTCGAAGGCGGCCAGATCGGCAACGTCGTCTTCGGGCACGTCATCAATACAGAACCTCGCGACATGTACCTGTCGCGTGTTGCTGCCATGCAGGCGGGAGTTCCCGAAGGAACACCCGCCATGAACGTCAACCGGCTCTGCGGTTCGGGCGCTCAGGCGATCGTGTCGGCGGTTCAGTCACTGCAGTTGGGCGACGCCGAGTTCGCACTGGCCGGTGGAGCGGAAAGCATGTCGCGCAGCCCGTTCATAATCCCGCAGCAACGCTGGGGCGCCAAGATGGGCGACGTGATGACGCTCGACATGATGCTGGGGGCGCTGAATTGCCCGTTCGGCACCGGCCACATGGGTGTCACCGCCGAAAACGTCGCCTCGGAACACCAGATCAGCCGCGAGGCGCAGGACGAATTCGCGCTGACCAGCCAAACCCGCGCCGCTGCGGCCATTGCAGAAGGCCGATTCGAAAGCCAGATCGCCCCGGTCGAAGTGAAAGTTCGCCGTGATACGGTTGAATTCAAGGTCGACGAACACCCAAAGGCGACAACCGCCGAGGCGCTGGCGGGGCTGCGCACGGTGTTCAAGAAAGACGGTTCGGTCACGGCGGGCAACGCCAGCGGCATCAATGACGGTGCGGCGGCAATCGTTTTGGCAACCGCAGACGCCGCAGACAGGGCGGGACTCAAGCCCAAGGCCCGCGTGCTGGGTTATGCCCATGCCGGTGTTCGCCCCGAGGTCATGGGAATCGGTCCGATCCCCGCAGTTCAGAACCTTCTGAAACGCACGGGGCTGAGCATTGCCGATTTCGACGTGATCGAAAGCAACGAAGCCTTTGCAGCGCAGGCTTTGGCGGTGAACAAGGAACTGGGTTTGGACGCGGCCAAGGTCAATCCGAATGGCGGCGCAATTGCGTTGGGGCACCCGGTAGGCGCCACAGGTGCAATCATAACCGTCAAGGCTCTGTACGAGCTTGAGCGTATCGGCGGTTCCAAGGCCCTGATCACCATGTGTATCGGTGGAGGGCAGGGTATCGCGCTGGCGATCGAACGCCTCTGATCAGGATGGCGGGGGCCAATGGCCCCTGTCTTTTGTACGATCTTTCGCGCTGACCGGTGCCACCTCCCGCGCACCGGTCAGCGCGACCTCAGGTTAACGCTTGGATGATCAGAACCAGGGCGGCTCCGACACCGACCCCGACCGCACCGGTCAGCAGGATTGTACCCCAACCGGTTGTTCGTGGCCTTTCGGGCGTGGCCGTCTGATTGATCAGCGCGGATTCGACAAGACCGGGCAACCGCGGACCAAATCGGGCCAGAACCTTGGCCGTTTTGGCAAGATCTGCAGCAACCGCGCGTGGGCCGATCGACTGTTTGATGTAATCTTCGACGACGGGCCTGGCGACCTGCCAGATATTGGTGTGCGGATGCAAGGACCGCGCCACACCTTCGACAACCACCATCGTACGTTGCAGCAGAATCAGTTCGGTTCGGGTCTCCATCCCGAACCTTTCCGTGACCTCGAACAGATAGCTCAACAGCCGACCCATCGATATCTGTGTTGCGTCCATTCCGAAAATCGGTTCGCCCACCGCCCGCAGAGCGCGCGCGAATTCATCCACATCCTTGTTCGCCGGGACATAGCCGGCCTCGAAGTGAACTTCTGCAACACGCTTGTAATCGCGGCGGATGAAGCCGAACAGGATTTCTGCGTAAACCCGGCGAGTGTATTCGTCGATATGCCCCATGATCCCGAAATCATAGGCGACGATGTCTCCGTTTGGCGCGATCTTGAGATTGCCCTGGTGCATGTCGGCATGAAAATACCCGTCCCGAAGGGCGTGCAGGAGAAACAGGCGCAGAACCCGTTCGGCAAGCAACCGGCGGTCGTGCCCCGCCGCGTCGATCGCCGCGTTATCGCCCAGCGGAACGCCATCGGCCCAACCAAGCGTCATGACCCGGCGGGCGGACAGGTGCCATAGCAGGCTTGGCAGTCTGAAGCCTTCGTCGTTCTGGGTATTTGCCTGGAATTCGGACGCCGCGGCACTTTCCAGCCGCAGGTCAAGTTCGCCCTGAACAACGCCATGAAAATGTTCGATAACCTCGACCGGACGCAGACGGCGTGCGCCCGGTGCAAACAGATCGACGATGCGCGCAGCAAAATAAAAGGCGTCGATGTCTTTCTGAAATGCCCGCTCGATTCCGGGACGCAGGACCTTGACGGCAACATCCTCGCCGCTGGCGATCAATCGGGCCCGATGCACTTGCGCGATCGACGCCGCGGCAATCGGCTCGCTGAAATCCTCGAAAACCTCCTGCACAGGCTGTCCGAGTTCCTTTTCCACCTCGGCCATCGCCTGGGCGCGGGAAAACGGCGGCAGTTTGTCCTGCAGGACACGAAGCTGCACCGCCAGTTCGTCGCCGACAACGTCCGGCCGGGTGGATAGCACCTGGCCGAATTTGATGTAGGCCGGGCCAAGCGCGGTCAGCGCGCGCGTCGCCGGAGGCATTGATGTGTCGCCCTTGTACCCCAGCCACATAAACGGCTTGCCCAGGGCATGCGCCACAAAGCGCAGCAAGGGCGGTGCCTCGAACGCATCCAGCACGACATTCATCGCGCCAGTTCGCTCGAGCGTGGCGCCTGTCCGGATCAGGCGGATGATGTTGTGGGGGCCGCGCATTTCAGATTTTCCAACCGGAATGCAGCGCGGCGATGCCCATGCTGAGGTTTCGATACCTGGCGTTTTCGAATCCTGCCTTGCGCACCATGTCGAGGAAGGTTTCCTGATCGGGGAAGTTCCGAATGGATTCCACCAGGTATTGATAGCTGTCGCGATCATTGGCGATCAGCTGGCCCATGCGTGGTATGACGTTGAAACTGTAGAGATCATACAACTTCTGCAGTCCTTCATTGGGCAACTGGCTGAACTCCAGCACCATCAACCGGCCGCCGGGGCGCAACACGCGGAAGGCTTCTTTCAACGCGTCCTGTGGGCGGGTGACGTTCCTGATCCCGAAACTGATCGTGTAGACGTCGAAACTGTTGTCGGCGAATGGCAGCGCCATGGCGTCGCCGACCACCCAATCGAGGCTGTCGACCATTTGTGCGGCATCGGCGCGCTTGCGTCCTTCGACCAGCATCGGTTCGGTAAGGTCAAGAACGGTGGCGTGCCCTGATCCGGCGCGTTTCAGGAACCGGAAGGAAATGTCGCCCGTTCCACCGGCCACATCCAGCAATTGCTGCCCAGGACGCGGGGCAAGCCAATCCATCATCGCGTCTTTCCAGATGCGGTGGATGCCCACGCTCATAACGTCGTTCATCACGTCGTATTTCGACGCCACAGAGTTGAACACACCCTGTACACGGCCGGCCTTTTCGTCCTCGGGAATGGTTTGAGACCCGAAATGAGTTGTTTTGTCTTCGCTGTCTGCCATTGGGTCTTGCCGCCTTGCAATTTCGACCTTGTTATAGGGTGCTGTGGGGCAGGCACAATGCGGCCCCTTGAACAGAAAGGCCGGAAATGCCCGAATTGCCAGAGGTCGAGACAGTCCGTCGCGGGCTGATGCCGGTGATGGAAGGGCAGGTCATTGCCCGGGCCGAGGTGAACCGGCCTGATCTGCGCTGGCCCTTTCCCGATCATATGGCGGATCGATTGACCGGTCAGCACGTGCTGCGGCTGCGGCGCCGGTCCAAGTACATCCTGGCTGATCTTGGCAGCGAGGAGACATTGCTGATCCATCTCGGGATGTCGGGCCGGATGACCGTGTCAGGCGATCCATTGGGGCGGTTTGTCCGTGATCATCCGCAGGCACAGAAACACGACCATGTCGTTCTTCACATGGAAAATGGCGCGCGGGTCACGTTCAACGATGCACGCCGGTTCGGAGCCATGGACTTGATTTCCACGCTCGGGGCGGAGCAGCATAAATTGCTTGCCGAGCTGGGACCAGAACCGCTTGGCAATGCCTTTGACGAAGATTACCTGATCCGCGCGTTCAAAGGGCGCAGAACACCGGTCAAGGCGGCGTTGCTGGATCAGAGAATCGTTGCGGGGCTTGGAAACATCTATGTTTGCGAAGCGCTGTTCCGAGCGGGCATTTCGCCCAGGCGTCTATCCGGGAACATCCGAGCGGATCGGGTTGCCGCGCTGGTTCCGATCGTCAGGCAGGTTCTGCAAGACGCAATTGACGCCGGCGGTTCGTCGTTGCGGGATTTCCGGCAAGCCGATGGCGAGCTTGGATATTTCCAGCATTCCTTTGATGTCTACGGTCGTGAGGGAGAGCCGTGCCGCACAAAGGGGTGCCGGGCTTCGGTTCGGCGAATCGTTCAATCCGGTCGGTCGTCATTCTATTGTGCGCAATGCCAAAGATAGCTTGAAACACAGCGATTGCATGATAATGAGTCGGGCCTGAACGGAACAACCGAAAGCAGATTCCATGGCCTTTGAGACGATCAACGTCGAAGTTTCGGATCACGTAGCCCTTATCAAGCTGAACCGACCGGATGCGCTGAACGCTCTGAACACACAGCTCCTGAAGGAGTTGTGCCAGGCTCTGGAAGAGGCCGATGCCAATGACAAGGCGCGGTGCATCATCATCACCGGGTCGGAAAAGGCATTTGCGGCGGGTGCGGACATCAAGGAAATGTCCACGCTGAGTTTTGGTGATGTTTTCACGATCAACCTGTTCGCCGACGCCTCTGACAGGATCATGAAAATCCGAAAACCGATTATCGCTGCCGTTGCCGGATATGCGCTTGGCGGGGGATGCGAACTGGCGATGGCCTGCGATTTCATCATTGCCGCAGACACCGCGAAGTTCGGGCAGCCTGAAATCAACCTGGGTGTTATCGCAGGTATGGGCGGGACCCAGCGGCTGACGCGATTCGTGGGTAAATCCAAATCCATGGACATGAACCTGACAGGCCGATTCATGACTGCCGAAGAGGCGGAGTTCAGCGGGCTGGTGAGCCGTGTCGTTCCGGCCAAGAAGCTGATGGAAGAAGCGATGAGCGCCGCTCAAAAGATCGCCGAAAAGTCGATGATGACGGTGCTGGCGGCCAAGGAATCCGTCAATCGGAGCTACGAAGTCACCCTGAGCGAGGGTATCCTTTTCGAGCGGCGCGTTTTCCACTCGATGTTCGCGACAGAAGATCAGGCCGAGGGTATGGCCGCATTCCTGGAAAAGCGTGAGGCGCAATTTCGCGACAAGTGAAGGCTGCGGCGGGGCTGTTGAATCTTTCCAGTTGGCAACGCACGGAAACTTGGATACTGAGCACCGCTATACATGCGCGTGCGGCCCGCCTAGGCTAGAATCAAACCGATGGATCACCTTTGATCGGGTCCGGCGCAGTGCTGAACAATTGCAACCGAACTCGGATAAAGGTCTGATAACATGGCAAATTCGCCGCAATCCAAGAAACGCGCCCGCCAGAACGAGCGCCGTTTTGCCGTCAACAAAGCCCGCC
>CAYGNE010000037.1:13006-25097 GCA_964351155.1 uncultured Rhodobacterales bacterium | reverse complement strand
GAAAACCTGAAGGAAACCACCACGCGGGTTCTGGCATCCCTGACGCCACGCGAAGAACGCGTGCTGAGGATGCGTTTTGGCATCGGCATGAACACCGACCACACCCTGGAAGAGGTCGGTCAGCAGTTCAGCGTGACGCGCGAACGAATCCGGCAGATCGAGGCCAAGGCGCTGCGCAAGCTCAAGCACCCCAGCCGCAGCCGGAAATTGCGCAGTTTCCTCGACCAGTAGCAGCCAACTGAACCAACCCAGGACCCCGCCGGATGATTCCGGCGGGTTTTCGGTCATCGCAAGGGCATCAGGGTTGCGGAGCCACAGAAGCCGGGTAAACAACTTGTGAGGGTCCTGTTCGCAGCGCCCGATGGCTCTATCCTTTGTCTGCGTTCTGGAGGTGTGCACATGAACAGATCGATTTTTGGCCTTGTCGCATTGTTTTTGGCGCTGCCCGAATACGGAGAAGCGTTCACCAGCCGGGGCGGGGCGCGTGTGAATCCTGTCGACGCCGTGGTTTTCGAGGTCGTCCCCCGGACCGGAGGCAGCGGCAAGGCGATCTGGTGCGGTGCGGGTGACTATGCTCAGCGTGCGCTCAAGGCTTCGTGGCAGGCGCGTGTCTACGTCGCGCGGGAGCGCGGCCCCAGTGTCACCACCGGGCGGCGGTCGGCTGTGCAGTTCACGCTGGATCCTCAGGCCGCGGGTATCACACCGGCACCTGCGTCGCTCAGTCTCAATGCTTTCAAGCTGGGCGAGAGTATGAGCGTTCAGCAAGCGTTCGAGTTTTGCTACAAGGATGTTCCGTTTTGACCGCCGGCACTTGACGAAGGGCGACCGCCGGCGGCGGTTTGAAGACGCGAATTGCGCCCTGGGCGATCTGTCGTCGACTGACAACCGGCGGCAAACCGTGTTAGGATGCCCGAGAGATCGCAGATGGTCCCGGTTCGGTGAGCGAGGTGAAGAGGTATGAAACCGGTTTTTCGATACATGGTGGCAGGCGCGCTGGTTCTCAGCCCGACCTGGGCGGCTGCATGGTGGGCATACAACCGTCACGAGGTGTTTCCGGTTTCCAATTCAGTGTGGGAAGTGGTCTCCGAAGTTGGATCAAGCCCGGCGGATTACTGGTGCGGAGCAGGGGATTATGCACAGCGTGTATTGGGTGTGGGTTCAACCGAGAGGATCTTTATCTGGCGCGCCATCGGTCCAAGCGTGAACCGGCCCAACCGCAAGGCGGTACAATTCTCGCTGTCGCCGCCGCCGGGCGCGGATACCAGCACACAACTGTCCCTGTCCGTCAAGCGGGCCGGTGACAACCTGGCCCGGCACGCAGCGGTGCAGTATTGCTATCAGTTCGATGGCGATGAGTTCTTTCGGCGGAGAAGATGATGAAACGGGTTATCGAAAATGGTGTTTCGGGGCCGGGTGCGCGCGCAATCCTGATCGGATTGGCTGCCGCGTTGATGGCGTCGCCGGTGCCTTCCGCCGCGTGGACAGCGATGAACAGCCAGCGGGTGTATGGGTTGTCCGCGACAAGTTTCGAGGTTGTTGGGCGGTCCGGATCGACCAACACCGATTACTGGTGTGCCGCCGGCGACTACGCGCGTCGCGTGCTGGATGTTCCCGTGTCGCAGCGGATCTACATTCAAAGCGGTCTCGCAGCGGCCGAAACGCAGGATCGGAAATCGGCGGTGCAGTTCACGCTTCAGCCTCCGGCTGACGCGGATCTGCGCCCGGGTTTTCTGGTTTCCATTCGGCGTGTCGGCGAAAACATGAGCATGTCGGGCGCATGGTCCTATTGTCTGCAGCGCACGATCGAAGAAGAGTGACGCGAACAGAACGCAGCGCGGCGGCTGCGGTCCAATTTACCGTTCAGACGACCGGTCCGGGGTTGTATGAAATCACCGGAACAATAGTGGACTGGGTCAAGAACTCCCGGCGAACGCAGGGGCTTCTGACGCTCTTTGTCTGCCACACGTCCTGTTCGTTGTTGATTCAGGAAAACGCGGACCCCGAAGTCCAGACCGATCTGCTCGCTTTTTTTGAGCGGTTGGTTCCACCCGGTTCCGACCCGGCCATGGCCTATCTGCGGCATACCTATGAGGGGCCCGATGACATGCCGGCGCATATCAAGTCAGCGCTTCTTCCGACCAGCCTCTCTATACCCGTCATTGACGGGCGTCCGACCCTGGGAACATGGCAGGGTATCTACCTCTTTGAACACAGAACGGCCTCTCACACGCGGCGGGTCGCTGCGCATCTGGGCTGAGTGTCGCCTGTATCTAGCGGCGACAATTCCCCACTACCCAAATCCTAGCGGCTCGCCTATAGTCCTCGCCAAGTGGGCCAGAGCGCCCACAATGAGTGGCAGAAAACATATTGAGGGGGATGGCTGATGCGCTGCCCGTTTTGCGGAAACATCGACACGCAGGTCAAGGATTCACGCCCGGCAGAGGATCATGTCTCGATCCGCAGGCGAAGGTTCTGCCCGGCATGCGGTGGCCGTTTCACGACCTATGAACGGGTGCAGTTGCGCGATCTCGTGGTGATAAAATCCAGTGGCAAGCGCGAGGATTTCGACCGGGACAAGCTGGAACGGTCCATCCGGATATCGATGCAGAAACGCCCGATCGAACCGGAACGCATCGATCAGATGATTTCAGGCATCGTACGGCGACTGGAAAGCATGGGCGAAACCGACATCTCGTCAAGCAAGATCGGCGAGATCGTGATGGAGGCCCTGGCGCGTATCGACACTGTGGCTTATGTGCGGTTCGCCAGCGTTTACAAGAACTTCCAGGCTGCAGATGATTTCGAGGATTTTGTCCACGAACTGCGCCCGAAGACCCCGGAAGAGTGACGGACACCGATACACGGTACATGGCGCTTGCCCTGGCATTGGGGCGGCGCGGGCAAGGGTCGTGCTGGCCCAACCCGGCGGTTGGCTGCGTTCTGGTGCGTGGCGGCCGGATCGTCGGCCGGGGCTGGACGCAGCCTGGCGGGCGGCCTCATGCCGAAACCGAAGCTTTGGCGCGGGCAGGTGATTTGGCCCGAGGGGCGACCGCCTATGTGACGCTGGAGCCCTGTTCCCACCACGGTGAGACCCCGCCATGTTGCGAGGCGTTGATTGCCGCGGGTGTCACCCGCGTGGTTGCGCCGTTGGAAGACAGCGACGCGCGGGTTGCCGGCCAGGGGTTTGAGACCCTGCGCAAACATGGGGTCGAGGTGACAACCGGTGTCCTGGCCGATGCGGCAGCAAGGGATCATGCCGGGTTCTTTCTCAGGACCGAGCAGGGCCGCCCCTTGGTCACCCTGAAGATGGCGAGCAGCTTTGATGGCCGGATCGCCACGGCCACCGGGCAAAGCCAGTGGATCACCGGCCCTGATGCCCGGCGGGTGGTGCATGGTCTGCGCGCGCAACATGATGCGGTCATGGTCGGTGCCGGCACCGCGCGGGCGGATGACCCGTCGCTGACGGTGCGTGATCTGGGTATCGATCGCCAGCCGGTGAGGGTTGTCGTATCGCGCCATCTTGATTTGCCGTTTCTGGGCAAACTTGCGCGATCTGCCGGCGAAACCCCGCTCTGGATCTGCCATGGCGAGGCGGCGGCTTCAGAGCGGATGACCGCATGGGAGGGGGTGGGCGCCAGGCTGTTGCCTTGCGCCTTGAAGGGCATGCAGCTCGATGCCGCCGATGTTCTGACGCAGCTCGGGCGCGCCGGGTTGACCCGGGTATTCTGTGAAGGTGGAAGCGCACTGGCCGCGTCGCTGCTTGCTGATGATCTTGTCGATGAACTGGTGGGCTTTACCGCCGGGTTGATCATAGGGGCCGAGGGATTGCCGGCCATGGGCGCGCTGGGTATCAGCGACCTTTCACAGGCGCCGCGTTTCCAACTGGTGGACACGGTGGCGATCGGGCCGGATATCATGCACCGTTGGCGCCGGGCGATCTGATCAGCGCCACAGATGAGTGTAGGTGGCAAGCAAGCCCTGCAGCTTTGACAGGGCACGATTGGCCGGGCTGGGGCGGGGCAGGTTTCCTGTCGCCAACCGCTCGACAATCACTTCGACCGGGCAGGGGTTGCCGGTCACCGGATCCATGTATCGCGGGTAATCTATCAGCACGGCATGCACCAACCCGGCCAGACCGGGACGGGAGCGGCGGCGCGCCGGCACCTTCCCAAGATCGGTGGTCAACCCCCAACCCGCGTAGAAAGGCGTTCCCAATGTCGTCACCGGTTTCCCACGCAACAGGGCTTCGAATCCGATCAGAGAGGTCATTGTCCAGACTTCGTCGACATGGTCCAGCAGGATGGCAGGATCGGTGTCTGAAACCGTTTTGTCGGCAAGGTTCGCGTTCAGCGCACCGAGCCGCAGACCGGCTTCGACATCGGGATGCGGCTTGTAGATCAGAACCGCATCCGGGCGCGCCGCGCGGACCGCGGCAAGCAACGCCTGATTGCTGTTCACGGTATCCGTTCCGGTGAGAACGGAAGCATCATCTTCGACCTGGCCGGGGACCAGGATGCGATGTCCTTTGGGCAGGTCGGGTACCGGTCCGCCGGTATTGTACTTGCTGAGATGCGCGTCGGTGATCGAGGAGATCAGCCTTTCCGCGCGGCGCTGTTGATCCGGCCGCATGGTGCTGCGGAGCTCGATCAGCTTTTCCAGACGACTGGCCCGGGTCGGGTCATAGTAGATCCCGAGATCGTCCAGCACCAGCGACAGCGGCGGCACCAGTTCCGCGCCCAACCCGCGCGATCGAAGGAACCCGTCCTCGACCCGGACGGCATCACGCCCCGCGTCCGACTTGCTGGCCCAGATCATGTGCGACCGGCCGCTGTCCGGGCGCGGGGCATCGCCAAAGACCATCCGTTTCTGCCGTCCGAACATCTTTTGCAGCGGGCGGCGTTTCCAGAGACTGATTTCGCTGCCGACCCAGCCATTGCTGTCCTGTCGCCACGCGCGGGTTTGGGCCTCGAGGTTGTCGAGCACCGTTTCGAGGTCACACAACCTGTCGCGGAACGGGTCGTACCATGTTGGATACAGGATCATGGCCGCCGCAAATAGTTGCGCGCGCGTCAAGCTGCGGTTGCGCCGCGGCACCGGCGTCTCATCGGTGGTGAGACCCCAGCCAGAGTAGAAAGGTTGGCCAAAAACGCGTGGTTTGTGCCCCGCGAGGTTCGCCTCGAACCCCATGTGCGAGGATACGGTGTAAACGCCGACGGCGCCTTCCAGCAATGACCAGGGGCTGACCGGGTCGGACAATAGCTCGACCCGCCCGGTGACGTCGGATTCGGAGTAATACCCGTCACGAAACCCGGCCGCCGTTTCGGGATGTGTCTTGATGATAACCCGCGAACCCGGATGTTCCTCCTGGGCAAAGACCAGCATTTCGCGAAACAGTGCCTGGTTTCCCCCGCTGGCGGTGACCGACGCATCGCCCCGTGTCTGATCAAGCACCAGGACATAGCCAGGCGGCGGAACCGCCATGCCCGGATCGAATTCGTTGTACTTGCTCAGATGGTTCTCGCGCAAGCGTGCCATGGCGGCCCGTGCGCGATCGAGCAGCGCGGTGTCATCCAGCGGTGCCTCGGTCAAAAGCCGCTCGAGGTCGGACGGGTGCTTCGGGTCGAAATGCGGGCCGTTCTGGTCCAGCACCAGCCCAGAGGGCGGTTCGCCCGAGCGGCCCGGCCGAATGGATCGCAGAAAGGCGTCCTCGACCGTCAGAAGCCTCGTGCCATGTTGTTGGGCCATCCGGCGGCCGCGATGGGAGGTCGGGCTGTTTCCCCAGACACCAACCATGTCCTCCGGTTTCGGCCAGCCCAGCCGGATATCATAGCCGGCAAGGGACAGTATCCGCCGGATACGGTGACCAAAGACAAACCCGCCATTGTAAACGAATAACCGGGAGCGCTGGCCCCCGGTTGCCCGATCATCTCGATACGGGGACATTTCTATTGTGTCAGCGTCGCGACATTCGCAAATGGCGTAAGGCCGCCGGCGATCAGCGAAACGGACTTGGTCCACTGCGCATAAGGTGCTTCGGTCACATAGACGGTGTCGCCGTCGCGGATGACAAAATCCCGGGCCAGGAACACACCGTTGGGTTCTTTCATGTTCAGCACATAGACCATGCGCTGTGCGCCTTGCAGATCGTCACGGCCAAGAACCTGATTGGCGATTTCTGCGCGTTCGTTGCGATAGATGAAGACTCCGGTCGGATCCGATGCGGATGCCACCAGACCGCCGACCTGGGCAATTGCTTCCAGCGCGGACAGATCCTGTGTCTCGAACCGGACGCGGGCCTGCTGGCTGGTTGCACCAATCGCTGTAAAGGCCCGGGTATCTTCTTCGACCAGAATACGGTCGCCGCCGCGAAGCGCGATATCCAGTCGGGGATCTTCGAACAGATCCTGGAACCAGATCTTGCCCTTCTGTCCGTTGCGGATGACTGTGACCTGGGCGATTTCAGGCTGGATCGTGACGCCGCCGGCCTTGGCCAGCATCGCCGACAATGAACGGGTCGGCCGTTCGATCGGATAAACACCCTGTGCGCCAACCGCCCCGACCAGCGACACGGTCGAGCCGTCACCGGCCAGGCGCCGAACCTGAACCTGCGGATCGGGAGTCTGGTCCTGGAGTTTTTCGGTGATGATCTCGCGCAGTTCGTTGGGTGTGTTGCCTGCTGCCCGGATGCGACCCGCATAAGGCACAAAGATAAAACCGCCACTGTCGACCTGCACTTCTTCAAGCGCAGTTGAATTTGCCGCCTCTCCGGCAAGCAATCCGTCATCGACGTTTTCCCAGATCGTCAGACCCAGAACATCGCCGGGTCGGATTGTGTCCGAAGTCAGGGCGGGAGCGCTTTCAAACGCGCTCGAAAACCCGAGAGCGGGAACCACCGCGGTGGCGCGTGTCACACGGTCATTCACTTCGATCACAAAGGCGTCGCCCTCGTTCTGAATTGAACCCGCAAAGATCTGTCGCTTGTTTGGCCCAACCTGGGGTAGTGCACAGGCCGAAAGAACGCCGATCAACATGATCAACGCAGCAGGCTTAACCCGCTGAAATAGAACGATTCCCACTGCCCAGTCTCCTCGACCTATGCATGTTTCGCCGAAGTTTGGGTTAAATTATGGTAAACGTGGCAATAAATCCAGCACCTGTCGCTGTTGTCAGCGCACGACGTGAAACTGTTGCCGTGGTGCCGCTGTGCCCGTGCGCAAGGCATCGTATGGATCCTGGTGTGACAGCATCATGTCGACCACCTGCCGCAACACCTGGTGGCGGCCCCGCCGGGAGTAAAACCCCCCGGGGACCTGGCTGGTTTCGAGCAGGTACCTGCGCATGTCCCGGTAGGCCGCGCCGTCCGGACGCCTGGGGTTGGCAAAGAAGTCGGGAAGCGGTTGGGGCGACACGATTTCCGGTTTGTCATAAACCGCACGCCCCAGGATACGCAGCGGCAGGCCGCGCCACAACGCCTGTTGCCCGGCGGTCGAGTTGATCGTGACCGCACTGATGGCGTCATCAAGCAACCTGGCCAGTTTGCCGCCGCGCACGAAATGCACCCGGTCCTCGATGCCGTGGTTGCGGGCCAGATCGAGGATGTCGGAACGCAGCGGAACGCGGCCATCTTCCAGCGGATGGGCCTTGAATACGAGATGATGATGGCGCGGCGCGCCTTTGGCAAATCCGGCAATCACCACACCGAGAAAATCGGACATGGTGGCAAACGGCGAATGCGCCTGAAAACTGCTGTCGTGTTCCAATTGCAGCAAGGCGAGATGGAAGGGGAAACTGCCGCTCCGGATCCGCCAGGTCGCAATACGGCGTTCGATGGAATGGGCGGGCAATAGCATCAGGCGACGCAGGTACAGCCGGAATTCACGGGTGACGGGCAGGGCGCGATGCGGACGAAAGTTTGCATACCCGCGGTTGGTGAACATCACGAACCAATGATAGAGAGCCCCGTAAAAAATATGCTGGCGCATGTCCCCCCATCGGGCTGGCGGAAGCGGGGCCTCGACATCCGCATTGCCCAGAGCGCTTCGCATGTCCGCGACGCTCATGTCCATCAACCGGGAATGGCCGTTTGAACCACTTCGCTCGTAGGTGATCCAATAGGGACGCAGGTATCCTTCTTCGAAAACATGAACGGTCAGGTTGCGGTCCCGCGCGATCCGAATTGCATTGGCGTGGATGGCTCTGGTATCGCCGTAAAGGACGATATCGGTGACCGAATGCAGGTCCAGAAGCCCGCAAAACGCGTCGGGCCAGTCGGCGGGTTTCCCCCGATACGGGATGTAACTGGCGCCATGGCGCCAGAACGCCTTGTCACCGGCATTGAAGCCGACCCGCAGAACTTTTGCGCCCGTTCGGCGCAGCATTCGGCCAAGCGCGCCAAAGAACGGCCCGTGTGGCCCCTGAAGGAAAAGGAACACGCGCTGGGGTGTCGTCATGGAGATGTCGTTTGATCCAGTGTGCCCGATCGACATGTTCCGTTACATTGCAGATGTGTCGGGCGAGACTATGGCCTTGTCGCGTGTTTTAAGCAAGCTCCGGGTCTTGCCGTTGCGCGCACCGCTGGTTAGGTCAGGGACGCATCAAAGGGGACGTGACATGTTCACAGGCATCATAACCGACATTGGCATCGTGCGGCAGCTTGAACAAAAGGGCGACCTGCGTGCGCGGATCGCAACAGGGTATGAAACGACTGGCATTGACATCGGCGCGTCGATTGCCAGCGACGGGGTCTGTCTGACGGTGGTTGCACTGGGTCCGGGCTGGTATGACGTGCAGATCAGCGCCGAAACGGTTTCCAGGACAAATCTGGACACGTGGGGCCCCGGCAAACGCGTGAACCTGGAACGGGCCTTGCGGGTTGGCGATGAACTGGGCGGGCATATCGTGTCCGGCCACGTGGACGGCGTCGCCGAAGTGATCGGTGTGACCGATGAGGGCGAAAGCACCCGCGTGACCCTGCGTGCTCCGTCCGAGCTGGCGCGGTTTATCGCGCCCAAGGGGTCGGTGGCGCTGAACGGGACGTCGCTGACGGTGAACGAGGTTGATGGCGATACCTTTGGCATCAACTTCATTCCCCATACCAAGGAAGTCACGACATGGGGGGACGTCGCGGTCGGCGATCGTGTCAATCTCGAAATCGATACACTCGCCCGTTACGTCGCCCGGTTGAAGGATTTTGGCTAACGGGTCTTGATCCGGTATTTTGCTCTTTGACGCGCCGGGAATGAACGGCTGCAATACGCTCTCTTCAATACGCCGCACAGGCGGCCTGCAGGAACATGCGCGCCGGGACCATCTTCAATACAACCGGATACGGCGAAGTCGTCGTCAGAAGATTTCAAAACGCTGCTGAACGCCAAATTGTCCGCAATTCAGGTAACGCGCCCGGCCAACTGATTGCGAGATGACTGGTCTTGAAAAAATGTGTTGCCGGGGCGAATGAACAGTGGATATGGACAAGATCCGGTTGCATCTGGGTTTGGACAGTGAACGCACTACCCCCGATGTTTAACCCCATATGTCACCAATCTTGAACCCGGTTGGAAATGGGTCTGTCGGGTCCAGCATCCAGTTGCTGGTACCGTAAATCCAACCCTGTCCAGACAAGGTCGGAATGATGGCGGGGTAGTCACCGACACGAGTCAGTTCCTCGATCCGCCCGGTAAAGGTCGTTCCCATGGGGCCTGCGTTGACATAGTCCCGGCCGACCTCCAGCAAGCCGCGAGCGTGGAGCGCGGCCATCTTGGCGCATGTCCCCGTTCCGCAGGGCGAACGGTCGAGAATGCCGGTCAGCGCATCGGGGCGGGTCGGGTCAAAGTCGCCGGTGGACACGGTGATTGCGCCATACCCATCAGTTCCCGGCGACGTGGCGGGACCGGTCAACTGCGAGATTGTCGGCCCGGTGATCGCGGGGTTTTCGGGATGCGAAACCGGCAGTTGTTCGGCCGCCGCGGCCCGCAGCGCTTCGGACAGCCGGACCATTGCCGCGCCGTTCTCCGGCGCGATGCGCAACCCGAACTGTTCCGCTTCGGCGATGACATAGAACATACCGCCCCAGGCCACATCCACCCGGGCCGGGCCGAAACCCGGAACGTCGATTGTGGCATCCAGATGCATGGCAAAGGCCGGAACGTTGCGGAATGCGACCCGCGTAACCTTGCCATTGTTGCACGCCGCCTTGACGCCGATCAGACCAGCCGGGGTTTCCAGGTTCAGTTCAGTGACCGGTTCGACCATCGGCAAAATGCCCGTTTCCAGAAGAACGGTCACGGTGCAGATCACGTTGCTGCCGGACATTGGCGGGTATTCGGTCTGTTCCATGATGATCACGCCGGCATCCGCTTCCGGGTGGCAGGGTGCGACGAGCAGGTTGCAGCAAAGCGCCGGGTGGCCGCGCGGTTCGCGAAGCATGAGCTTGCGCAGATCGTCGCCATGCGCCTGCAGCCATTGCATCTTTTCAAACACCGAGGCACCCGGGATGTGAGGTACGCCGCCGGTGATGACCCTGCCGGGTTCGCCTTCGGCATGGGCCTCCACCGCACTGATCATTCTGGTTACATGCATGTTCGCATACCTTGTTCTGCCTGCAGCAGGCTAGGCGCGGAAACGCATTGGCGTCCAGCCCCCGAACCACCTTTCCGGGGCTGGCAATCGCGGCGCACCTGCGGTATCTGCCCAATACCTGAACGCGCTTTGAAAGACTGCCTGCATGAGCTTTGAAACCCCCGGACCGGTCGAAACGGATCTGCGCAATTCGATTTCCCCGATCCGCGACATCATTGATGCTGCCCGACAGGGGCGGATGTTCATTCTGGTCGATCATGAAGACCGCGAGAACGAAGGAGATCTTGTGATCGCCGCCGAGTTCGCGGATGCGGCCGCCGTGAATTTCATGGCCACACATGGGCGCGGACTGATCTGCCTGCCGATGGCGGCAGAGCGGGTTGACCGGCTCGGCATTCCAATGATGGCGGTCAACAACTCGTCGCGCCACGAAACCCCTTTCACAGTGTCCATCGAGGCGCGCGAAGGCGTCAGTACGGGGATTTCCGCGGCCGACCGGGCGCATACGATCGCGACGGCAATCAATGAACAGAACACGATGGCCCAACTCGCCACGCCGGGTCACATCTTCCCCTTGCGTGCCAAAAGCGGCGGCGTTCTGGTGCGCGCCGGCCATACGGAGGCAGCGGTGGACATTGCCCGTCTGGCAGGGCTGAAACCTGCCGGCGTGATTTGCGAAATCATGAACGAAGACGGCACGATGGCCCGTCTGCCCGAATTGATCGATTTCGCTGCGCGCCACGGGCTTCTGATCGGGACGATATCCGACCTGATCGCCTTTCGCAGCGTCAATGACAACCTCGTCAGCGAGACGTCGCGGGACAGAGTCACTTCGGAATTCGGCGGCGAATGGGATATGCGCATCTTTACCGACCAGACCCATGGCGTCGAACACGTGGCGCTGATCAAGGGCGACATTTCCACACCCGAGCCGGTTCTGATCCGCACCCATGCCTTGCATGAGGCCAGCGATGTTCTGGGGCTGGGCCCGAAATCGGTACGCGAGTTGCCGCGCGCGATGGAACTGATTGCCGAAGAGGGCAGGGGCGTTGTGTGCCTTTTCCGGGAGCCCCGCCATTCGCTCTATGCAACCGACGACGAAGGGCCACGCACAATCAAGCAAACCGGGCTGGGGGCTCAGATCCTGTCGAAACTTGGCCTGCATGACCTGATCCTTCTGACCGATTCCCCGCAAACGCGCTATCTGGGGCTGGATGCCTATGGGCTGAGCATTGCCGGAACGCGCCCGATCCTGTCGGAGGGCTGAGATATGGCCGGAACTGAAACCCATCACATTCTGCCGCGCCCGGAATTCGACAAGCCGGTGAAACTGCTGATCGTCGTTGCACCCTATTACAAGGATATCGCGGATGACCTCGTTGCCGGCGCGAAGGCCGAGATCGAGGCCGTCGGCGGCAGCTGGGAGTTGGCCGAGGTTCCCGGAGCGCTGGAAGTGCCGACCGCCATTGGCATTGCCGATCGGCAGTCGAGTTTTGACGGCTATGTCGCTCTG
>CAYGNE010000037.1:0-12996 GCA_964351155.1 uncultured Rhodobacterales bacterium | reverse complement strand
TGACAGCAGCCGCGCGATCCAGATGATGGGATTGCACGGGTTGTGTATCGGCAATGGCATTCTGACGGTGGAGAACCGCGATCAGGCCGTCATACGGGCCGATCCGGAACAGATGAACAAGGGCGGCGGTGCCGCTGCGGCGGCCTTGCATCTGATTGCGCTGGCCCGTAAGTGGGGCGGCCAGCGCAAGGGGATCGGGTTCAAGCCCCCATCCGGAAACATCCTGCTTGCGGATAGGAACGACGGACCGACCACCGCATGAGCAGCCAGCAAGACGCCCTGTCGGGCAACCAGAAACGCAAGATGAAATCGGCGGCCAGGCTTTACGCCGTACAGGCGCTGTTTCAGATGGAACAGAGCCACCAGACCAGCGACCAGGTGGTGATCGAGTTTCTGAACCACCGCTTTGGCGAGGTTTATGAAGGCGACGAGATGATTGATGGCGATACCGGGCTGTTCCGCCGCATCGTCGACGACGCGGTGAACTACCAGGCCCGGATCGACCAGCTGACAGACAGGGCGCTGGTTGAGAAATGGCCGATCGCGCGGATCGATCCCACGCTGCGCGGGCTGTTCCGGGCGGCGGGTGCCGAACTGATCAACAGCACGACACCGCCCAAGGTCGTGATCGTGGAATATGTCGATATCGCACGCGCATTCTTCCCGGAAGGGAAAGAGCCGAAGTTCGTGAATGCAGTCCTGGATCACATGGCCCGCGAGACAAAACCCGAAGCTTTCTGATCGGCTCTGCCGTACCAGGCAGGAACAGGAAGCGCCGTACCTTTTGAAGTGGACGCCGCGACCTCATATGCTAAAATACGCATGTAGGAGGTGCCCCATGCCCAGACTGGTCAAGTTGTATATTCGGAACGTTGCGATTGGGTTTGCCATTGCCGCTGCCTTTGTTGCGATGCTGCTTTGGTTCAACGTGATGAACCTGTGGTATCTGGTCACCCATTCGGATGCGGGGATACTTGCGGTTTTCCTGCTGTGGTTCATGCACGCAATTGTGTTTGCCGGAGTGCAGTTCGCCTGGGCTGTGATGTCACTGGCGGAAACGAAGGATGGCGGTCGCGGCGGTACCCCGGCGGTGCATACGTTCATGCAGGTGCCTGTACCGGCCAAAGCCCCCCGCGGGGGCCGGGCAAACCGAAACCGGTAAAGCGCCCGAAAGTCGAAAATGTGACGGGACCACCAATCAACCGTGTGGTTCTGATTCCCGAGGACCTGTACATACAGGTGGGCGCCAGGTAATCGGACCACGATCCGAACAGAGCCGGCTCCCTCGGAATTATTTAAGGCCACCGGAATGCAACCGTGCACGCGCAGGGCAGAACCCGCCACATCTCTCAAATAGGCGCAAGCGGCGGGTCCGGCAAGAGCCAGTTCAGGTCATTTCGTGAACCGAGGCGCGCATGCGGGAGATGTGGTCGTCCCAGCCCTTGTCCAGAGACAATGTAAGCCCGAACGCGTCGGTCCCGTGTGGCAGCCCGGAGTGCTCCAGTGTCAGCCGAGTCCCGCCGGGCACGGTGTCCAGCCACCATTTCACGAGGCTTGCGGCGTCACCCATGGGTTTGACCGCAAATGAGTACTCCAGGTATTCGGGCGCTCGCGCAACCCTGACCTCGCCCCAGATCAACCGGTCGCCGCTCTCGGCGCCGAACATTTCCAGGCTGCTGCCCTCCGTCAGGGGCACAGAAGGTTTGTGGAACCAGAGCGCCAGCTTGTCCGGGTCGGTCAGATAGGCCCAGACCCGTTCGCGCGGCGCGTTCAGGTAGATGGATTTGCGGATGACGTTGTCGGTCATTCATTTTCCCTTTCGATGGCGAGTTTGAGATCGGCGAGGCGTTCATCCCAGAATTGGTCAAAATATTGCAGCCAGCTCAGAACCGGCGTCATGCCGGCGGGATTCAGGCGATTGATCCGCTCGCGTCCACGTGGCTGCACCGTGATCAATCCGCCGTCGGACAGGATGGTGAGGTGCTTTTTGACGGCCGCGCGGGTCATGTCGAACCGGTCCGTCAATTGGGCGATCGTCATGTCGGTTTGGGCCAACATCCGGACGATGTCGCGGCGGGTGGGGTCAGCAAGCGCACGAAAACACTGCTGAGTCTGATCGGGCATGATGTTCTCCAATATGATACCATATGGTATCGCTATGAATAGAATACCTTTTGGTATCATGTCAAGCGAACACCGCTCCCGCTTTGCAAGTCTTGAAAAATGTTCACGTATTGTTCATTGTAGCGGAATGAGTGGTGGAATGACCGAACCTCAACTGACGATGGCCCGACCCGGGCAGCTTCTGGCGCGCGGCGTCAGCCGTTTGCTGAATGGTTATGGGTTTGTTTCTGTTGAGGAATTCGTCCCTTCGCGCGGATTGCGTGTTGATGTGATGGGATTGGGTCCCAAGGGCGAATTGTGGGTTGTCGAGTGTAAATCCAGCCTTGCGGATTTTCAGACCGACAACAAATGGCATGGTTACCTGGATTGGTGCGATCGTTATTTCTGGGCGGTGGATCAGGATTTTCCGACCGACCTGTTACCGCAGGACAGCGGGCTGATCATTGCCGATCCCTATGATGCCGAAATCATCCGCATGGCGCCGGAAGTCAAACTCGCGCCGGCGCGCCGGAAAGTCATGGTCCAGAAATTCGCGACTCACGCCGCTCGCAGGTTGCACGCGCTGCGTGATCCCGGCTTCAGCGGCTGATCCTGCGGGCCGCGGCGGCGGCAACACGCAGTTCTTCGGCGATTTCTTCGGCTTCCTCGGGGTCGAAATCCATTGGAACCTCGATGCCCTGGGCTTCGACAAAGATGCGGACCATGCCGGCGTCGGTCGGGCCGATCTGCATATTTGCCTCGATGTCGCGCTCTGTGTTGATGCCCATGAGAGGTCTCCGTGACTGCGCGCCCCTGCTAGCTCGACCCGGGTTGAGAATCAAGCGGCGTTGGGGAATGCTGGTGTATGGCAGGTTTGAATTTGCGCGCGTTTTCGGCGGATGATGCGGCCTGGTTGGTCGCGCAACACGGTCGTCTATACGCCCGTGATGAAGGGTTCGACGACAGCTTTCCCGCATTGGTGGGCGAAATTCTCGACGGTTTTGTCGCCGATCATGACCCGGCGCGCGAACGGGGTTGGATCGCGGTGGACGGGCAGGACCGTCTTGGCAGCATCTTTTGCGTATCCGCGGGGAAAACCACCGCAAAGCTGCGCCTGTTCCTGCTGTTGCCAGAGGCGCGAGGCAGGGGGTATGGCAAGCGTCTTTTGAACACCTGCATGGATTTCGCCCGCAAAGCGGGCTATCGCGAAATGGTTCTCTGGACCCATGAAAGCCACAGGGCCGCCTGTCGGCTGTATGAGACCAGTGGCTGGCAACTGGTCGACAGCAAGCCGGTGCATTCCTTTGGCGTCGATCTGGTTGAACAAAGCTGGCGGATCGATCTTTAAATCCCTTGCAATCGGCAGGCCCGTTGTCTAAATCGCCACCCAGTGCCGCCTTAGCTCAGTTGGTTAGAGCGCTGGATTGTGGATCCAGAGGTCCCCTGTTCAAGCCAGGGAGGCGGTACCACTCATTTCCATTGCGTGTTCTGGATCAGCTGGCTGACGATTTGGTTTTGCCTCGTTGTTTTCTCGTTGGTGGTGGCCGACTTGCCGCTGCTTGCCGACAGAACGATCGCCGCGGCACCCTTGTTGATGGGACCGCGTTTGTGCAACCAGGCCGATCAGACCTGCAATATCGCGGGGGAGGCCGGGCGAAACGCGCAACACGGCTCAGTCGACGCCAAACTCCATCGTCGCCAGCTTCCGCGCCAAGTAGGACAGCGCCTTCGTCTGTCTCAGGCCGTCGGAATCCTGGTACGCCAGCAGCATCGCCAGAGTATATTCGCCGGCATCTACATGCGTGGTGATGATTTGTTCGGCCGTGCCACGACCATAGAGCCCGGACGCCTCGATGAGCTCGAAAACCGCCGCATCGTTTCCGGCCAGTGATTCCGCATTCGCCGCTGCACCCAGAGCTCTGTTGATATCGGCGCGCAGGTCTGGATCAAGTGTACCGCGTTCAACGGCATCCACGAGTCCGGGGACGTGTCCGCGTGCGGCCTCAAGGCACGTCATCGCCGCATCCCGGTGCTGGGAAACAAAGGCCTCGCGCGCGCACTGCGCCAGCGCCCAGACCTTCGTATCGACCGTCTCGATGTCCGAAGCCAGGGTCAACGCCGCCTCGGCGCTGCCACTCGCCCCGGCGCGGAAAGCCAGGAAGGCCAGCGTGTTCTCGCGCCGCTTGGGTTCGGAAACGCTGCCGGCGATTTCCAGGGCTCGGCCCGTATCGCCGAGCAACAACCAGGCCCAGGCCTCGCCGACCAGGGTCTGCGACGCCGGCGCCGGATCAAGGCGTGCCCGCCAGGCAGACGCTTCCTGCAGCAACATCCGGACCCGGTCTGCGTCCGGCCCCTCCGCAAGGTCCTGCACCAACAGGATGGCAGCGCTCACTCGGTCGTAGAGCTCCGGTATCTCGTGAACCATTGCGATGGCCGCGTCGATGTTTCCAGAGGCGGCAATTGCGCTTGGAAGGGTCACGGCCGTCACGGCTTTGCCGGTGGCGGCCTCGTGGCTTTCCAGCAGGTTTTGTGCCAGATCGATGGCTGCATCCCCCCGTACCGTGTCGCCCCGCCGATAGGCGAGCTGGGCCCAGCTCGCCACTTCGTTCACGCTCTGACCCGGCGCCGCGCCTTGTTCGTCCAGAACCGCTCGCGCGGCAGCAGGATTGCCCTCGTGGAACAGGACGTGGGCCTGCGCCATGTAGACGACCCGCCGCGCCGCGGGGCTCTGGATCAGTTCGGCCAGCTCCAGCCCGCGCTCCATTCTCCCGCCAAAGATCATGGCCTGGCCGAGGTTCGGCAACACCAGGTGCCACCGGCTCTCCGGCACGAAAGCAAACGATTGCTCCGCAAGTTCGATTGTGCAACCGGCATTCGGGTATGCGATGCAGCGCAACCCCTCGTTCGCCTGAGCATCCGCGAAGTGAACGGTGGTCGCCGCCAAGGTGGCAACGATGAGAGCTGGCGCGAACCTTGTTGTCATGTCGTACCCCGTCTGTGCTCGGACCTTGTCAAGATGCCACACCGGGGGCCGCCACGGCAACCGCGCCGCTCTCGACCGGAACCCGCAACGCGTCAACAGATCTGCCACCGGCCGCGACTCTGACAGCGATGCAGGGTAAAAAAAACCATTGCCTTTACAGCCCCGGCATCCTTCGCGTTAACGCAGGGAACATCCGGCACCTCTGGGGCGAGCCCCCTTGCAAGCACAGCGTTCGCCTTCGGTCACCCCAGGACAGGAACCTCGTGCGCGCCCGACCGGCCACGCAACAGCGCCAGGACCCGGAGCCGACTGCAGTCTTCGTCCGTCATCGTGTTTTTACCCAGCATCGAGAGCGGCAACTGACTGCACGGATCGCCGTTTCCACCGCGTCAGGACGATCGCCGCGACGGCGATCTGGACCGCCGCGAAGACGACCATGGCCGACAAGAGGTCAAACATGTCTGCCAGTGCGCCGCTGGCAATCACGGGAAGCGAGAACCCGAAATATGCATAGACAAACAGACCGGCAGTCGCCCGCGCCCGGTTGTCCGGTGCACGCGACGTGACTTCTGCCAGCGAGGCGAGATAGGTGAAACCATAGCTTGCCGCGCTGGTAATGCCGGTGCCGACAAGAACAAATGCCAGAACCTTCAACCAGACACCTGCCAGAAGGACGAGAAAACCGAGCGGCACCAGAACGAAACCGAGCGTTAGAGCGCGGGTGTTGGTCATGCGCCGGGCAATCGGCTGGCAGAGGAACCCCACGAAGATTGCCAGGAAAATGACGAGACCCGTCCATCCGCCAAGGTCGTTCGCGGCCAGCTCCAGTGGAACGACAGCGATGGTCATGCCGGTCGTGGACCAAGCCAGCGCCATCGCGGCCCCGAACATCCATGTGCCGGAAGGGAAGACCGGCAGACGCATCAAGGATACGGGTCGGGGCCTGTCGACCCGGGGCAATCCGAGCGCGACCATTGCAAGGATCGGCGCCGAGACGAACAGGGCGACGTAGCTGGTGGGCAGGAGCGTCGGCCCTTGCACTGCGAGACTGATGCCGGTTGCCAGGGCACCGCCGCCAAAGCCGAGCGACGTGGCAGAGGTGACGACAAGAGCGGCGTTCTTCGCTTGGTCTGCGTTCAGGATTTCCGTCATGTAGGCCGTTCCGGCGGTTGTTGCGAGACCGGTTCCGACCCCGAGCAGGAAGCGCGCGATCACAAGGTTCGCCCAGCTTGGTGCCTGAACAAGGAGCGCCGTTGCAAATGCGCCCAGGATCAACGCCAGCGCAATCGGAACCCGTCGCCCAATCCGGTCCGAGAGCCCGCCCAGCAGCAACAGCGTCGGCATGAGGCCCCCGACATAGGCCGCGAACGCGACCGTGACCGCCGTTGCTCCGACATCGCTTTTTGCCGCGTAGACATCGTAGAGCGGAGCCTGAAGGTTGACTGCGAAGGTCACGGTGAAGAGGCCGAGGGCGAGCAATGCAGCAGGGATCTGTTTGAACATGGAGCGGGCCTCGGAGATTGACATCAGACCGGGTTGCCATGATGTGGTCTGTGTGACAATTTTTATATTGTACTAGATACAGCGAGAGGATGGGAAAAACCCGGTACATACGCTTGGCCGACATGCTCTCGGCCGCGATTCAGGACGGCAAACTGGCTCCGGGAATGAAGCTGCCCACGCATCGTGCGTTTGCAGAACAGTTCGACGTGGCCCTGGCCACGGCAACCCGTGCCTATGGAGAGCTTGAACGCAGAGGCCTGATCGTCGGCGAAACCGGCCGGGGCACGTTTGTGCGCGATCCCGGCGTGCCGCCAACGCTGGGGGTGCGGCAGACTGCCAGCGACGGTCTCATTGACCTGGTTTTCAACATGCCGGGTGATGCCGCCGATGCAGATATGCTGCGCGCAGGGCTCCGGCGACTTGCCACGGCGGGCGACCTTGATGCGATGCTGCGCTACCAGCCGCATGGCGGACGGACGCATGAACGCCAGATCATTGCCGAAAGCCTCACGTCGACTCTTGGACCGATTGACCCGGAACGCCTGCTGGTGACCTCTGGTGCCCAGCACGGGCTGGCAAACATAGCCCTGGGGCTTTTTCGACCCGGGGACAGGATCGCGACCGATACCCTGACCTATCCCGGCTTCAAATCGGTTGCGGCGTTGCAGGGCCTCGAACTCATGCCGGTGGAAGGGCAGGGTGGCGTGATGGATGCCGACGATCTGGATCGGCGCTGCCGCGCGCGCAAACTGCGAGCGATTTATCTGATGCCGACCGTCCACAACCCCCTGGGCGCAGTCATGGACGAAGTGACACGACTGCGCCTGATAGAGATCGCGCGCAAGCATGACCTGTTGATCATTGAGGATGCCGCCTATGCCTTTCTGGAAACGGACCCGCCGCCAAGCCTGGTCACGCTCGCACCGGAACGGACGATTCATGTGGGGGGCTTCTCCAAAAGCCTCGCGACCGGTTTGCGTCTGGGCTACTTGATCGCGCCTCCGGAGCACATCGACAGATTGCTCGAGGCGATCCGGGCCACAACCTGGAACGCCCCGGCGCTGATTTCCGGCCTGGTCATGGGCTGGTTGGAGGACGGCACGCTTGCCAACTCCGAAAAAAACCGGAGGCGGGACGGGGCAGAGCGCCAGCAGATTTGCCGGACTGTCCTCGGTGAATCGCCCATTCTATCGCACCGCAACGCAGGCTTTGCCTGGTTGCCACTCCAAAAGGGTGTTCGGGCGGAACCGATTGTCACGCGCCTGAAGGAGTGTGGCATCTCGACATCTGGCGCAGAGCCCTTTGCAACGACTGTTGCGGTCCCGCAGGCGTTGCGGCTCGCCTTCGGCGGGCTTCCGAAGGATGATCTGAAAAGGATCTTCCAGACGGTGCGTGATGCCGTCGCGGGGGCTTCGGCGTCATAAGGAAATTCTGTTGGCTGGACATCGTGTAAACACCGCGAAAGAGCGTTTCGCTCATTCCCCTTTTCCAACGATGTGCAGCGAAACGACAGGCAGGCTCTGCGCCGGCCAATGGTTGCACGGGCAAAATCTGGCATAGCTCACGCGTTGTGGATTCGATCATGCCACGGCTACGCAGTTGTAGCGCCAATTCCGACTCGCAAGGCATTTTGACGCAAAACGCAGAGGCAGAGCGACTTGATGCGCAGAAAGCCGAGAAAGGCGCGGCCGTTTTTTGAGTTTTGCGAGCCAGCGACGGTTTTCTCGAACCTGTCGAAGCACCGTTGGAAAAATTCGTACAGAATACAGGGCGTTGTACAAACCGGCGCATATCCAGCGCGAATTGCGCATCGGGATCTGGGTCAGCACGTTCCGCGCGTCCATCGTTTCCCAGATGCATTCAGCACCAAAACCTTCGCCTGCCGTATCGATGGGAAGGCGGGTCCTGGTCGTGAAGTCACCTCTTGAAAGGCCAATGGGGACGCCAGGATCACAGCGGCGATCAACTTCAGTCGGTTGTTAAGACGGCATTAACCGAAAATTTGGCAGCATGGCCTATGTACTGACAGTCCGGGCTCATGAAGGAAATTGTCGTGAGAAACGAAAACCGCTGCTCGGGGAATAGGAGACCGTGATGGGCAATTGGTTGTTCGAACAATTCTCACGGTCAGCCGGGGGCGCGTCGTCTTCTGGCGCCAGAACAGGGACCGGGGCGGACAGTCGCCGGCAACCCCAGGGCTTCTCGGAAAGCGCCATGCGGGGATTGGCCGATCTTGAAGCGCGCATTCCGCCGCCGGATGCGCGAACCACCCCCGCCTTTTCAAAACCGTATCGCGGTGCCGGCCGGCTGTCCCCTGAGGCTGCGGCGGGTGGTGGCATGCTGGTGGACAATGACGGGGTCAAACGCCCGCACTATTGGGGCCATCGCGAACGCCTGCGCACCCGGTTTCTGTCCGGCGGCCACAAGGCAATGCCGGAATACGAGGTTCTGGAACTGCTTTTGTTCAACGCGATTCCGCGCATTGATGTGAAACCACTCGCCAAACGGCTGCTTGCGGCCTTCGGCGATCTGAACGGGGTTGTGGCGGCGTCCGAACACCGGCTGCTGCAAGTCGAAGGCGCGACCCAAAGGGTATACCTGCAACTTCGCATTGCCGAGGCGTTTGCCCAACGCATGGCGCAGGCAAAGGTTCTGGATCGCAATGTCCTGTCGTCTTGGGATGATCTGATTGTCTACTGCCGCACGTCCATGGCGCATCGTGAGACAGAGCAGTTCCGAATTCTGTTTCTGGACCGCAAGAACACGGTGATCGCCGACGAAGAGCAGGCCATCGGTACGGTCGATCATGTGCCGGTTTACCCCAGAGAGGTCGTCAAACGCATCCTGGAACTGAACGCCAGCGCCATTATTCTCGTGCACAATCACCCGTCAGGTGACCCGACCCCGAGCGAGCAGGACATCGCCATGACGGAACAGATCAACGCGGCATGCCTGGCCATCAGCGTCGCCATTCACGATCACATCATTATCGGCAAGGAAACAGAGTTTTCGTTCCGCGGGCAGGGGCTGGTCTGAAACCGGCCATGACCAAGGTGCGGAGTTTCCGGGCCGGTTTGTTCCGTCGATTGTCATTGCGACCTGCGGAGTTGATGAACGGGTGTTCAATCCGAGATTCTGGTCCCATCCCGGCAGCCGGGTGAACTGCCGAATTGCGGGCAGTAATTCGGCGGATTCTTGAACACCGAATGGCTTGTCTCTGACGACTTGGGTTGCGGGGCGGGTGTTGGTGACGGGCTGGTGACAACCTTCGGCGTGGACGTAGCCGGCTTTCTCGTGGTCTGTTTCCGGGGCGGCGATGTGCGCGCCACCTTTGCGGTCGGGCATCGGACGTCGCCCAGGTCCTGCACCTGCAGCACCAGCTGCTGCAGGTGGTCGACCGTCGACGCGCGATCCATGGTCAGAGACTTGCCCGACCTGCGGGACAACGAGGCCAGCCCCGACGCGGTCTGGCGTCCGTAAATCCCGTCAAGCCGACCGGGATAACAGTTTCTGTCCTTCAGTGCCCGCTGCAGTTCCTCGATTGTCTCTTTTCGCGTGGGCACCGGGGTTTCCACAACCTCGTCCGCTGGCGGAGCAGGCATCGAAGGGACTTCCAGCGCCGCAACCTGTTCAGGCTGTTCCGGGGCTGCACCGGATCGCGGCTCTGACTTCGGTTCTTGTTCGTTCGCCGCCGACAGGAGGTTCCGTTTGCGGCGGGCCAGCACATACAGCGTATGTTCGGTGTGGGATTCATACTCGCTCAGGAAACGGTCCCAGGATGCGACCGAATTGGATATCTCCGCCGTGGCAAAATCCAGCAACAGCGCGTTTTCGTCGAGTTCGGGCGGTTGGTTGGGCTTTGCCGCGAACCGTGCGTTGTTGTTGGGATTCACGACATAGGCGCTGCCGCCGAGCGAGGAATAGACAAAGGGGGCGGAACCGGGAACGGACTGGCGCAATTCGTCCCGCACCGCGCCCAGCATGAGCCGGATATCCACCGGCGGGCCGGACAGGGCATTCACAAATGCGCGGGTGTAGGGCGAATTCGCGCCTTCCTGACCATCCGGTGTCACCTCGCCTGCGGCGGCGGCATAGGCGATCAGCGTGTCCGCATCGGCGGAACTCACGATGGCCAGCCCACGCCCCACGTTGCGCGCCTTTTTCTCGCGCTGCATGCGGGTAACAAACGGGTTGTCGCGACAGGCGTCCAGAACGATCATCTTCATCCGTTTGGCGCCGGAGAGCTGGGCCAGGACGTCCTGCATTTCAACCATCTCAAGCCGCGCATCGCGTTCGTCCGCAATCCGCGCATCCACCGGGATCAGGTAGTTGCGTCCGGCGATCTCCATGCCGTGCCCGGCATAATAGACCATCGCGTATTCGGCCTGATCTGCCTGGTCGCGGAATTCGCGCAGCGTGGTCAGCATCTGGGCACGGGTCTGATTCAGCGCCACGGTGACATCGAACCCCTGCTTGCTCAGCGCTTCGGACACCACGCGGGCGTCATTGGCCGGATTGGGCAGGGTGGGAACGGTCCGATAGTCCGAATTGCCGATCACCAACGCGGCGTTCCCGGCCCAAACAGCCGTGGGCATCAGGAACAACACAAGGGCGAATTGTACAAGGCGCATGAGAATACCGTTTCGGCCATAGACTGCCACGGATCATGCGTTTTTTCAATCTCGGGGCCAGAAAGGTCTAGTCCGCTGTCCCGATTGTGACGGTCTGGCGCAAGGCGCCCGTTGGCCGGTCAAAGATCAGGATGCGGTCATCCGTTGTCACCACGGCATACCAGCCGTCACCGAATGTCACCGCACGCGCGGTGGTTCCTTGCGGAAGCGCAAGCGTTTCGGGCAGGGCGACGGGTGCTGCCGTGCGCTCGGTCGAGAAACGGATGACAAGCAGACCCACGATCACTAAAAGCCCGACAATCATCACCGCCGTCAGAGTCGTGACAAGTCGGCGCAGGAACCGCAGGTTGGCGGGTTCCGGAAGCGGATTTGAAGGATCAGTCATGGGAACGCGCCAAATTGAATTCACGATCGCGGCGGATCCGCCGCCCCGCCTTGATAAGGCGCTTTCCCGGGATGTACCAGATGACGCGATCCTGTCGCGTACCCGTCTTGCCCGGCTTATCCGCGACGGCGCGGTTCGGGTCGACGGTCAGCCGGTCACGGACGCCAAGGCCCGGATCGACGAGGGCGCGCGGGTTGTACTGACGGTCGAGGATGCCGAAGACAGCCATATCGGGCCTGAAGCGATTCCGCTGGACGTGGTGTACGAGGATGCCGACCTGATCGTTGTCAACAAACCGGCGGGCATGGTGGTGCATCCGGCACCGGGCACGCCCTCGGGCACGCTGGTCAATGCATTGCTGCACCATTGCGGGGATGATTTGTCCGGGGTCGGCGGCGTTCGGCGTCCGGGCATCGTGCACAGAATCGACAAGGATACCAGCGGGTTGCTGGTCGTGGCGAAATCCGATGCGGCCCACCAGGGATTGGCCAGCCAATTCGCGGATCACAGCGTTGAAAGATATTACCGAGCGGTTTGCCACGGGGTGCCGGATGCAAATGATCCGCGCCTGCGTGGCATCAAGGGGGCGGCATTCGAGCCGGGCAACATTCTGCGGCTGACGACGCAGCTGGCACGGCACAAGACTGACCGGCAGAAACAGGCCGTTCTGTTTCAGGGCGGCCGGCACGCGGTGACCCGTGTCCGGATCGTCGAAAGATTTGGCACGCCTGCCGTCGCGGCACTGGTGGAATGCTGGCTGGAGACCGGGCGGACGCACCAGATCAGGGTGCACATGGCGCATGCGGGTCACGGGCTGATCGGCGATCCGGTTTATGGCGGGCGAAGAAAACTGCCGGGCGCGGCGGTTTCTGCCGCGGCTGCCGAAGCGGTGCGCGGATTTCCGCGGCAGGCGTTGCACGCGGCGGTGCTCGGGTTTACCCATCCGGTGAGCGGGCAGGCCGTCAGGTTCGAGGCCGATCTGCCCGACGATCTGTCCGGTCTGCTGAACGCCCTGAGAACCTGAGATGCGTCCAAGTCGTTAAAAGGCGATGATTTTTTGACGAATTGCGCCCGAAATGGAATGGCCCGGTATCGAACTGAAATGAACAGCAATTGCGCGTGAGCGCAGTTACATTCCCCTTACGTAACGTATCGATAAGGTCAATATAGTAGCTGCTGCTCTTGAACGGCCCGGATCAGCCACCATATGCATGTTAACCCGTTATACATTGGGAGGGACACGAGAATGGCAAACTATGCAAACTTGCCCGCACCAACGCCCGAGGGCGGACTGAACCGTTACATGCAGGAAATCCGGAAATTCCCGCTTCTGGAGCCGGAAGAGGAATACATGCTGGCCAAGCGTTGGGTCGAGGAGCAGGACACCGAGG
>CAYGNE010000036.1:0-25148 GCA_964351155.1 uncultured Rhodobacterales bacterium | reverse complement strand
GCCGCATCCGGCGCGAGACCATCGCCGCCGAGGACATCCTGCACGACATGGGCGCGTTCTCGATCATCGCCTCGGACAGCCAGGCCATGGGGCGCGTGGGCGAGGTGATTATCCGTACCTGGCAAACTGCCGACAAGATGAAGAAACAACGCGGGTCACTGGCAGAGGAAACCGGCGACAACGACAATTTCAGGGTGCGCCGTTACATTGCCAAATACACGATCAATCCAGCCATCGCGCACGGGCTTTCGGCGCATATCGGTTCGATCGAAGAAGGCAAGCGCGCGGATCTGGTACTTTGGAAACCTGCCTTCTTCGGTGTGAAACCCGAAATGGTGTTGATGGGCGGCAGCATCGTCTGCGCTCAGATGGGCGACCCAAACGCCTCGATCCCGACCCCCCAACCGGTCTACACCCGCCCGATGTTCGGCGCCTTTGGCCGTTCGCTGGAGGCCAGCGCCGTCACCTTTGTGTCCCAGGCTGCGATGGCCGAGGACGTGGAAAAACAATTGGGGTTGGCCAAGAAAACGCTGCCGGTCGCCAACACCCGCGACATCGGCAAGCGCGACCTGATCCTGAACGATGCGACACCCGAGGTCGAGGTCCATCCCGAGACATACGAAGTGCGCGCAAACGGCGAGCTCCTGACCTGCCAACCTGCAACCGAGCTGCCCATGGCGCAGCGCTATTTCCTGTTCTGAGGCCCCATGACCAACCTGCCCGTTGCTCAAAAATTTCACTGCGCCGGAACCTGGGCCGATGCGGCCGCACACTGCGCCCTGACATATGAAGACCGGTTTTTCCGTCGCAAGAAACTGACCGTATCCGAAGGCTGGTCGCTTGTCGCGGATTTCGAGCATACCGTATCGCTGAACCATGGCGATGCTCTTGAACTGGCCGATGGTCGTCTGGTCCAGGTGACTGCCGCGCCAGAAGCCCTTCTGGCCGTTACCGGGACAAACCTGTCCAGGCTGGCTTGGCACATCGGCAACCGCCACACGCCTTGCCAGATCGAAACAGCGCGGCTCCTGATCAAGAATGACCCGGTTATCGCGCATATGCTGAACCAATTGGGGGCGACGACAACCGAAGTCACCGAACCGTTCACGCCAGAAGGTGGTGCCTATGGCCATGGCCGCACGCATTCGCACGATCACGGGCACTCGGCTCACGCCCATGGCCGGTGACACAAGGTTGCTGACCATGGCCCAATGGTTGTCGCCCGCCTTTCCAACTGGCGCATTCGCCTATTCGCACGGGCTTGAAACCGCCATTCACGAAGGCTGGATTTCCGACATGCACGAGTTGGAGGCATGGTTGCGGGATTGTCTGACGGATGGCGCGGGGCGGTTGGATGCGATCTGGTTGCGGCTTGCCTATGCCTCGGATGACCCGCTGGAAATCGATGCCATGGCGAGAAGCTTCGCGATGAGCCGGGAACGACTCCGCGAGGCGGATCGCCAGGGCGCGGCATTTGTCAGCACCGTCAATGCAATCTGGGCACAGGACCTGCCCGAAGTCCTCCTGCCTGTTGCAATCGGGCGCGCGGCCCGGCTTGCCGGTCTGGACGTGGAAGGAACCGTCAGTCTCTATTTGCAATCCTTCGTCACGAATCTCGCGATGGCAGCCATCCGGCTCATCCCCATCGGGCAGACCGGCGGGCAACACGTGGTCCGCAACTTGCAAGGCGACTGTCTGAAAGTTGCAAGAGAGACGAGAGATGCCGACACAGACGATGTTTTCAGCAACGCTTTCCTGTCTGACATCACTGCCATGACCCATGAAACACTCGAACCAAGGCTTTTCCAATCATGACGAGATTCAACGGCCCCCTGCGCATCGGCATCGGCGGCCCAGTTGGCGCGGGTAAAACAACCCTGACCGCGCGCCTTGCCGAACTGATGAAGGACGAGCTCTCGATCGGCGTGATCACAAACGACATCTATACCCAGGAAGATGCCGAGGCGCTGATGCGGATGCAAATCCTGCCCAAGGACCGCGTGATCGGCGTGGAAACCGGAGGCTGCCCGCATACGGCCATTCGCGAAGACGCCTCGATCAACCTGGCTGCGGTCGCCGAGATGCGCGCCCGTCACCCCGATGTCCAAGTCGTGCTCATCGAATCCGGGGGCGACAACCTCTCCGCAACGTTCAGCCCGGAACTGGCGGATCTGACAATCTATGTCATCGACGTGGCCGCCGGCGAAGACATCCCCCGGAAAGGCGGCCCGGCCATCGTCAGGTCTGACATTCTCGTGGTCAACAAAACCGACCTTGCCCCCCACGTCGGTGCGTCGTTGCAGGTCATGCGCGATGACACCGCGCGGGTGCGTGGCGAGCTCCCGGTTGTGTTTGCGTCCCTCAAGACCGGGCAGGGTGCGCGCGAGGTGCTTTCTCATCTCGAGTCACTGTCGGGCATCAAATGACAAGCTGAAGGAGAAGAACCAATTTCTTTTCCACACCTGATCGGCGCGGCCAATGCATTGCTTGGGTGCGCCGCCGACCTGATGGGCGTTTGAATCCTTTCGCCGGCTTGCACTTGCCCGAACAAAGGATCAAACCATTGCGCATGGCGCAAAACTTAACATCGCATCGACCCGGACTGGCAGTTGCGCTGAAACTCGGCGCGATTTTCATGTTCACGATCATGTCCGCGCTGATCAAGGCGACAGCGGATGATGTCCCGCCCGGCGAGGCGGTGTTCTTTCGATCCTTCTTTGCCATTCCCGTCATTCTTGTCTGGCTGGCGGCGCAGGGCCAGTTGCGGCAGGGCCTGATCACCAGGAACCCGAAAAGCCATTTCTGGCGCGGGTTGTTGGGAACGACCGGAATGGGTCTGACTTTTGCAGGGTTGGGCCTGTTGCCTTTGCCCGAAGTCACCGCCATCGGCTACGCGACGCCGATCTTCACAGTTGTGCTGGCCGCCCTGCTGCTGGGAGAGCGCATTCGGCTGGTGCGGATTTCCGCAGTCCTGATCGGGCTCGTCGGGGTTGTCATCATGATCTGGCCGCGGCTTGGCGGCGGCATCAACACGCAGGACGGGGCCACGCTTGGTGCGATACTGATCGTGACCGCAACCGTCAGCCGGGCTTTTGTCCAGGTCCATATCCGCACCATGGTCCAGACCGAACACACGGCGGCCATCGTGTTCTATTTTTCGCTGACCGCCTCGGCGATTTCGCTGCTCACCGTGCCGTTTGGCTGGACGATCCCGGCCCCGGAAACCGCTGGGTTATTGATTTTGGCCGGTCTATTCGGCGGAGTCGCTCAGATCCTGGTGACTTCCTCCTACCGGTTCGGACCCGCATCCATGCTGGCACCTTATGATTACTCCTCGATGATCTTCGCAATCATCATCGGCTATGTCTGGTTCAGCGAGTTGCCAACCATACTGATGCTGTTCGGTGCCGCGCTGGTGATCGCCGGGAATATCGTGGTGATCTGGCGTGAACATCAGTTGGGACTGGAACGCGGTCGCGCAAGAGCGGTGACGGACCCCAAGAGCTGACGTCCCGAAACACCGCTGGACGGTGCGATCCGCAGATCACGTTCACGTGAGTCTGCAGGGTCGTTCGGACCGGTTTTTGATCCAATCCGACCTTTGCCCCGAACTCCCATGTGTTCCAACCGGTGCAACCTTTCGTCTGGCTTGCACCCGTGAAAACGCATCAAAAGGTGCCCGAAGCGGCGCCTGTGGGGAGCCGGAACGGCTGATCGGACCGGCGCAAGACCAAAAAGGGAGAGCCATATGTCGCTACGAAATTTCCTGTCCGACCTTTTCAATTTTTTCTTTCCGCCCAAACCCGATCCGGCGCCGACCCAGACGATCGGTGAGATCGCCGCGTCAAATGACAACTTTGACATTCTGGAAGCCGCACTTGGCGTAACCGGGCTGGACACCGTGTTCACTAGCCCCGGAGATTACACCGTTTTCGCGCCGACCGATGCGGCCTTTGTCGAGCTTGCTTCGAACACTCTGGGTCTGGACGTGAATGGAAAATCCGAAACCGAAATCGCAACGATGCTGGTCGACGCGCTTGGTGTGGACACCCTGTCGGATGTCCTGAAGTATCATGTACGGGCGGGCAGTTCCAATGTGTCCGAGTTGCAGGCCGAGGGGACGGTCAACACCCTGCTTGGGGCGACATTCGACGTCAATGGCACGACGCTTGTCGACCTTGACCCGGATGTCGAGAACCCGGATTTCATCGCCGGCCTGACCGATATCCAGGCGACCAATGGCGTGATCCAGGCCATTGACCGGGTGCTCCTTCCAATTGATGTGGCCGAGGCGAACCTGCGTCCCACAATTGCGGATGTCGCCGGCGCCAATGACAGTTTCGAAGTGCTGAATGCTGCGCTGGTCGCCACCGGGCTGGATGCGGTTGTCGATGATCGCGATGCCAGTTTCACGGTGTTTGCCCCGACGGATGATGCGTTCCGCAAACTGGCCGATGATCTGGGACTTGACGTTTCACACCTCGCCGATCCCGACATTGCCGGCGCACTGGTCGCTGCGGTTGGCGCGGATTTGGTGACCGACATTCTATTGTACCATGTAAAGACCGGCGGCGCATCGCTGGCAGAACTGCAGGACGAACGCCTGATCGACACCGCCCTTGAAGGCGCAAAGCTGGGTATTGACGGTACCGAGCTGATCGACGCGGACCCGCAGATCGCCAATGCGAACTTCATCTCGGGACTGACCGACATCACGACCGCAAATGGCGAAATACAGGCAATTGACCGTGTTCTGATCCCACTGGATCTGCCCGAGGTCACGAGCCAGCATCTTGTCGGATCCCGCAGCGATGACATCCTGTTCGGTGGAGGCGCCAAGGACATCCTGATTGGCCGCAATGGTAACGATATTTTCGTGGGCGGTGCGGGCAACGACTTTGCATTCGGAGGCCGCGGAAAGGATTTGTTCGTCGATGGCGCGGGCAACGACAAATACATCGGGTTCTGGGGAGCGGACACCTTCGATTTCACCAACATGGAAGGCCGGAATGTGGTGCGCGATTTTTCATTCCGTGACGAGCTGGTTTTGTCCAAGGATGATTTCGCCTCGGCACAGGATGTGCTTGATGCCGCCACTGTCGGGCATCGCGGTCTGCGCATTGAAACCGACGATGGGTCGATCTTGCTGCGCCATGTGCACGGCATCGACGAAAACGACTTCATTCTCGTCTGACAGTTTCACCTCAACAAGAAAGGCCCCGGATGCTCCGGGGCCTTGCGTTGTCCTGGTCTGGCATGTCGCGTCAGATTACAGACGCACCAGTTTTTCGTATCCTTCGGCAATGTCACGTGTCAGTGCACCGACTTCGAAATTGTAGTCGCCGATCTGGCCGACAGGCGTGACTTCGGCGGCCGTTCCGGTCAACCAGCACTGTTGGAACCCTTCCAGTTCCCCGGGCATTATGTGACGCTCATGCACCTTGATTTGCCGGTCTTTCAGCATGCCGACAACGGTCTGGCGCGTCAGGCCGTTCAGAAAGCAGTCGGGCAGCGGTGTATGCACCTCGCCATCCTTGACAAAAAAGATGTTCGCACCGGTCGCTTCGGCCACGTAGCCGCGATAGTCGAACATCATCGCGTCAGAACACCCTTTGTCTTCGGCGGCGTGCTTGGACATGGTGCAGATCATGTAGAGACCGGCAGCCTTGGCATGGCTGGGAATGGTTTCAGGGCTCGGACGCTTCCACTTGGCGATATCCAGCTTGGCGCCTTTCATCTTGGCGTCGCCGTAATAGCTCCCCCATTCCCACGCGGCGATGGCAATCCGAACCGGGTTGCGACGCGAGGCGACCCCCATATCCTCTCCGGCACCACGCCAGGCCACGGCCCGGACATAGGCATCCGTAAAGCCGTTTGCGGTCAGAACTTCCTGCTTGGCGGCCTCGATTTCATCGACCGTGAACGGAATCTGGAAGTCCAGTTCATTGGCCGAGAAATGCAGTCGTTCCGAATGCTCGCGTGACTTGAAGATCTTGCCGTTATACGCCCGCTCTCCCTCGAACACCGAGCTGGCGTAGTGCATCGCATGGGTCAGGATATGCACGTTGGCATCCCGCCAATCGATCAGCTTGCCATCCATCCAGATCTTACCGTCGCGATCATCATATCCTGACATTTTGCTTCCTCCTGCAACTATCGATTTTCCATTTGTTGCGCGTTTAAGTCCGATCCGGACATAAAATTTCGCCTAAACTGCGATTCGATACCGCTCCGCTCTTGGAATGTCAACAAGGCTGACGTATGCTGAAACAAATCAGGGGTGAGGTAAATCATGTCGGATGGGCGCGCGGCACAGGTCTATGGCGGGGAAAGCCTGCTGTTTCTGACGGATGAGCAGCTTCGTCAGGGAATCGAAGCCATGTTCTTTGCCTATCGCGGCTTTACGGCCGACCCGGACCGGATACTCGGCGACATGGCCTATGGGCGCGCGCATCATCGCGCCGTTCACTTCATCAATCGAGCGCCCGGCACGACGGTCAATAACCTTCTGGCGATCCTTGGGGTGACCAAACAATCGCTCAATCGGGTGTTGCGCACCCTGATCGCCGATGGGCTGGTCGAAAGCCAGGTGGGCACCGCGGACAAACGCGAACGCCATCTCTTCCTGACGGAAAAGGGGCGCGATCTGGAAAGCCAGCTCAGTGACGCCCAGCGCGCCAGAATGCGCGCTGCCTATCGTGAGGCGGGACCCGAAGCCGTTGCCGGTTTCAAACAGGTGCTCGAGGCAATGATGGATACCGAAATGCACCGGGCATATGTCAAACTGAGGGATGGGGCGTAATGGCGGAACTGGTGGCTCACCTGCTGATCGTCGACGATGACGAGCGCATTCGCGATTTGCTGCGCAAATTCCTGGTCCGGAACGGGTTCCTGGTGACTGCGGCCCGCGATGCCGCACATGCGCGGCGGCTGCTTGCCGGGTTGGATTTCGACCTGATCGTTCTGGACGTGATGATGCCCGGGGAAGACGGGCTTAGCCTGACGAAATCGTTGCGCGAAACCATGCAGACTCCGATCCTTTTGCTGACGGCGCGCGGTGAGACAGAAAATCGGATTACCGGGCTTGAAGCCGGGGCCGACGACTATCTCGCCAAGCCATTCGAGCCAAAAGAACTGTTGCTGCGGATCAATGCCATTCTTCGCCGGATGCCGGAAACCCCGACCGGCGACACGGTTCCGAAAATTCTGCACCTGGGTCCGATCCGCTATGATATCGAGCGCGGCGAGATGTGGCAGGGAGAGGAATTGGTCCGCCTGACCGCCACAGAGAGCCAGCTAATGAAGATATTCTCGTCCAGCCCGGGCGAACCGGTCAGCCGCACCAAGTTGGTCGAAGATCTGGGCCGTGACCGCGGACAGGCACAGGAACGTGCGGTGGATGTGCAGATCACGCGGTTGCGACGCAAGATCGAAACCGATCCGAAACAACCCCGATACCTGCAGACGGTGCGGGGCGCGGGTTACATGCTGGCGCCGGACTGAACCCTGTTGCGCCAGTGGGCGCCCCGAAGCGGACTCGCTATTTGAAAAGATGACACTCCCGATGAAAACTGCACTGATTACGCACGCCGATTGCCTCAATCACCTAACACCTGAAGGGCATCCGGAACGGGTGGCCCGACTGGACCATCTGCTCCATGCGCTGGAACCGCTGGATCTGAACCGCGTGACCGCTCCGATGGCGCAGGATCAGGATATCCTGAGATCTCATCCTCAACGGTATCTGGATCGCCTCCGCCATGCGCGACCGACAGGCGGTCAGGTCGCGCTTGATGCTGACACCTGGATGTCGCCCGGATCGCTGGAAGCTGCCTTTCGCGGAGTTGGTGCGGTCATTCGCGCGGTCGACATGGTGCTTGACGGCGAGGCCGGTAACGCGTTTGCCGCCGTCAGACCGCCCGGGCATCACGCCGAGGCGGAAACGCCCATGGGGTTCTGCCTCTTCGGCAACGCGGCGTTGGCAGCCAAGTACGCGCTGGATCACCGTGGGCTCGATCGCGTCGCGGTCGTCGATTTCGACGTGCATCATGGAAATGGCACACAGAGCCTGCTGTGGGACGAGGCCCGGGCATTGCTGATTACCTCGCAACAGATGCCCCTCTGGCCGGGAACGGGTCACAGGGAAGAAACCGGCGCACATGACAACATCGTCAACCTCCCGTTGCCCCCCGGCTCGGGCGGCGACCGGATGCGGCAGGAATACCGGGAATGGGGCTGGCCGCGCCTGCGGGCCTTCGACCCGGATTTGATCATTGTCTCCGCCGGGTTTGACGCACATGCAGACGACCCATTGGCGCAACTGAACTGGAGCGAAGCCGATTTCGCCTGGATCACAGCCGAACTGTGCGCGCTGGCGGACGAACTGTGTCAGGGCCGGGTGGTCTCGACTCTGGAAGGCGGCTATGATCTGAACGCCCTGTCCGCGTCGGCGCGGGCGCATGTTCAAGAACTGATGAAAGCCGCAAGATGACTGATACGCCCATTTCCGAGATGAGTTTCGAGCAGGCCATGAAGGAACTGGAAACCGTGGTCGACAAACTCGAACACGGCGACGTGCCGCTGGATGAATCCATCACACTCTACGAACGCGGCGCTGCGCTGAAAAAACGGTGCGAAGACGAATTGAAAAGAGCCGAGGAGAAAGTGGCGACCATCAAGCTGGACAAGGATGGCAATCCGACTGGAACCGCACCCATCGAAGGCTTGTGAATGTTCGACCAGAACCTGACCGGGGCTGCAGAGCGCATTCAGGCGCATTTTGACTCCGTCCTGGGCGGTTTCGGCAATGACAGGGTCGTGCAAGGCATGGCCTATGCAACTCGCGGCGGCAAACGTTTGCGCGGTTTTCTGGTTCTGGAATCGGCCCGGCTACATGGGGTTGCGATGGATCGGGCGATCTGGTCGGCGACAGCAATCGAGGCGATGCACGCCTATTCGCTGGTGCATGACGATCTGCCCTGCATGGACGACGACGATCTTCGCCGGGGCCGGCCGACCGTGCACGTCAAATGGGACGAAGGCACCGCGGTTCTGGTCGGGGACGCCCTGCACAGCCTGGCATTTGAACTGGCGGGGCACCCGATGTGCGGGTCCGCCGAGGTGCGGGCCGATCTTGTGTACAGCCTGGCCCGGGCAGCGGGCGCACAGGGTATGGTCCTGGGGCAGGCGCTGGACATGGCTGCCGAAACCGCCACATCGCCTCTGACGCTGGATCAGATCACCCGGCTTCAGGCCGGCAAGACCGGCGCGTTGATGGAATGGGCAGCTTGCGCGGGCGCGCAGCTGGCACAGGCCGACACCGGGCCATTGCGCCAATATGCCCGGGCTTTGGGACTTGCCTTTCAGATTGCTGATGACATCTTGGATATCGAAGGGGACGCTGAAAAGGCCGGCAAACGTCTGCAAAAAGACCAACACGCAGGCAAGGCAACATTCGTCTCGCTGCTGGGGCTTGAAGGCGCAAGAACCCGCGCCGCCGCGTTGACCGAAGAAGCCTGCGACTCGCTTTCGCCCTATGGACCCGGGGCAGCAACCTTGCGCGAGGCAGCCCGCTTCGTTATCTCGCGCGATAACTGAACAGCCCCGCAAGGAGGCGGACATGGCTGACCGACCCGACACACCCCTGCTTGACCAGGTGGATCGACCCGCTGACCTGAAGCGGCTGAGCGACGCACAGCTGATCCAGTTGGCGGGCGAATTGCGTTCGGAAACCGTATCCGCCGTGTCGGTTACCGGTGGGCATCTGGGCGCCGGGCTTGGGGTTGTCGAACTGACGGTGGCGCTGCACGCGGTCTTTGATGCGCCGCGCGACAAGATTGTCTGGGATGTCGGCCATCAATGTTACCCTCACAAGATTCTGACAGGCCGGCGCGACCGTATCCGGACGCTCCGGATGAAGGATGGCCTGAGCGGTTTTACCAAGCGGACGGAATCGCCATATGATGCGTTTGGCGCGGCACATTCCAGTACGTCGATAAGTGCCGCTCTCGGCTTTGCCGTGGCGCGGGATCTGGGTGGCGTTACACCGGAAGGGCTGGGCGACGCGATTGCCGTGATCGGCGACGGCTCGATGAGCGCGGGCATGGCCTTTGAGGCCATGAACAATGCCGGGCACCTGAAAAAGCGTCTGATCGTGATCCTGAATGACAACGAGATGAGCATCGCACCGCCGGTTGGAGCATTGTCGTCCTACCTTTCGCGCCTTTATGCCGAGGAGCCGTTTCAAGACCTGAAGGCCGCAGCCAAAGGCGCGGTTTCATTGCTTCCTGAACCCTTCCGCGAAGGCGCGCGGCGCGCCAAGGACGTGCTCAAGGGGCTGGCCGTTGGAGGCACCCTGTTCGAGCAGCTGGGCTTTTCCTATGTAGGCCCAATCGACGGACATGACCTGAACCAGTTGCTTCCGGTTCTGCGCACGGTCAAGACCCGCGCCAGAGGTCCGATCCTCATTCACGTGCTCACCAAAAAGGGTAAGGGGTATGGTCCCGCCGAAGAGGCCAGAGACAAGGGGCACGCGACGGCCAAATTCGATGTCGTCACCGGCGAACAGAAAAAAGCCCCGTCCAATGCGCCCAGCTATACCAGTGTTTTTGGCAAGACCCTCGCGCATCTCGCCTCGGAGGACGACAAGATCGTCGCGGTAACCGCAGCAATGCCAGACGGCACCGGTCTGAACTTGTTTGCCGAACGATTTCCCAGCAGGTGTTTTGACGTCGGGATCGCCGAGCAGCATGGCGTGACATTCTCTGCCGCGCTTGCCGCTGGCGGAATGAAACCATTCTGCACGATCTACTCCACCTTCCTGCAACGCGGATACGATCAGGTTGTTCACGATGTCGCAATACAGCGCCTGCCGGTGCGTTTCGCAATCGACCGGGCCGGGTTGGTCGGTGCGGATGGCGCGACCCATGCGGGCAGCTTCGACATTGCATACCTGTCCAACCTGCCAGGTTTCGTGGTCATGGCCGCCGCGGACGAGGCAGAGTTGGTTCACATGGTGGCGACGGCGGCGGCGCATGATGATGGACCGATTGCGTTCCGCTATCCGCGGGGCGAAGGCGTCGGTGTGGACCTGCCCGAAACCGCAATCCCACTGGAGATCGGCAAAGGCCGCATGATCCAGCAGGGAACGCGTGTGGCAATCCTGTCTTTCGGCACGCGGCTGGCCGAAGTGCAAAAGGCTGCCGAGGCGCTGTCGGCACGGGGCGTGACCCCCACAGTCGCCGATGCGCGGTTTGCCAAACCTCTGGACCGCGAGTTGATCATGGATTTGGCTTCACGGCACGAAGCGCTTATCACCGTTGAAGAAGGCGCGATTGGTGGATTTGGCAGTCACGTGGCGCATCTGCTGGCGGAAGAAGGCGTTTTTGACACCGGGTTGAAGTTCCGGTCGATGGTCCTGCCGGATGTGTTCATAGATCAGGCCAGCCCCGCTGACATGTACGCGGTCGCCGGCATGAACGCCGAACAAATCGAAGCCAAAGTGCTTGAGGTTCTTGGAGTCGCAACCCTCTCTGACAAGCGGGCCTGATATTACCTCTTTGCCGGGCAACCCGCCGGATTTGTAAGACTATTCAAGCCGCTCAAACAGGGCGCGCAACCCTGCGCGAAAATCGGGATACTTTAACGTCACGCCAAGCTCAGCCTTGATCCTGTCGTTCCTGACCCGTTTGTTTTCGGCATAAAAACTGCGGGCCAATGGCGACATGTCTGCCTGGTCAAAAGGCACCTCCGGTGGCACCGACACCCCGAGCAGGTTGGCCGCATAGGCGAGCACGTCCTCGGGTGGCGCCGGATCGTCGTCGCACAGGTTGTAAACGGCACCCGGATCGGGTTTGGCGATTGACGCTGCAAGCGTCTGGGCAATGTCGTCGACGTGAATCCGGGAAAACACCTGGCCGGGTTTGACGATCCGCCGTGCGGTTCCGTTCTGCAACTTGGCAAAGGGCCCCCGACCCGGCCCGTATATGCCGGCGAGCCGGAATACATGCAGGGGCAGATCAGGAACGGCGGCCCAACCCTCTTCAGCCGCCTTTCGCCATTGTCCACGGATGGTTGAAGGCGCAAGAGGCGTGGTTTCATCCACCCAGCCACCTTCGTGATCGCCATACACACCTGTCGTGGAGAGGTATCCCACCCAGCTCAATGCCGGAGCCGCACGGGCAAAGTCATCCCTCAAAACCGACAGCACCGGGTCACCCCGTTCCGTTGGTCCCGCAGAAACCAGAACATGCGTGGATCGCGAAAGCGCGGACCTTATGGCGCCAATCGCTTCGTCATCCGGGAAAACCAGCATCTCCACACCTGTTCTTGCCAGTTCACGAGCCTTGTCCGCCGACCGCGTGGTGCCAATGATCCGCCAACCTTGTGGCAACAGCAGGCGCTCCAGAGCCTGCGCCGAATACCCGTGACCGAAGGAAAGCAAAGTTTTGTTCATGCCCGAACCTCATCCGGGCGGCCGCGGATTTCAAGCGTTACAAAACGTCGCTGTCACGCGTGAACGGATGTTGCAGCGTTCTTGAACGAATCCCCGAATAGTTCTTTGATGGATTCATGAGTCGCGAAATTCCGGATCTGAACTCGGCCTATGCGCTGAAATCGCCCGAACAGTCCAAACAGCTTTATGCGGAATGGGCTGGCGATTACGACAGTTCCTTTGCCGCCCGCGAAGACTACCAACTTCACACCCATACCGCGCGCGCATTTGTATCGGCCGGCGGCCAGGGGCCGGTTCTCGACGTCGGCGCGGGCACCGGGTTGTGCGGCGAAGTGCTTTGCGCTCTGGGGGTCGGCCCTATCGACGCGACTGATATCAGTGCGGAGATGCTTGGACAGGCCATGCTGAAAGACGTCTACCGCGACGCCATTGAAGCGGACCTCAATCTCGGGATCCCTGTCCCTGCAAACAGTTACTCCGGGATCGTTTCCTCCGGCACTTTCACCACAGGCCATGTCGGCCCCGACGCCATCCCGGCCTTGTTGCGCGTGGCGCGACACGGGGCGCAATTCGCGCTCTCGATCAATGCGCAACACTTCGAAACGGCGGGGTTTGCCGATCGGTTCCAAGATTTGGAAAATGGCGAGATCCTGAATCTTCGCCTGCTGGAAACCCGTATCTATGGCGATCTGGCGGCGGGCTCCCACAAGGATGATATGGCGCTGATCGCCTTGTTCGAGAAAAGCTGAACGAAAGGTCAGCACCTTGCCTTTCTCACTTTGACCCTGTTTTTAGCGGCCTTTCCAGACCGGATCCCGCTTCTCCGCAAAGGCCCTCGCGCCCTCCATTTGGTCTTCGGACGAATACAGCGCGTCAATGCTCCGCAACTGTCGCTTGGTGATCCGGTTCATGGCATCCTGAAAACGCGAATCCTCGGCATCGCGCACGATTTCCTTGATCGCCGCATAAACCAGAGGCGGACCGCTGGCCAGCAACCGCGCCAGTTCCCACGCCCGGTCCATCAGCGAGTCCGCCGGAAGGATCTCGTTGACCAGACCCCAGCGATGCGCTTCCTCGGCATCAAACCACCGTCCGGTCAAAAGCAGTTCCATCGCGATATGATACGGAATCCGTTTGGGCAGCTTGACACTCGCCGCATCCGCCACGGTGCCCGAGCGAATTTCCGGAAGCGCGAAAGTTGCGTGATCCGCTGCGAGGATCAAGTCCGCGCTCAGCGCAAGTTCGAGCCCGCCACCACAGGCAATTCCGTTGACTGCGGCGATGACCGGCTTGTTCATGTCCCGCATTTCCTGCAGCCCGCCGAAACCACCGACACCGTAGTCACCGTCAACGGCATCGCCCTCCGCCGCGGCCTTCAGATCCCACCCGGGGCAAAAGAACTTTTCGCCGCCGCCGGTCAGGATCGCAACCCGCAACTCGGGGTCATCCCGAAATTCCCGGAACACCTCGCCCATGAGACGGCTGGTTTTCAAGTCAATCGCATTGGCCTTGGGGCGGTCCAGCGTCACCTTCAAAATTGCGCCGTCGCGTTCGCTTGCGATTGGAGTCATGATGGGGCCTTTCTGATCAAAGCATCCACTGCGACAGCCCGGTCGGACGTGCAGATCAGCGGGTTGATTTCAACTTCTCCGACAGTCTCGGCATTGGCAACCACATATGCCTGCAACGCCATAACAGCATCAAGGATTGCGTCCAGGTTTACGCCCGGCTTGTTCCGGAATCCCGCCAGCAGAGGCCAGCATCTGAGCCGCCGAAGAGCGTGTTTCACTTGCTCCGGCGAACTGGGGACCAGCAGCGAAACACTGTCCCGCAAAAGCTCGGTCAGCACGCCCCCGGCCCCAAGCGTCAGGACAAACCCGTGTGCCGGGTCCCGCGTCACCCCGAGCAAAAGCTCGGCGATTCCATCCACGATCATCTCTTCGAGCAAGTACTCCGCGGTCCCGATCTGCGCCGCTGCCTCCGGCAGATTCAGGCGCGACAGCCCCAGCCGAACGGCATCATGTTCCGATTTGTGGGCGAACCCGAGACCTTTCAGGGCAAAAGGTTCCCGCAATCTCTCCGCTGCCTGCAACAGTCCATCAACACAGGCAGCCGATCGAAATGCAGGAACAATCAACCCGTGTTCGGACAACGCCGCCTTGGCCTCGGCTTCTGTCAAAGTCTCGGTGGGCTCCAACTCGCCGGGCAACAACACCGGCACACTGTCGGGAACACCCGGATGCGCCGCGGCTTCGGCTGCAGCGAGCGCTTCGGACAACCCAGCCATTGGAACCACACCGCCATCCATGAACTCCCGCGCGACCCGTTCGGGCATCAGTTCAGGCAGGCTTGAAACCACGACAAAGGGTCGACCTGTGGTTTTTCGCACATCAATCGCCGCCTGTGTCGCGCAGGCCCAGTCGCTGGAATCCGTATGCGGATAGTCAACAATGCTGAACGTCAGATCGATCTGTTCGCCTGTCATTCCGGCCCATGCCCGCGCCATGGTCTCGCCATCGCGCCAGATATAGGTGTGATAGTCCAGCGGATTTGCCAGCGCGACCATCGGACCCAACGCACTTTTCAATCTGGCTTTCTGTTCCTGATTCAACGCCGGGAACCGCAGTTTTCGCGACATTGCCAGATCCGCGATCAGGCTGGCCTCTCCGCCAGAGCAACTGATCGAAGCGATGCGATTGCCCCCCAACCGCCCGACACAATGCAATAGCTTGAGTGTTTCCAGGAATTCCGGCAGCCCGTCGACCCGGGCAATTCCCAGCCGATCAAGAAACGCCTGTGCCCCCGCATCGCTCCCTGCGAGCGAGGCCGTATGCGACACGGTTGCCTTGCGTGCCTGCTCCGAACGTCCGACTTTCAACGCAATCAGGGGAACGCCCCTTTCATGTGCTTTCCGCGCCAGGCATTCCCAGGCCCGCAGTTCGCCGAACCCTTCGATATGAAGACCGATCGCCGTCACTCTTTCGTCATTCAGCAGCGCCGTCGCCAGATCGGCCTGACCCGTCTGCGCCATGTTCCCGCAGGTCACCATGTAGGCAATCGGCAGCGCGCGCTGCTGCATGGTCAGGTTGATCGCCATGTTCGAGGATTGTGTCAGAATGGCCACCCCGCGATCCACCGGAGTCATTCCATGCTGATCCGGCCAGATGGCGACGCGGTCCAGCGCATTCACGAACCCATAGCAATTTGGTCCCAGAATCGGCATGTTCCCCGCGGCGGCGATCAGCTGCGCCTGCAGAGTTCGACCGTTCGCATCTTCGGAGAATGCCTCGGTAAAGCCCGACGCAAAACAGACCGCACCACCAGCGCCCAGACCGCTCAGCGTACGCACCGCCTCGATGGTCGCATGCCGGTTTATTCCGATGAACGCCGCGTCGATTGTCCCCTCGCGGTCTTCCAGGCGGCGCAGGGCCCGCAATCCCGCGATCTCCTTGCCATCTGGATGAATCGGGAAAATCTCGCCTCCAAACCCGATGCGCCGGGCCGCCGAGACAATCGCCTCGCACCACGCACCGCCGCCGACGACGGCAATCGAACGCGGGGCCAGCAATCTGGTCAGATCACGCGTCATGCCAAGTCCTGCGCGATCGGCGTCGGCGAGCCGCCTCCGCCGGCGAGATCACAAGAGACAGCAAGAAGAGCGCTCATCCCGCCGGCCTTTCGCAGAATAACCACCTCTTCCCCTCTCACGGCCTCAGACGTCGCCGCCCCGCGCCGTTCCAGTTTTGTGAACACACTCGCTTTTCCTCTTTCGAAAAATACCCCGGGGAGCGCGAGGGGCTGGCCCCTCGCACCGGTCGGACGGGCACAGCCCGTTCGAAACCTCCTCAAGCGCCCAATGCCCGCAGCAGGTCCCGGCTGATGATGTGACGCTGAATTTCGCTCGTCCCGTCCCAGATCCGTTCCACCCGTGCGTCGCGCCAGAACCGTTCCAGCGGGTAATCATCCATCAGGCCCATGCCGCCATGAATCTGGATCGCCGTATCCGTCACACGGGCCAGCATTTCGCTGGCATAGAGCTTGGCTGAAGCGATTTCGCGATTTGCGGGCAGTCCCCTGTCCAGCCGGTCCGCCGCCGCAAGCGTCAGCAAATCCGCCGCGTCGATTTCGGTGATCATGTCCGCGATCTGAAAGGACACGCCCTGGAACTTTCCGATTTTCTGGCCGAATTGTTCGCGCGTGGCTGCGTAATCCAGTGCATAATCAAAAACCCTGCGCGCGCGCCCGACGGACATCGTGGCGACGGTGATCCGCGTGGCGTAAAGCCACGTGTTCATGACCTCGAACCCGCCATCCACCTCGCCCAGAACCTGCGAATCCGGCAGGCGGCAATCATCGAACTCGAGGATCATGTTCTTGTAGCCACGATGACTGACGGATTTGTACCCGTCGCGAATGGTGAACCCGGGCGTCCCTCGGTCAACCAGAAAGGCCGTTATCCGTTTCTTTGGTCCCTTCGGTGTCCGGTCTTCACCGGTTGCTATGAATACGATGATGAAATCCGCATGGTCCGCTCCCGAGATAAAATGCTTGGTCCCGTTCACGAGCCAGTCACCGCCATCCCGGACCGCTGCGCATTTCATACCTCGCACGTCCGAGCCCGCACCCGGTTCGGTCATCGCAAGTGCATCCATGCGTTCGCCTTTGACCGCAGGCATAAGATAGCGCTCCACCTGCTCGCCCTCGCAGGCCATCAGGATATTTTGCGGTCGCCCAAAAAAGTGGTTAAGCGCCATTGAACCGCGACCCAGTTCGCGTTCCACAAGCGCGAATTCCAGATGGTTCAGGCCCGCGCATCCCACGCTTTCCGGGAAGTTGCAGGCGTAAAACCCAAGTTCTATGGTCTTGCGCTTGATCTCCTGTGCAATCTCGCTTGGAACGTCCCCGGTCCGTTCTACCAGAACCTCGTGGGGATAGATTTCCTTCTCGACAAAGGATCGGACTGTCGAAACGATCATTTCCTGCTCATCAGTCAGGCCATACTGCATGTGGTAATGCTCCGATTTCTGGCAACACGCCGATTGTCCAAGGTCTGTCCCGACGTGCGGGGCGTGCTATGCGGTTTGTAATTGTGGTTATTGCGCTAGGCTCTTCTGCGCTGACGCAGGCGTTCTTTCATGTTCTCTTTGGCTTCGGGCGTGCCGTCATGAAACGACCCGAAGAGCTTGTCCCATGGAACATCCAGATTACCGTAGTTGCATTCGAAGTACCGGTGGTGGATCTGATGATGAAACATGCCAAGGTGCAACCGCTTGCGGTTTCGGAACCAGAGCCCTTCGAATCCGGTATGCGTGGTTACGGCCAGCAGAGCATAGAACATCAGGTGGAATACCATGTGCACCGGATGTGTCGGCACAACGAAATGAACCAGCACGGTCCCGAAATAGAACATGTGCTCGACCGGGTGCATCGAAAGCCCGGACCAGGGTCCGATATCCGTGTTCCGGTGGTGCAGCGCGTGGAACCTATACAACGCATTCGTGTGCAGCAGCCTGTGTATCCAATAGAAATAAAAACTCTCCCACACCGGCACGAGAAAGAAGACTGCAACGAACCAGGCCGGGTGGCTGTCAAAATCGACCATCGGCGCATAGCCATTGGCATATGACCACCACAACAGTGCCTCGAGGCCGGACCAGACAGTTACACCGCTGGCAAGTGTCCAGATCATGTTGTCCAGAAGCTGGCTGTTCAGAGTGAACATCCGCCCTTGTCGGGGGAAGGGGCGCGGATCATATTTTTTCTCGCCGCCCTGGACGGCGTAGGCGTGAAACCACAGATGCAGAGCCCCGGCGACAAGACACACCAGAACGAAATTTCGTGAAAATATCCCGAGAACCCACCCCAGCCGCCACGTCAGGGCCTGTTCCAATGTCGGGCTGAACCATGCGTATGACAGGAACGCCACGCCGACGATGGCCATGTTGATGGTCAGAAAAAACCAGCTGTCAAAATACCAGCGGAACACGGCCATGGGCCGCGGCGGCCATTGCCAAAGCGGCGAAACCTTAATCGGCACTTCGGGCACATGGTTCCATTCCTTGCGATCGGCCATCAGGAATACATCCTTTTCTTTCGAGCCCGGGTCTCGGTCGTGGCCTCGTCCGATCCATCGTGAAAGGTGCCGAACCACCGGTCCCAGGGCATTTCCTGGTTCCCGTAATTGCATTCGTAGTACCGGTGATGAAGCTGGTGATAGAACCTACCCAGCGCCAGTCGCCGCTTGTCCCGGATCAGCAGGTCTTCGTACCCGGTGTGGGTCATGGCCGCGCCTGGCCCCTGATAGATCACGTGGAAATACAGGTGAATCGGATGTGACGGGATCACCCAGTGAATGCACAGCGTTGTAAGGTAGATGAAATGCTCGACGGGGTGCATTGAGAACCCCGACCACGGACCAATATTGACATTGCGGTGATGCAGCGCGTGAACCCGATCGTAGAGGAACGGCTGATGCAGCAACCTGTGGACCCAGTAGAAATGGAAAGCCGACCAGATCGGGATCAGGACCAGTAACAGCACGAACCACACCGGGTTTTCGGAGAACGTGATCACCGGCGCATAGCCGTTCGCCATCAACCACATCGTCAATACCTGAAACCCGGTCAGCTGAGCGACACCACTGGTCAGCGACCAGAACATGTTGTCACGCACTTGATCCGAGAAATCGAAAAGTTTGTTCTGTTTCGCCTGATCGCGATGGTCGAATTTCAGTCTCTTGCCCTGCCCCTTGCGAATGTAAAAGTACCAGTGCAATCCGCCGGCCGTGACGCCGACCAATCCCAGATTGACCAACCAGACCCGAGTAATCCAGCCAGGTGCAAAAGTTTTCGCAATCTCCAGGTCGGGAAACAGCCACGCCCAGGCAATGACCGCCACGGCCAGCATCAACACACGTTCGCTCAGCGTCAGCCAGTTGCGGGAAAACCAGAGCAGAATGAGCCCGGGCCGGGGTGGCCATTGAAAGATCGACGGATCGGCCAGTGGCAGATCGGGATGATAGTTCCAGGTCTTGTTTTTCATCTCTGACAACTTCATGTCTCGCACGTCTAGTTGGCGTAGTCAGACCCTTCGTCGTCCAGTATGCATTTGAGTTCGCTCAGATGCCTGTCAGCCTGGTCCGGGTATTCTTCGAGTTCCCGCGCCGTCTTTTCCGCGATGTCGTCAGGCAGCACCCTCAGCTGTCGTCCGGTTTGCAGCGCACGGATATAGGTTTCCGCCGCACGTTCGAAGAAATACATTCGGTTGAATGTCTCTGCGACCGTGTCGCCTATGACCATGATGCCGTGATTGCCCATGATCATTACTTTCTTTTTCGGATCGTGCAGCAAAGCGGCACAGCGTTCGCCTTCTTCTTCGAACGCCAGTCCGCCATACCCATCGTCGATGACATAGCGGTTGAAGAACATGGCACAGTTCTGGTCAATCGGCAGCAGGTTGCTATCGGCCAGACTGGCCAGAACCGTGGCATGGATCGAATGCACATGCATCGCGCAGCGTGCATGCGGGCAAAGCCTGTGGACCGCGCTGTGCAACCCCCAGGCCGTGGGGTCAGGCGCATCCGCACCGTTCAGCGCATCCGGATCGTTGGCATCGAGATCCAGCAGATCGCTCGCCCGGATGCGGCTGAAATGAACCTGGTTCCGATTCATCAGGAACCGGGAACCATCATCATTGATGGCCAACGAGAAATGATTGGACACACCTTCATGCATATTGAGCCGCGCGGTCCAGCGAAAAGCCGCAGCCAGGTCCACCCGCTCCTGCCAGTGATCCATGTTCCGGCGCAAGTTCGTGACAGTCATGAAGGCCTCCTGTGATTCAGGGAAATCTTGCCCTTCTGCGGTCGCCATTACGAACGAAAAAAACCCACCTTCACCATTAGTATGACTTATGGCAAGATAATGGCATGCAAGCCCCTCTGCCTCCCCTTGGCTGGCTGCGCACTTTCGAGGCCGCAGCGCGTCACCTGTCCTTCACCGGGGCTGCGCGCGATCTCAACATGACGCAGAGCGCGGTCAGTCAACAGATCAAGGCGCTCGAAGGATATCTCGGGCGGCCATTGTTTTTCCGCCGCCCGCGCGCTCTGGAACTGACCGAAACCGGTGTGACCTATCTCCCCGTCGTGCGTGAAGCATTTCGCACACTGGTGCGCGGTACCCGCGCCGTCACCGGAACGGATCAAGACGTGGTTCAGGTGCAATGCAACCTAAGCTTTGCCGTGCACTGGCTTGCCCCCCGGCTGGCCGGTTTCAAGGCCACCCACCCCGAAGTGCAGCTGAACATCTCAACCGATCTGTGGGAACCGCGGGAAATGTCCGACGGGATAGATATCGAAATCCGCTATTCCCTGCATCCGGCCGACACGGTACGCGCCGAACTCTTGCACAGGGACCACTACTACCCTGTCTGCCGGCCCGGCTATCCCGTGACACTGGACGATCTGGCCATGCAACCTCTGTACGATTGTTCCAATCTGTTGTGCAACTGGGCAACGTGGGCCGAAGATCAGTCACTGGCCTGGCCCAATCCACCGGTCACCTATGCGACGACATACACAGTGTCATTATCAGTTGCGGCATCTGGTGGTGGGCTTGCGTTAGCCCATGACGCGATTGCAGGCCGAATGATTGCCAACGGTCAGCTGGTTGCACCATTCGAACATCGCGCCGTGATGCAGGAAGCCTATTACCTTATCCTGTCACCCCAGGCCGAGCATTCTCCCGGGACCGTGGCATTCGCCAATTGGCTGCGCGCCGAAATCCAGACCCATCAGAGAGATCGGCTGGGCACCCAAGCATAACCGTTTTCGCACAGAATGTATGCTTCGCGCAGGCCGTGCGGTTTGTCCATCGGCGCTTGCAGAATCGTGGCGCCCGTGGCTTCCGCCCGTTTGACGGCCGCATCAGGATCGGTGTCATACAGACGAATCTCAATTCCCGCGCCGCGCGGAGGATTTTCCGGCAAAAGGCCCAGCAAAGGGTGTGCCGAATAGGTCCCGTCCGAATGCAACTGGAACACCTCGCGCCCATAGGTCACGATTGCGAAATCCTGCGTCACTTGATGCGGGGTCATTCCAAATACGCTCTCCAGGAAAAGGCATTGCGTTTTGACGTCCCTCACCAGCAGGTTCAGGCCGATACCCCGGAGCGACTTTCCGAAACTGTCGGCGTCTACGGTTTCGTAGTCCATCGTCACGATCCTCCTTCACAACAAGGTCAGAGTGACTGATCTATTTTCGTCCGGCAAGAAAAATCTCGCGCCCTACCGTTTGGCACCTCTTGCGCCCGCCGGAAAATCAGGAAACGCTGGACCATGGCAAATCAAATTCCCCCATGGCCTGAAGTCGCCGCACAGCTTATCGCGGTCGCCGCAGGGCGCGAACCCGCCGATACAGTCATTCGTGGTGGCATCTGGGTCAATGTTCACAGCCGCGAGGCATTGCCCGGCCATGACATCGCCATTTCCGCCGGACGCATCGCATTTGTCGGACCGGACGCCGCATATTGCATTGGCCCGGACACCCAGGTGATCGAAGCACAAGGTCGTTACATGATACCGGGCCTGTGCGACGGGCACATGCATATCGAAAGCGGGATGCTGACACCGGCGGAGTTTGCCCGCGCCGTCATTCCGCATGGCACCACCAGCATGTTCACGGACCCACACGAGATTGCCAACGTTTTGGGGTTGGACGGTGTCCGCATGATGCATGACGAGGCGCTGATGCAACCTGTCAACATCTTTACCCAGATGCCGTCATGCGCGCCGTCCGCACCGGGGCTCGAAACCACAGGATACGAAATTTCGCCCGAAGATGTCGCCGAAGCCATGACGTGGCCGGGCATTATCGGGCTCGGCGAGATGATGAATTTTCCCGGTGTGGCCAATGCCGATCCCAAAATGCTCGCCGAGATCGCCGCGACCCAGCGGGCCGGCAAGACCGTGGGCGGACACTATGCCTCGCCCGATCTGGGGCCGGACTTCGCTGCCTATTTGGCCGGCGGCCCGGCGGATGATCACGAAGGCACATGCGAAGCCGATTCAATTGCCCGGGTTCGGCAAGGCATGCGGTCGATGATGCGACTGGGCAGCGCCTGGTATGATGTCGAGAGCCAGATCACCGCCGTCACTGAAAAAGGCCTCGATCCACGCAACTTCATTCTGTGTACCGATGACTGCCACTCCGGGACTCTGGTGAACGAAGGCCACATGAACCGCGTTGTGCGACACGCGATAGAATGCGGCTGCGATCCGTTGGTCGCGCTGCAAATGGCGACGATCAACACCGCGACCCATTTCGGGCTAGAGCGCGAGATCGGTTCGATCACCCCCGGTCGCCGTGCCGACATCTTGCTGAGTTCCGATCTGACCGCATTGCCCATCGAGATGGTGATGGCCCGTGGTCATGTGGTCGCACGGAACGGCGAGTGCCTTGTTGAATGCCCACATTACAACTGGCCTGATTCAGCACGGAATACCGTCCGCTTGGGCCATGCGCTGACGGATACAGATTTCGAAATCAAATCACCGGACGGGGCAAACCGCGCCCGCGCCAACGTGATCGGAGTGGTTGAGAACCAGGCCCCGACAAAGGCGCTCAAGGCCGATCTTCCCGTCCGTGACGGTCTGGTGCAGGGCGAAGGTGACGTCTGTCAAATCGCGCTGGTCGAGCGCCACCGCGCCACGGGCGGTGTGACAAACGCCTTTGTGTCGGGATTTGGGTACCAGGGGCGGATGGCCATGGCCTCGACCGTGGCCCATGACAGCCACCATATGATCGTGGTGGGAACAGACCGCGCGCAAATGGCGCTTGCTGCGAACCGTCTGGCAGAGATAGGCGGCGGGATCACAGTTTTCCGCGATGGAACAGAACTGGCCCGGGTCGACCTGCCTATTGCCGGGTTGATGTCGGACAGTCCCGCACGTGAGGTGGCGCAGGCCGCTCAGCAAATGGTTCAGGCCATGCAGGATTGCGGCTGTGCTCTGAATAACGCCTATATGCAGCATTCACTTCTCGCGCTGGTTGTCATACCAGAACTTCGCATCTCGGACGTGGGTCTCGTCGATGTCCGAACTTTCAAGAAAATTCCGGTACTAGAGCCAACAACATGAGCAGAATCGAAACGCCCAAGGCTCCCGCGCCGGAAATATTCACCGATCCGGCCAAGGCAGTGGCCCGGCTGGAAGAGTTGTACGTGCAGGCCACAGGATTTCTGTCCGAACGGTTTCTCAGTGCGATGCAATCCGGTGCTCCCGATCACCGGGTTCGCGCCTTCTATCCCGAGATCCGCATGAGCACGTCCAGCTATGCGCATGTCGACACACGGTTGAGTTTCGGTCACATCGCAGCGCCGGGCACCTATTCGACCACGATCACCCGCCCCGATCTGTTCCGGTCCTACCTGACCCAGCAGATCGGGTTACTGATCCGCAATCACGACCGACCGGTAACAATCGGCGCGTCTGATACGCCGATCCCCGTGCATTTTGCAGTGGCAAATGACCCAACCCTGACGGTGCCCCAAGAAGGTGCTGCCGATTTCACCCTGCGAGATGTGTTCGATGTGCCCGATCTGACGACCACCAATGATGACATTGTCAACGGCACCCATGTTCCCCTGAACGGCAGCGGGCCGCTTTCGCTGTTCACGGCGCAACGGGTGGATTACTCGCTGGCACGCTTGGCGCATTACACGGCGACCGATGCCGGGCATTTTCAGAACCATGTTCTGTTCACAAACTACCAGATCTATGTGTCCGAGTTCGAAGCATACGCCCGCACGCAGCTGGCAAATCCGGAGAGCGGCTATTCGTCGTTCGTCAGCACGGGCAATGTCGAAATCACGGACGCGGATGCACCGATCGAGCAGCCGATGAAACTGCCGCAGATGCCGACCTATCATCTGAAACGCAAGGACGGGTCAGGCATCACGCTTGTGAACATCGGCGTCGGGCCGTCCAACGCAAAAACGGCCACCGATCACATCGCGGTTCTGCGGCCGCATGCGTGGCTTATGGTGGGACATTGCGCCGGTCTGCGCAATTCACAGGCGCTTGGCGATTTTGTCCTGGCACATGCCTATCTGCGGGAAGATCATGTTCTGGACGACGATCTGCCGGTCTGGGTGCCCATCCCGGCGCTTGCCGAAATCCAGATCGCCCTGGAAAAGGCAGTAGCTGATGTGTCCCAGCTCGAAGGCTACGACCTGAAACGCATCATGCGCACAGGCACGGTCGCGACCATCGACAACCGGAACTGGGAATTGAGAGATCAGTCCGGGCCGGTCCAGCGGTTGTCGCAATCACGTGCTATCGCGCTGGACATGGAAAGTGCGACAATCGCTGCCAATGGCTACCGGTTCCGGGTGCCATATGGCACCCTGCTGTGTGTGTCCGACAAACCGCTGCATGGTGAACTGAAATTGCCCGGAATGGCATCCGAGTTCTACAACACACAGGTTTCGCGCCATCTGAACATCGGAATCCGGGCAATGGAATCTCTGCGGAACATGCCGCTGGAACGGCTTCACAGTCGGAAATTGCGGTCATTTGACGAAACGGCATTCCTGTAATTCGCAAAAAACGGCCATAATGACCCAAAAACTGCAAATTTGGGCTTGTCAGCCACCACTAAACGTTGTGTTTCTTCACTATATACCGCTAAACATGCGGC
>CAYGNE010000035.1:3968-25474 GCA_964351155.1 uncultured Rhodobacterales bacterium | reverse complement strand
CTTGCCAAAGCCCATCGCGCCACCTTTGCCGCCACCCTGCATCCGGTTCATGAAGTACACCCAGACACCAATCAAAAGAAGGAACGGCAGCAAGGTGATGATGAACGACTGGAACCCCGACTGCTCCTGCTTTTCGGCCCGCACCGGGATGTTGTTGGCAATCAGCAGATCGGTGATTCCGGCATCTTCAGGTTTGATCGCGATATAGTCGACCCCGTCCGCACCGCGGAAACGGATTTGCTCGCCATCCAGTGTCACCTGGCTGATTTCGCCCGCCTCAACCGAGGTCACAAATTGCGAATACGGAATTTCGCGGCTCTGCATTGTGCCGCCCGGACCACTGAACAGATTGAACAGCGCCAGGATCAACAGGAACAGAACGACCCAGAAGGCGATATTGCGTGCATTTCCCAAGGGAACTCTCCTACATACAGGGCCGGTAACAACACGGCCCGCTTGAGACTTAAAATAGAGATGAAATGCGCAGGTTCAATGCGATAATAGCGATGCAAAGAACTCCTCTTCGCCACATTCCAGTTGCGCACACCAGCCATCTGCACGTCCGGCCAGCGGCGCGGCGACGATTTCCTGCTCATACCACACCGAAGGTGTCGCGATTTGCGCCGCCATCGGGCGTCCGGCGGCACGCCATTCCGGGCAGGCCATCAGCCCCTTTTGCCCCAGTGCACGCACCATCACGCCGGAGGCGGGCGGGCCCGATACCCGCCATCTCCGGTCCCAGAGCTGGTCTGGCGGTGTGCACTCGTTCTGGACCGCCTTGTGTTCGCGACAGACCCAGATCCGGTTGTCATGGCGCACGATATGGCACCCGCCGAGCGTCAGCGGATTTCCCGCGCGCACACTTTCCAGAGCCAGCGCCATTGGCGCGCGGCGCGGTCCGTGCACCAGACCGCCCACCCAGCTTATTGACCGGAACAGCAACCGGCGTGCAATTTCCTCGGGCAACGCACGAAAACGGCGAAGGTCAATCGCGACGTTTCCGCCATCCACCGTTGCGATTTCGCGGGCCGTCAGGAAGCAGTACCAATCCAATGCCTCGCGTGCCTGCGCCATGTTCGCGGCCACCCCGGCCAGAACCGGTGCTGTCAATCCCAGTGGCGCAAGCGCCTTCAGCGCTTCGCGGGTCTTGATCCTTTCGAATACGGGGTCTTCGTTGGACGGATCCTCGACCCAAGAGATGTTGTGCGACTTCAGATAGAGTCGCAAATCCTCCCGCATCAATCCGAGAAGCGGACGCATCACGTTTATGCCAAACATGGTTCTTCGGACCGGCATGGCCGATAAACCATCGACACCGGAAGACCGCGCCATTCGCATCAACAGGGTTTCCGCCTGATCATCAGCCGTATGGCCAACGGCAAGAACAGCGATGTCCTGGGTTTTTGCCCATTCGCTGATCAAGGCGTATCGCGCGTCGCGCGCGCGTTCCTGAAGGTTCCCTGTTCCATCATAGCCCGACCAACGCAGCGTGGTATGCGGGATGTAAAGCTGCTCCGCCAGTTTGGCGACTGTCTGCGCTTCCGCAGCCGCATCTGCGCGCAAACCATGATCCACGGTCACGGCGAACAGGTTGACCGATCCGGGATCAAAACACCGCGACAGGATGTGAAGCAGAGCGATGGAATCTCCGCCACCCGACACCGCCACGCCCAGGCGCGCGGGCGGAGAGGTGCCGAACTGGGTTCTGACATGCCCCAGAATATCGGCGTCGCGCCCTGTCAAGAGCAGCCCAGCGAAGCCATTTCCTGCTGGGCCCTGTGAACCATGTCCGAGGCCGGAAATCGCGTTTCAACTTCGGCCAGGGTCACGCAGGCCTGACTCGTCTGTCCAAGACGCCCCAACGCAGCGCCCAGTTCGAAAAGCGCAGCAGGCGCATCCGCGCCGGTGCTGTCGGCCGTGAAACTGGCCAGGAATGACCGGGCCGCCTCACGCGTGTCCCCCATCGCATCCAGCGCTTTGCCCCTGCTCAGATTGGCCCGTGCCGAGAGAGGGCTGCCGGGGTAGGTCTGATTGAACTGCGCAAACAGTTCTGCCGCCTTTTCGTTGTTCCCGGTTGCCAGCGCATCGGCCGCCAACTGAAAGTCTGCTTCTTCGCCGACCGCCAGTTCGCCTTCCGCCGAAGGCGCTGCCGGCTGGATCTGGGTCGGTGTCGCCGGCGTCGGCAAATCTCCGCCCAAAGTGCTGGTTTCGCCCAGTTTGCTGACGTCGCCGCCTTCCAGTTCGACCAGGCGGAACTCCAGATCACCGATCCTGTTGGTACCGTCGGTCACTACCCGGTTTACGCGGTTCTCCAGTTCTTCAGACTTGGCGGTCAGACGCTGCAGTTCGGTTTCAATCGCCGCCACACGTTCCAGCACGCTGGATCCGGAAACATTCACTCCGGGCGATCCGGTCGTGGACAATTCGCGCTTCAGCTTTTGAACTTCGACATAGAGAACCGTCAGTTCCTGCCGGATATCGGCCAGAGTCTGCTGATCCTGCGCCGTAACCCGCACCGGGGCAACGGCCAAAACCACCGCGATCATTACCGCTACAATGCGCATCGTCCCGCCCTGTCTTTCCTTAACTCGTCAATCCGCTGGCCAATACAGTGACCGCCCGTCGATTTCGCGCATAGCAGCTTTCCTCACTGCAGATCTCGATCGGGCGTTCCTTGCCATAACTTACCGTTTTCAGACGGTTGCCGGCCACGCCGCGCGAGACCAGGTACTCGCGCACCGCATTTGCTCGCCGCGCACCCAAGGCCAGGTTGTAGTCCCGCGTGCCCTGTTCGTCGGCATGTCCTTCGATCACGGCAGTGTAGTCGGCGTTCGTTGTCAACCAATTGGCCTGAGAATCCAGCGTGGCCTGGCCTTCGGGGGAAATCGTGGACTGATCGACCGCAAACAGAACACGGTCTCCGATTGCCTGCTGGAAATAGGCCACAGAGGTCGGATCGGACGGCAAGCCGCTGCCGGCTACTGCTCCGCCGCCGGTCCCACTGCCGCCACCATTCAGGCGGGATGGATCATTACAGGCGGCCAGAGCCAGCACTAGGCCGACCGCCGTTAACTTTGTCAGGAATTTCATGCCGGATGCCTCACCTTGTATTATTGTTGCAACTTTCTACCACAGCCAAATCTCGTTGTGAACGATCCCGAAGCCTGGCTATTTCTGCAGCGGTGACCAGGACGGGTCAGACGCCCCGTCCGGTGTGTTTACCGCCCGCAAGTTCCGCCCGGTGATATCAACCGAGTAAAGCGAAGAACGACCCTGCGCGCCCTGGGTTTCGCGCGAAAACATTATCACCCGGCCATTTGGCGCCCAAGTCGGCCCTTCGTCCAGAAAGGACGCGGTCAGGAGGCGTTCTTCACTGCCGTCCAACCGCATGACACCAATATGAAACCGGCCCTTGTTCTGCTTGGTAAACGCGACCAGATCGCCGCGGGGCGACCAAACCGGGGTGCCGTAGCGACCCTGTCCGAAACTGATCCGCCTCGCCTCGCCACCGCCGGCGGGCATGATGTAAAGCTGTTGCCCCCCCGACCGATCGCTTTCAAACACGATCTGGCTGCCGTCCGGCGAATAGCTGGGTGCGGTCTCAATCGACGGGGCGCTGGTGAGACGGGTACGGGAGCCGCTGCTCAGGTCCATCGCGTAAAGGTCGGTGTTCCCGCCCTGTTCGAGCGAGAACACGACGGTGCGGCCATTCGGTGCAAAACGCGGCGCGAAACTCATCGTTCCCTCGGTCTGTTCCAGCACGCGGCGCTCAACGCGCCCGACGTCCAGAACATGTATCCGGGGAAACCCACTCTCATAGCTGGTATAGAGGACGCGATCTCCCGTCGGGGAAAACCGGGGCGCAAGGACAATGGCCGAACTGTCCGTCAGATATTGAACATTTGCTCCGTCGTAATCCATGATTGCCAGCCGCTTGCGCCGCTCGCCCTTGGGCCCGGCCTCGGAGACAAAGACAACACGGCTGTCAAAATAGCCGCCTTCGCCCGTGATCCGGGAGTAAACCGCATCGGCGACCTTGTGCGCCATGCGCCGCCAGCCAGAGGTCAAGCCAGCAAAGCGAAGCCCATTGCCAAGCTCCGCGCCCGAGAACACGTCATAGACGCGGAAGCTGACCGTCATGTTTTCGCCGGTCACTGTCACTTCTCCCGTGATCAATGCCTGTGCGTTGATGGCCTTCCAATCGGCATACTGAACCGGCGCCGAGAAATCCGAGACCTGACTGATATGCGCGCTGGATGGAATTTCGCGAAACAATCCCGTTCCTGTCAGATCCGCCGCGATCACCCGCGACAACTGCGATGCCTGCTCTGATGCGGCGGGTGCCGTCGCGACGAAATCCGGAACGGCGAATGGCAGCGGCTCGATCACTGGTTGGGTAATATCGAGCCTGAGCGGGCCGTCCTGCGCGGCAAGCATGGACGCCTGCAATCCGATTGCAACCAGAAACAGTGTCAGAAATTTCCTCATTCGATTCCCATCCCTTCGGGCCTGAATGTCATTTCAATGTCGCGCCATTGTGCATATTTTTCGGCTGGCAGGTCATACCCCTTGGTTCCGCAACGAATAATCGCGCGCCGGGCCGCCTCAAAGGCCTGTTTTGCCGCAGCATCCGAACCGTTTGAGCTGGACAACAGTTTTATCGTGCCCGAGTTCGGGACGCCATTGCGATCCAGGGAAACCCCGACGACAACCGTCATGCGCTGCGCCTCGGTCGAGAGCGGCCCGATATTCCAGCATTTCTGCACGCCGACCCGAAGAGCTTCTTTTTCGCCAAATGTCATCGGCGGACCCTTGGGGGCATCGTCAATCTGTTCGGCCCCGGCCATGGCCTCGCGCAGAGCATCGTTCACCGTATCCGAGAGGTCGGAACCGGTGTCCTGCTGCTCTGGCGACGACGTCGCCTCGGTTTCCTTCGGTTCTGCTTCGGCTGTCCTGACCGGTGGCGCCGGTCGGTTCCTGGGCGGGCGTTTGGACGCCGTTGGCGCCAGTTCGGTGGTATCGTCAGTTTCCGGTTCTATGACGTCCGTGGCCTCCTTTGGTGCGCTTGCCACCTCGGGTTCTTCCACCGTCTGCTCGCCCGGCTCTTCCGAAACCTCCGGGCGCTCGATCTCGTCTTCCCGAACGTCTGGCGGCGGCTCGTCAACGGGATCCGGTTCGACCCGGTCCGCCGGTCGCGGCTTGGGGCGGGAACCTGCGGATTGCGGCAGCACGGCAACCACCGGTTCGGTCGGAACCGGGTCCGGTTCTGGTTCCGGCCTGGGTTCAGGTTCTGCGATTTCAGGCTCTGGCGGTGGCTCTGCCACCTCGGGTTCGGGTGCTGGATCCGGTTCGCGTTCAGGGATGCGCGCGGGTTCAGAGTCCGGTTCGGCAACAGGCACCTGCTCTGGCTCGGGAGTCTCGGCCTTGCGCGGAGCCACCAGCGCAGCATACTCCTCGGCTGTGATCACCGACACTTCGCGGACTTCGAATGGCAACGGTTCCGACTGGAAAGCTCCGCCAAAAAACGCCCACCCCAACAACAGGATATGCGCGACGCCTGAGATCTTGGTGCCGGTATCCAATGACCTTTCCTCACTCGCCGGGGTTGTCCAGCGTCGGCCCGCCCGTATCCGTCACCAGTCCGACATTGGAAAACCCGCCCGCGTTGAGCGCGCCCATCACCTGCATCACCTCCGCATAGGCAATCGCGCCATCCGCGCGCAGAAACACCTGATCCGACTGACGTTCGGCAATGATCGACCGCAGCTTGGCCACCAACTCGCCGCGCGCGACATCCGTTGTCTGGATCTGGATAGCCCCGTCTGCGGTCATGGTCACAGTCAGGGGTTCCTCCTGGTCCGAAGGCAGTGCATTGGCAGCGGTCTTTGGAAGATCAACCGGGACGCCAACGGTCAGCAGCGGCGCGGCCACCATGAAGATGATCAGCAGCACCAACATCACATCGACAAATGGTGTGACATTGATTTCGGCCATCGGCCGTGTGCGCCCGCGTCCGCCGCGACGGCGCCGTCCGCTGTTCTGCCCCTGCTGAACCGCCGCGCCCATCGCTCAGCTGTCCAACTGACGCGAAAGGATGGTCGCGAATTCATCGGCAAAGGCTTCATATCCCGCGATGATCCGGTCGCTATCCGCGCTCAGCTTGTTGTAGAAGATGACTGCCGGAATAGCCGCCAGCAGACCCAGACCAGTTGCCAGCAATGCCTCTGCGATACCCGGCGCCACAACCGCGAGGTTGGTGTTCTGCTGCTCGGCAATTTCGATGAAAGCGTTCATGATCCCCCAGACCGTTCCGAACAGCCCGACAAATGGTGCGGTGGATCCGACCGTGGCCAGAACCGGCAAGCCACTTTGCAGCCCCTCGGCTTCCTTGTTGATGGCGACATCCATTGATCGGTCTATGCGCGACTGGGCACCGGCGATCAGTTCTCCATCACTGCGGTGACTGCGCCGCCACTCGGTCATACCCGCGGCAAAAATCTTCTCGGAACTGCCGTCCGGTTGTATGCCGATCTGCTCGAACAACCCGTCCAGCGGCTCGCCAGACCAGAATGCCCGGTCAAAAATCTCGGCTTCCGTGCGCGACGACCGATACGTGATCAGTTTCTGGATGATGATCGCCCATGACCAGAACGATGCCACGATCAGCATCACCATGACCAGTTTTACGGTAAACGTCGCGCGTGCGAAAAGGCCCCACAAAGAGAAATCAATCTCCTGCGCCAGCGCCAGGGTTTCTGCTTCCATCTGCCTGCTCTTTGCTTGCGACCGTGCGCCGATCGCCTATTGATTAGAGCGAATGTATCGCATGTCTGGACCAATTGCCAATAGAACCGCCAATCACAAGTGCACTAGCTCAGCAATGCGCGAATCTCCGCTGGAAGCCGTACGGGCTGCCCCGACCGGGTCATGCAGACCGCTGTCACCACCGCTCGAAACAGCTCCGTGTCGCCACGTTTCACCACCTGATCCATCACCAACCGTGCCGGCGTGATCTTTTGCGTTGAGGTTTCGACCACCAGTTCATCTTCGAACTTGGCCGTCGCCAGGTAGTCCGCCTCGATACGGCGCACAACCCACACAAGCCCGGCATCGAGCATCGCGTTCTGGTCATTTCCCAGCTGGCGCACCCACGCGCTGCGCGCACGCTCGATGTAACGCAGGTAATTGGCGTGATAGACGATGCCGCCCATATCGGTGTCTTCGTAATAGACGCGGATTGGAAACCGGTGAGTCATCTTGGGCTCTCCAACCGGGCGAACAGGCGCAACGCATGCGAGGAGTCCCTTGCCGCGCCCGGCAAAGCGGGGTCATAAGCGACCCGTATCAACGCAGCTATGTCAGGGCGCAAAATTGTGGTTCCGCCCGCCGCGGCCAGTGGCGACCGGTCCAGAAATGCCCGGTCCGACCAAAGCAGCATGGATTGTACCACCTGCCCCAACGCAAGCGTTTCGGCTGACACCTGCGACAACGCTGCGTCCATGCGCAGGAAAACGAACACTGCCCGGATCGCACCGGTATCGTCGAAACGGAACACTCTGTACTGGTTCGCATCGGCGACTTTCAACCGCCCGACAAGCGGAACGAGGTCCGGCACCAGCCGGTCCAGATCGGGCACCTCGGTCAATTCATCCCAGTCGCGGAAGAAGAACACCATGCAATTGGTGCCCAGCTCCGGATCGGTCTCGGCCATCTGGTGTCCCGCCAGTGTGCAAACCGCTTCGAAGGCGCCCTTGATCACCGGCAGAGTCTCGTCCTGAACGCCAAAAACGACCGGCACAATCGGTCGCCCCCAACGCGCGAACACAAACGTTCCATCCTCGCGTGTGAACAAGGTCTTGATTTCTTCAGGTGTCACGCGCATCCGCCTTTTGCCGGAAGTTTCCCCGCCCGAGCCATAAGATCTTGGGCGCCGCAGTTCAACCGAACAGGTCGCTCTGGGACTTTGGCGCCGCCATTCCCAGGTGATCCCATCCCTTATGCGCAAGCATCCGCCCCCGCGGTGTTCGCTGGATCAATCCTTGCTGGAGCAGGAACGGCTCTATCACGTCCTCCAGCGAGTCGCGGCTTTCGGACAGCGCCGCCGACAGGGTTTCGATACCGACCGGCCCGCCCTGATAATTTTCGGCGATCAGCCGGAGATAGCGCCGGTCCGCCCCATCCAGCCCCAGGTGATCGACACCCAGCCGCGTCAAAGCCCCATCGGCAAGGCTTCGCGTGATCGCGCCATCGCCTTCGACCACTGCAAAATCCACCACGCGCCGTAACAACCGCCCGGCAATCCGCGGGGTTCCGCGTGCGCGCCGCGCGATCTCGCGCGCACCGTCCGCGTCGGCCGGCGCCCCCATCTTGCGGGCATTGCGGGTAACGATCTCGTGCAATTCATCCACGGTATAAAACTGCAACCGGGTCGGGATTCCGAACCGGTCACGCAACGGCGTTGTCAACAACCCCATGCGCGTGGTCGCACCAACCAGGGTAAATGGCTGCAACTCGATCCGGACCGTGCGGGCGGCTGGACCCTCGCCAATGACAAGATCCAGCTCGAAATCTTCCAGCGCCGGATAAAGAACCTCTTCCACCGCCGGGTTCAACCTGTGGATTTCATCGATGAACAGAACGTCGCGCGCTTCCAGGTTGGTCAGGATGGCCGCCAGATCGCCGGCCTTGGCAAGAACCGGACCGCTGGTCATGCGAAACCCGACGCCCAGTTCGCGCGCCATGATCTGCGCCAGTGTGGTCTTGCCCAGCCCCGGCGGACCATGAAACAGGGTGTGGTCCATTGCTTCGCCGCGTTGGCGGGCGGACTGGATGAAAATCTTGAGGTTGGCGCGGGCCTCTGCCTGCCCGATGAATTCATCCAGCAATTGTGGCCGCAAGGCGCGGTCATTGTCTTCGGGCAATGGTTCGGGCCGCATAGTTGGATCGGAGTCCATCATGTCACTTCTCCAACGGGGGCACCTGCAGGGACAGCCTCGCTATCCTTTTGGTGCCAGCAGTTTCAGCGCCGCGCGGATCAGTTCGGCCTCGCCGGCATCGGGCAATGTTCCGGCCGCTTCGGCCACCGCCGCCGCCGCGTCGCCAGGTGCATAACCCAGATTTGACAGCGCGGACAATGCATCCGCCTGTGCCGACGCGTTCGACCAAGGCTGCAAAGGTGGTTTTGCATCCGCGGCGGCGACCGGCTCGATCACAGTGGTTTCTTGTGACACTGCGGGCGCGGCTGGCGCGCCGCCCATCGCCATGACCGACGGGGCCTTGTCCTTCAGGTCCAGAACGACCCTTTGCGCGGTCTTCGGTCCGACTCCTTTCGCCGCGGTCACGCTTTTCCAATCTCCCAGAGCGATTGCACGGCCCACGCCGTCGGCACCCAGCGCGCCAAGGATCGACAGCGATGCCTTTGCGCCGATCCCTTGCACGCTCATCAAGAGCCTGTGCCATTCCTTTTCCACAAGGCTGAGGAAACCGAACAGTTGCATCAGGTCTTCGCGCACGACCAGATCCGTATATACCGACACGGCCTCGCCCGCGCCCGGTAACGCTGCGAGCGTTCGGTCAGAGCAATAGACGATATAGCCCACCCCCTGAACGTCAATCAGGATGTGATCAGAACCCCGGTACTCCAAACGACCGCGCAGTCTACCGATCATGCCCGCACCTCGTGCGGTTCCGATCGTTCGGCCCGGCCGAAACAGGCGTGACAGATTGCAATGGCCAAAGCGTCCGCCGCATCCGGACCGGCAGGCTCGCAACCCGGCAATTGCAGGCGCACCATGTGCATGACCTGTGCCTTGTCCGCGTGGCCCACGCCAACCACCGTCTTCTTGACACGGTTCGGCGCGTATTCCCCGACCGAAAGCCCGGCCTGCGCGGGCACAAGCAGTGCAATGCCGCGCGCCTGCCCCAGCTTCAGAGTGCCCGAGCCGTCCTTGTTCACGAATGTCTGTTCGACGGCCGCGGTGTCCGGAGCATGGTCTCGCAAAACGGCGGTGAGTTGATTGTAAAGCGACAGCAACCTGTCTGCCAGTTCATTGCCCTGGGAACGAATCTGGCCGTTTGCAATGTGGCGCAGTCGCGGGCCGTGCGACTCGATCACGCCCCATCCCAGAGTTCGCAGCCCCGGATCGATGCCCAAAATTCGCATGTCCTGCCCAGTCCCAACTGCTCTTCGATGTCCGATGTCACCGATTGTTGCTTTTTTGATGCACTAGCACGAAACGCGAACATTAGCCAAGCGTTTTCACCCCAAGGTCCAATCCTTGCCCGTCGCGCCATCCACGACAGAAAACGCATCGAAAACGACCGGACCGGCCCGGAATCAGCGCATTGACGTCAAGATTCCGCCTTTATTTCAATAGGGTTAACGCGATATCGACCTATGCAGTGAATGCATATTGAGTTTGCGCTATTTGCATCTTGTCCCGGGAAATACGCCCGCATATCTGCCGTTCATCAAAACAGACACTGTAACCATAAATCAGAGGACAAGGATATGGCTGCATTTGACACGACCCGCACCACCTACGGCTCGCACGGCCACATCGGCCGTATCGGGAACTTCGTAGCATCGATTGTCGGCTCGATCGCCGCATGGAATGACGCCCGCGCTACACGCAACGCGCTGCAGGGCCTCACAGACCGTGAACTGGATGATATCGGTCTGGTCCGCGGCGACATCGACATGGTCGCGATGAACCGCACTTCCTACTGAGGTAATGGATCCATCAAGGGTCCATTACACATCAAAAAGCCGCACGCCCCTGGCCTGCGGCTTTTCTTTTTTTGGATGACGCTGCAAAACCGGCAGGCGGGTATCAGCGCAGAACCGGCCCGATTTTCAATGCGATCAGACGGGACAGCGGATCGTTCTGCATGAGGACGGACCCGGCACGTTCCACGACGGTGCCTTTTTGTAGCTGCACAACGCGATCCAGATAGGTCTGTTCACCCAGATTGGCGATCAGGAACCCCTTGAAGAGAAAGAATGCCATCAGGAAGATGGCGACGGACCGCCCGGATATCCGCGCCTGTGCACGGCGGGGTTTCAGGACAATCAGTCCGTCGGGACGCATCCTGTGAGTGTAACCACGTGCCAAGGCACGATGCTTGCGCAGAAGCCCACGCACACGCTGGTCAAAAAGGAGTTGGCTCTCGTTCATGACAGCCTCCGAATTACTGGCCCCCACCAGTCGATAAATGTTGATATTTTTGAATTGTGGCAAAACTTGGGCAAACCTTGGTTTTGGCCGCTCCACCACGCCAAATTATGCCTTATTTTCAAAGACTATCGTCGTCCAGTCACCAATCTGCTCCCGCGCTACAAGATTGGTTCCAGCCCGTTGATAAACCGCAATCACATCATCGGCCTGTTCGTTTAGAATTCCAGACAGGATCGCGAATCCCCCGGCTCGCAGATGTGCAACCAGGTCAGGCGCCAGCGCCACCAGCGGACCTTTCAGGATATTGGCAAAGATCAGGTCAAAGGGCGCCGCGGCCCGCAGGTCCGGATGATCGAACCCGGCGGCCTCGATGCAACGTACCTGGTCCTGCAACCCGTTGGCCCGAAGATTGGCCTCCGCGACATCCACGGCAACCTGATCGATATCGCTTGCCAGAATGGTTCCTGACCACATCCGCGCCGCCGCCATGGCCAGAACGGCGGTGCCACAACCGATGTCCGCGACACGCGTGGCAGAAAAACCTTGATCGATGAGCGCATCCAAAGCCCGCAGACATCCCAACGTGGTTCCATGATGGCCGGTCCCGAATGCCATCGCCGCCTCGATCAGCAAAGGTTCGACATTCGCAGGGACATTGTCGGCATCATGGCTGCCATAGACAAGGAACCGGCCCGCTCTCACCGGGGCCAGTTCGCGGCGCACATGGGCCACCCAGTCGGTTTCCGGCAGTTCAGAGACCACAAACGGTTTTGCGTCAAAAGCGGCAGCCAATACCGCCAGCGCCGCCGCGTCCGGACTGGTCTCGAAGTAGCCGCCGACTTCCCACAGCCCGGACCCGTCCTCGATCTCGAACACTCCGACACCGGTGGGCTCGGGGGCCAGTCGTTCCATCGCCTCGCCCAGCGCTTCGGCCGGGGCTTTGCCTTTCAGTGTGGTCAGCGCGGTAAAGGTGGGCATCATCTTCTCCTGAAACGGTCAGCATGCGCGTAGGGTCGTGGCGGCTCAAGGTCAAGCGCCGGCAGGTTCAGGCGCCGCAATCCGACCACGTATCGCCACCCCCAGAACACGGCTCCCAACCCAACCAGCACACCGGCCGCCGCTTGCGCATAGACAACGCCACCGGCTCCGAACACCCCCGCAAGCCACAGGGCCAGCGGCAAGGTCAGTGCGCCCTCGCGCAGCCAGTTCAGCCCGGTTGCCCAAACCGGTCGGCCCAGGGCATTGAAGGCCGAGTTGGCCACAAACAATGCCGAGCCGATCACATACCCGCCTGCCCCGACGCCGGTAAATGCCAGAACCACGTTGACCCCCTGCGGTGTAAGAGAAAAGTACCCGGCAACGGTCTGACCGAAAAACGCCAGAACACTCCATGCGCACAAGGTGTAGATCATTCCAAAAATCACGGCATCGCGATAGATTTGCAGGACACGGTCATAGAGGCACGCGCCGAAATTCTGCCCGAATATCCCACCAATCGCCCCAGCCAGGGAAAAGATGCCGCCAAAGGCCACAACCGTCAGTCGACCGACCACCGCCCATCCCGCCATCGCGTCATCGCCAAACGGGGCCATCACGCTGGTGGCCAGAAAATTCCCGACCGGCGTGGCCAACTGGGTGAGGATCGCGGGAACCGCAATGGCCAGATATGGCCGCAGAGTTTCGCGCACATCCACCCATCGCGGCAGCGCCAGGAGATCATGCACTCCGATGGCATACCGCAATGCAACAGCCAGCATCACGAAGCGAAAAAGGGTGATCCCCCAGGCAGCACCATCCAGTCCCAGACCGAGGCCATAGATCAGAATCGGGTCGACGATCATCGCCACACCGCCAGAGAACAGCGTGACATACATTGACCTTCGGCCGTCTCCCTCGGCGCGCAATGCCCCGTTTGCGACCATTCCCATCGCCATGATTCCCAAGGATGGAAGCGATATGGCAAGATATCGCGCTGCCAGTGCCGCGGTTTCCCCGCCGGCACCCAACAGCGCGAGGATATCGTGGCGGAAAACAACAATCAGGGCTGCGACCACAAACTGCAGCAAACCGGCAATCACGGCCGAACTGGTTGCAATCCGCCGCGCCCGCGCCCGATCGCCGGCACCTATGCTGCGCGAAACCAACGCGGTCGATGCGATCATAAGCCCGATACCGGAGGACACGGAAAAGAACTGTACGGCAAAGGCAAAACCGATGGCGGCCAGCAGCCTCGGGTCGCCCAAACGGGCAATCCAGAACAGGTTGGCCGCATCAACGACGAATACGAACGTAATGCCCATCGCACCGGCCATGGTCATGCGAACGACATGCCCCATGGTTGAACCGGTCAGGAATCGGCCCTTTTCTGACATGCAACCCGCCTATTCTGCAGGGGCAGGCAAGCCCCGAGCGAATATCGTTTCGTAACCCGGTTCGGGGTTTCGCGGGATCAGCATCGACAGGCTCAACGAGATCAGCGCCATGCAGGCGGCAAGGCCAAAAACCGCTGCTGGCGAGATTACCCATAACAACCCAAGCAACACCGGCAAGAATACTGCGGCAATGTGATTGATAGTAAAGGCAACGGCAGCCGTCGGCGCAATGTCTCCGGGATCGGCGATCTTCTGAAAATACGTCTTCAGGGCCAATGCCAGACCGAACAGGATATGATCGATCACATACAGAGTTGCCGCCAGAGCCATGCCCCAACCAAACCAGTAGACACCTCCATACATCAGGAAAACGAAGGCCAGCCCGATATATTCACAGATCAGAGTGCGCCGTTCTCCGAACCGCCCCACTGCCTTGCCCAGGAATGGCGCTGCGATCATGTTCACGATGAGGTTGATAAGGTACAGACCGGTCAGTTCGTGCACTTCGAACCCGAACCGTTCAACCATCATGAACCCGGCGAACACCATGAAGATCTGCCGTCGCGCTCCCGACATGAACTGTAGCGCGTAGTAGAGCCAATAGCGGCGTCGCAACACCATCTTCTTGACTTGCGGATGGGGCGCTTCGAACTGCGGATAGGCAAATAGGCACAGCACCGCCACTCCGAATGTCACCCCGCCGGCCGTCATGAAAACCAGATTGTAGGACAGGCCCAGCGGCTCCCACATCAACACGATCAGGACGAAAACGACCAGCGTCATCGCAGAACTCGCGCCCATGATCCATCCGAGCATCTGAGGCGCGCGATCCTTGGGCAACCATTGCAGTTGAAGGGACTGGTTCACTGTCTCGTAATAATGAAACCCGATCGAGCTCAGGAGCGTGAGGAACAACAACCCGCCCAGGCTTGGGAACCAGGCGGTAAAGGCGGTGGCGACCCCCAGCAACGCAAGCGAAACAAGTCCAAGGACCTGCTCTCTGACGAACAGGATGATGGCAATCACGCCAACAGCGAGGAAACCCGGAATCTCCCGAACGGTGTGCAACAGGCCGATATCGGCACCATCAAAGCCAGCCGCTTCGATCACGAAATTGTTCAGCAGCGCGTACCACGCATAGAACGCAATGGGCATGGACATCGCCATAACGAAAAGCAACGTCACCGGCCTTCGCCAGACAGGCATTTTGCGCGCATCGGAGATGGGAACGATGGTGGTCATGCCTCGGGAATACGCTCGATGCAACGGCTTGGCGAGGTAAAAGCGCCAATGCACATCTGATCTGCATCAAAGCATATATCCGGCGGGCGCCATATATCGCGTTTCATGAATGGATGGGAGACCGAGGATGGACCTTGTCGGCATAGTTGAACGGATCGGCGAGGCCCCGACGGCGGCGTTGTTCGGGCTGATCACTGGTACGATTTTCGGAATAGCCGCGCAGAGATCGCGATTCTGCCTGCGCGCAGCCGCGGTCGAATTCGCCCGTGGCGCCATGGGTGACAAGGTTTCGGTATGGCTGCTGACCTTCTCCACCGCTCTGGTCTGGGTTCAGGGTGCACAGTTGGTCGGGCTGATGGAAAGTGCGGACGCCCGTATGATGGCGGTGCCCGGCAGTTGGTCTGGCGCGATTATCGGTGGTCTGATGTTCGGCGCGGGCATGGTCCTGGCGCGCGGATGTTCAGGCCGGCTTCTGGTCATGGCGGCGACCGGAAATCTGCGCTCGGTGGTGTCCGGGCTGATTTTCGCGGTGGTGGCGCAGATGAGCCTCAGCGGGGTTTTGTCTCCGTGGCGCGACAAGCTGGCGGCACTCTGGGTCACCGAAGGTGGACGCAACATGGACCTGCTCGCGACATTCGGTGTGCCCGCGTATTTTGGCCTGGTCCTTGGGCTTGGAATAGCGGCCTTTGCGCTGCTGCTGTCACGGCGTAACCGGATCGGCGTGGCGCGGCTGGTCTTTGCCTCCGGCGTCGGGTTCGCAGTGGCGGTTGGATGGGTTCTGACCTATTCGCTCAGCCAGGTTGCCTTTGATCCGGTCCAGATCGAAAGCGCCACGTTCACCGGCCCTTCTGCACATACACTGATGTTCTTTCTGGATCGTAGCGCGGTGCTGGAATTTGACGTCGGTCTGGTGCCCGGCGTTTTCCTGGGCGCGATGATCGCCGCTGGATTGGCGGGCGAAATGAAGTTTCAGGCGTTTGACGGCCCTGTCACGATGCGCAAGGCAATGATCGGCGCGGCCCTGATGGGGTTTGGCGGCATGCTCGCCGGTGGGTGCGCCATCGGCGCGGGGGTGACCGGCGGCTCGATTTTTGTCGGAACCGCGTGGTGCGCTCTGGTCTTCATGTGGATCGGCGCGATGGCCACCGATTTTCTTGTCGACCAGCGCGTGAAAGGGGCAATTGCCTGAGATTTCCGGCACACCCACAACCTGCGAACCCAGGAAAACACTCTTGGCCAACTCCGGACAAACCCCGTTGCCGTGACTGCGCCCCGCAGACCTACCTGCAGCGGGACCAATACCGAGTTGGAACCGCGCATCATCGATTTACCTTTGCGCACACCAACACTTGACGGTTTCGCTGAATCCGTCGCAATTTGTAAGCAGTGTTGTTTTTACGAGTTTCGGAGTAACAAATGCTTTGGTCATTCAGGCTGTTCTGCCTCATCATTTCCCTTTGCCTGCCCGCCATTCTTGTCAACCCAGCTCCGGCGCATGCCGAAACGATCCGTTTTCAGGCGGTCAGCGGCGATCTGAATGGCTGGTTCGATTTCGACACAGGGACAAGTCTCTATTCCAACGTCAATCTATGGACGCTTCCGGCCTGCTCTGACCCTGTGATATGTGATGCGACCGGCGCGCGCTGGAACAATCTGTCTTCGCAAGGCGCCTACACGGTCAGCGGTTTCCGACGTCAGCTGGTTCTGGGCTGGAACGCACCCATCGCCGGCGCACGCGCTGGCGACTGGTTTATTGCCAGCGGATTTCACAATTACAACGGCAGCGACGAACGCCATCTGACCGGTCGTTTCATGACCAGAGTCGCCGCGGTGCCCGTCCCCGCGGCCCTGCCCCTCTTGGCCGGAGGCCTGTTGATTCTGGGCGGGGCGGGTCTGCGACACAAACGGAAAAAGCTTCAATAGAAGCTTTGCGGATCGATATCGACGCTCAGCCGCAAGTCACCACGCAACCGGAACGGTGCGATCCAGCGTGCCAGGGCAGCTTGCAATTGCACGCCTTTGGCTGCCTTGACCAACAATCGCACCCGGTGGCGTCCCCGAATTCTTGCAATCGGCGCAGGTGCAGGACCAAAAACCTGCGCGCCGACAGCCCGCAAAGCTCCGTCGTTGCGCGCCAGCGCGTTGCCCAGATCAAAGACCTGGGCCACGTCGCTGCCTGACAGGATGATGCCAGCCATTCGTCCATATGGCGGCACCCCCGCGATTTCCCGCTCCTGCGCCTCGGTCTGCCAGAATCCTTCTTCGTCCCCTGCGAGGATCGCACGGATGACCGGATGCTCCGGCTGATAGGTCTGCAGCAACGCGGTGCCCGGTTTGGCGGCGCGCCCGGCGCGGCCGGCCACCTGGCGCATAAGTTGAAATGTCCGTTCTGCCGCGCGCAGGTCCGAGCCCTGCAATCCCAGATCCGCGTCGATCACCCCGACCAGCGTCAGCGACGGAAAGTTGTGCCCCTTGGCCACCAACTGGGTTCCGATAACGATGTCGGCAGCACCTTCCGCAATCTCTTCAATTGCCGCCTTCAATGCGCGGGCACTGCCGAACAGGTCCGAACTCAACACCGCAATGCGGGCGTCGGGAAACAGCGCCTTGGCCTCTTCGCCCAGGCGTTCGACACCGGGGCCGACCGGGGCCAGTTTGTCCTCGGCATTACAGGAGGGGCAGACAGTGGGTATCGGCTTGGTCTCGCCGCACTGGTGACACATCAGACGTTTCAGGAACCTGTGTTCGACCATCCGCGCATCGCAATGGTCACAGGCGATCTGCTGGCCGCAAGCCCGGCACAGCGTGACCGGTGCAAAACCACGCCGGTTGATGAACAACAGCGATTGTTCGCCGTCCTTCAATCGCTTTTCAACCGCTTGCCGCAGCGTCGGTGATATCCATGTGCCTGCCTGCATTTTCTCTGACCGCATGTCGATGGCACGCATCTCGGGCAGCACGGCGTCACCAAAACGAGCGCCCAGTTGGACCATATCGTACTTGCCGGACTGCGCGTTCACCCAGCTTTCCAGCGACGGTGTTGCACTGGCCAGGACAACCCGCGCACCACACATTGCCGCCCGCAGAACCGCCATGTCCCGCGCATTGTACAAAACCCCGTCTTCCTGTTTGTATGATGTGTCGTGTTCTTCATCGACAATGATCAGCCCGAGATCGCGAAACGGCAGGAACAAGGCAGACCGTGCGCCCACGACCAACTGCGCGGCACCCTGCCCGGTCATCTTCCAGATCCGCCGCCGTTCCGTCATGGTGACACCGGAATGCCATTCAGCCGGACGGGCACCAAACCGGGCCTCGACACGGGTCAGAAACTCGGCCGTCAAGGCAATCTCGGGCAACAGCACCAGCGCTTGCCGCCCCATCCGCAGCGCCTCTGCGACGGCTTCCAGGTAAACTTCCGTCTTGCCCGACCCGGTCACGCCGCGCAGGAGAGTGGTGCCATAGGCCCCGCCTTGCAGAGCATCGCGCAGATGCGAGGCCGCCGCGGCCTGATCCCCGGTCAGTTCCTTGCCCGGACGTTGCGCATCCATTGGCGGCAAGGGCAGATCGCGCGGGCTGTCCTCCTCACGGACCACACCCAGCTTTGCCAGCCCCTTTATGACCGAAGGCGTCACCCCGGCCATCTCCGAAAGCTCTTTCAGCGTAAAGGACAGCCCACCGTATTCCGCCAGCGCGTCCAGAACCCTGCGTCGGGCATCTGTCATCCGCTCGGCTGCACCACTGCCGATGCGGTAAACCTTGCGCATCGAAGGCGGATCACTCAGCCCCGGTGCCCGTGTCGCAAGCCGCAGCATCGCGGTCAGCGGGGTCAGCGTGTAATCGGCGGCACGGGTCAGAAAGTCCTGCATCTCATGGCGCATCGGCGCCACATCGAGAACCCGGATCACCGGGCGTACCTTTGCCGGATCGAAACCGCCCTGTCCCGGCCCCCAGACGACCCCCAGCACCTTGCGCGGTCCCAGAGGCACTTCGACATACGCGCCATGAACACAACCGCCTTCCGGCGCCTTGTAGTCAAGCAACCGGTCCAGCGGCTGGGTGGTCAGCACCGCCACAAGCTCACCCTGCTCAAAGAATTCCGGCTTGCTCACCGTGCTCTGCCTTTCCAGGGGTTTCCGCATCCTGACCTTTGGGGTAAAGCCAAGCCGACACAAGGCCAACCCATCAAAGGACCCCGCGCCATGAAATTCTTTGTAGACACCGCCGAAATCGATGCCATCGCCGAACTGAATGATCTCGGCATGGTGGACGGTGTGACCACGAATCCGTCCCTGATCTTGAAATCAGGCCGCGATATCCTCGAGGTGACCAGGGAAATCTGTGATCTCGTGGACGGCCCGGTCAGTGCCGAAGTGGTCGCGACAAAGGCCGAAGACATGATTGCCGAAGGGCAGAAACTGGCCGCGATCGCAGAAAACATCGCCGTGAAGGTGCCATTGACATGGGACGGGCTCAAAACCTGCAAGGTCCTGACCGATGCCGGTCACATGGTCAATGTGACGCTCTGTTTCTCCGCCAACCAGGCCCTGCTGGCAGCCAAGGCGGGCGCAACATTCATCAGCCCCTTTATCGGACGCCTGGACGACATCAACCTGGATGGCATGGAATTGATCGCGGATATCCGCACGATCTACGACAATTTCGGCTTTGAAACCCAGATCCTCGCGGCATCGATCCGTACCGTGAACCACGTCACCGAAAGCGCCCGTATCGGCGCGGACGTGATCACCGCGCCCCCGGGCGTGATCAAGGCCCTGGCCAATCACCCGCTGACCGACAAGGGGCTGGATGCATTCCTTGCAGACTGGGCGAAAACCGGTCAGAAGATTCTGTAAATCGTGACTTTTGCAACACCGTCCGGCGGCCTCGAAAACCGGGCGGTGGGGTTAAGAGATTTTTTACCATTGCGGCGGACTTTTCAGCACAAAAACCTGAAAAACCGTGTTATAAGCCGCGACAAAGAAAAGAGGCAGCTATGAGCAGTAGCCCGAAAATGGAAGAAAAATTGCGCGATGCGATCATCGCGGAACCCGATGCGATTCTCGACGATCAGGACGTTATGCACGCCTTGATCGCCGCCAATGAAAAATCGATGGGCGGTAACATCGTCGATCTGCGCGGCATCGCGATGGAACGGCTCGAGGCACGACTCGACCGGCTTGAGGACACGCATCGCAGCGTGATCGCTGCGGCCTATGAAAACCTGGCCGGAACCAATCAGGTGCATCGCGCGATTTTGCGCATGCTCGATCCGATGGAGTTCGAGCCCTTCCTGCGCGATCTTGGCACGGACGTTGCCGAAATCCTTCGGGTCGACTCCATCACGCTGGTGCTGGAATCAGCGCAGAGTCAGGATGATCCGGCGGTGCGGCGACTGGGCAATGTTCTGACCGTCCAGCATCCGGGCTTTATCGACGCTTATCTCACCCAGGGTCGCGGCGGCAAACCCCGCCAGGTCACCCTGCGGCAGGTGCATGGCGCGGACCGGCGACTTTACGGCGAGAAAACCGGCCAGATCCGGTCCGAGGCCTGTTTGCGTCTTGATCTTGGCAAGGGGCGGCTTCCCGGATTGCTCGCGATGGGGGCCAAGGACCCGGAACAGTTCGGCCCCCAGCAGGGCACCGACCTGCTTGCTTTTTTCACCGGCGTATTTGAACGGTCGATGCGCCACTGGCTGTCGTGACCCTGATCTCGCCCGCCTGCCGGGATGCGCTCGGCACCTGGCTGGACGGACAAAAGGCACTGGCCGGGGCAGCCGCAAACACCATTGTCGCTTACCGTGGCGATGTTTCCGACTTTCTGTCTTTCATGGCTCTCCATCACGGCAACCCGCAGGGATTGGGCGCCCTCGAACGGATCAACGTCGCCGACATGCGCGCATGGATGGCCCATACCAGATCGGGCGGCGTCAGCGCGCGATCGCTGGCCCGCAAACTGTCCGCAATCAAAAGCTTCTACCGGTGGCTTGCCGAGCGCGAAGGATTTGAACCCACGGCGGTGCTGTCGACACGGTCCCCGAAGTTTCAGAAAAAACTGCCCCGCCCACTGGCAGAGGATGCCGCACAGGCCATGATAGACGCGGTCGAACTGCAGTCCGAGACCGGATGGGTCGCGGCGCGTGACACGGCGGTTGTGACGCTGCTGTACGGCTGCGGGCTGCGCATTTCCGAGGCTCTGGGACTGACCGGCGCCGACACCCCCCTGCCGGCATCCTTGCGTATCGTCGGCAAGGGCGGCAAGGAACGCGTGGTGCCGGTACTGGATATCGCGCGAAAAGCCGTGTCTACCTACGTCGATCTCTGCCCCTATACCGCCGGACCCGATACCCCACTGTTCCGCGGTGTCCGCGGTGGACCATTGCACCCCCGCATGATCCAGTCCGCAATGGCCCGCGCCCGGATGCAACTTGGATTGCCCGCCACGGCAACCCCACACGCGATGCGCCATAGTTTTGCCACCCACCTGTTGGCCGCCGGAGGCGACCTGCGCGCGATTCAGGAACTTCTGGGTCATGCCTCGTTGTCAACCACGCAGGCCTACACCGCGGTCGACACGGCGCGCCTGATGGAGGTTTACAACCGCGCCCATCCCAAGGCCTGAGCGACGCCAGGTTGTATACTGGCGTGCGCAAACCCTGGGTTGTCTCGCCCCGTGCGCCTCTTGTTGCCACCCTGTCGCGACAACAGAAATACGC
>CAYGNE010000035.1:0-3868 GCA_964351155.1 uncultured Rhodobacterales bacterium | reverse complement strand
TGACCCGCCCCTCGACGCCGGCAAAAACAAACCGGTCCGGACCCTGCCACCGGGCCGAGACCCGGTGCAATTGACACGCCCAGTGACCACCCATACCCCGGAAAACCGGCTTATTTCACTTTGCATCCGGCCACCGCATCCGGCAAAACGGGGCATGAATCGGAATCTCAGCGCCCTTTTCGTCCATCTTTTCACCGCCACCGGGGCGGTTTTCGCCATGCTGGCCATGCTGGCCGCGGCCAAGACGGAATGGAGCCTGATGTTCCTTTGGCTGGTCGTGGCCTTCTTTGTTGACGGCATCGATGGACCGCTTGCGCGCAAGTACCACGTCAAGCACTACGCACCGGAATTCGACGGCGTTCTGCTGGATCTGATCATCGACTATCTGACTTACGTGTTCATTCCCGCCTTCGCCCTGTTTCAATCCGGGCTGATGGACGGTTGGACCGGCTGGGTTGCGATCATCGTCATCACATTTGCCAGCGCGATGTATTTCGCGGACACGCGAATGAAGACCAGGGACAATTCCTTTGCCGGCTTCCCCGGATGCTGGAACATGGTTGTGCTCGTGGTCTTTGCGCTGCAACCGAACTTCTGGGTAATCCTCGGGCTGGTCACGATACTGGCCATCACCATGTTCACCCCCCTGAAATTCGTCCACCCGGTCCGCACCGAGCGCTGGCGCGGCGTGACGCTGCCGATGGCGCTGGCATGGACCTTCTTCGCCGGATGGGCCGCCTGGGTCGATTTTCACCCCCAAAGCTGGGCGCATTGGGGGCTGGTGATCACTTCCGTCTACTTGCTCTTCGCCGGCATAGCACAGCAGATCATTCCAGAGCGTGACAACTAGAACACGTCGTCCAATGTCATTTCTCGACCGTTGAAGACAAAGCTGTCGCCGGCCCGCAGCCCATCCAACACCTTGTAGATCGGACTTTGCGTCGAGATGCCCATGTAGGTCACTCCATCACAATCGAACTTCGCAGTCGAAACGATCACGACAAAATGCCGGTTGTTGAACGAAACCACCGCCCCCGGCTTCACGACATCTGTCACCGAGAAATCGGTGTTCTCGATCGCATCGATCTTTGCGTGATGAGCATGCACCGGGTGATCGAAAGCCGCGGCCAGATCGGCGCTCTCGCGTGCGTCGGCGATGTCGTCCTTGTCATGCGCCTCGCGGTCATCCAGCCGCGAATCCCGCAAGAAACTCTCGTAATGCGCCTTGGCTGCGGCCAGTTCGGCCTCTTCAAGCGACATCAGCCTGTCATGCACCGCCTTCTTGAGCGCTTCGCGATCCTGCTTCGTCGTCACCGGGTGTCTCCTTCATTTTCCTCGGCGCACAGGTTGGAATGCCCGGCGTTCGGATGCAACCGGGTATCTCGCCACAGGGTCAGATCAAGAGTCCCGCCGCCCGCTCGTGGCGCAGCAGCGCAATCTTGGTCTCGATACCACCCGCGCCGGAAAACCCGCCAAGACCTGTCGCCGCCAGCACCCTGTGACATGGAACGATGATCGGGACCGGATTGGCGCCGCATGCCTGTCCGACGGCTTGCGGCGGAACCCCCAGGTCCCGCGCGAGATCGCCATAGGTACGCGTTTCGCCCACCGGGATCGCTTGCATGGCCGCACAGGCTGCACGCTGGAAATCCGACCCACCGATCGAGAGCGGCAGATCGAATTCCGCCGTCGCATTCGCAAAATATGCCTGGATCTGGGCACCCGCCCGGTTCAGCAATTCGCTGCTATCGCCTGCCTTCCCGCCCCAGCGCAACCGTGTGATCACCCCGTCTTCCTCGGTCAGCGTCACCGGACCCGTCGGCGTCTCAATTGTCTTGCTCAGCATCATTGGCTTCTCCCGCTTGCGACACGATACATGTTTCCGCTTTCGGGAAGTACCCCAGGGAGTGTGAGGGACAGCGTCCCTCACGGCCTGCGTGGCCTGAACGCAATCCAATCGAATGCGCCGCAAGGCGCGCCTCTTGCGTCACAGCCGGGTCAGAACGAGTCCCAGAACAATCAGGCCCGCGGCAGCTGCCTTGGTCCGATCCATCCGATCGCCGAAAACCTGCCACCCGATCACAACCGCAAACAGGATCGAGGTCTCCCGCAATGCCGCAACGAGCGCGATCGGGGCCTGGGTCATCGCCCAGACCGCGATCATGTAGGCCGCAAACGACACCGCGGCGGCCAGCCCGCCAAGCGCCCAGTCTCGCAGGTTTGAACGCAAGACCATGCCACCGCGCAGGGCCACGCAGACCGGGGTAAAGAACAGCGCGTCCAGCGCGAACATCCAGCCAACGAACATTGCCGCATCGCCGGCAACGCGCGCACCCAAGCCATCAACCAAAGTGTATCCGGCCGTCATCATCGCCGAGCCGAGCGCCAGCGGCACCAACCGGCGGGATTCACCGTTCCGGAACGCCCCCTGCGCCATCACCGCTATGCCTGCGCCAAGGACGAATATCCCCACATACTCCAGCGGCGCGATCACGTCCGACAACGCCAGTGCGCTGACAACCGTCACAACCATCGGCGCGGCTCCCCGCGCGATGGGATAGACACGGCTCAGGTCTCCCTGTTCATAGGCAAAGGCCAGGAACAACTTGTAGGCCGCGTGAAACACTCCCGAGGCCAGCAGCCAGGGCAACACGTCCATGCTCGGCAGCGGCCGGGTCAGCGCTATCGCAAACCCGATACCCCCCTGCACCAGCGTCATGATCAGCATCCCGGTGACCTGCGAGGCTCCGGTCTTGACCAGTGCATTCCACAACGCATGCAGGAAAGCCGCAAACAGGACTGCAAGAAAAACGAACAGGCTCATGACATGCGCCGCGATCCGCCACTGGCGTTGGCGGATCGTTTCGCAATCGCGCGAACGCGCGATTGCGTTTCAGGATCACAACTTATGCCAGTGCCTCTTCGCACCGGCCACAGACATCCGCATGAGCATGACGTCCGACATCGGGCAGGATCTTCCAGCACCGCTGGCACTTTTGACCATCGGCCTTTTCAAACACCACACCGACACCCTCGGTTTCCGGCAAACGGAACGCCTCGGCCGGGCTCGGATCATTGGTCAATGTCATGCCCGACGTGATACAGATGTCATCAAAGGCAACCGATTTGAGCGCCGCGAGCGTGTCCGCATCCCGGACATGCACAACCGGGGCCGCCTCAAGGCTCGCGCCGATCACCTTGTCGGTCCTTTGCACCTCCAGAGCGGCTGTCACAACGCGCCGGACTTTCCGGATCGACGACCATTTTTCGGCAAGCTCCGCATCCCTCCAGGTGGACGGCGTCGCGGGCATATCCACCAGGTGCACGCTGCTGTCCTCGCCCGGAAAGCGTTCCAGCCACACCTCTTCCATCGTGAAAACGAGGATCGGCGCCAGCCATGTGGTCAGCCGGTGAAACAGGAAATCGAGCACTGTGCGCGCGGCGCGCCGGCGTTCGCTGTCGCCATCGCAGTACAGAACGTCCTTGCGGATATCGAAGTAGAACGCGCTCAGGTCCACGGTGGCAAAGGTGAACACAGCCTGGAAAACGCCCTGGAAATCAAACGACGCGTACCCGTTGCGCACCACGTCGTCCAGTTCAGACAGGCGATGCAGAACCCAACGTTCCAGCTCCGGCATGTCTGCCGGGTCCGTCCGGTCGCTTTCGCTGAAGTCGGACAGGGACCCCAGCATGAACCGCATGGTATTGCGCAGGCGGCGATAGCTGTCAGCCACGCCTTTCAGGATCTCGGGGCCGATCCGCTGATCCGCCGTGTAATCGGTCTGCGCCACCCAAAGCCGCAGGATATCCGCGCCATATTGCTGGATGACTTTCTCGGGCACGATGGTGTTGCCGAGCGATTTGGACA
>CAYGNE010000034.1:0-25752 GCA_964351155.1 uncultured Rhodobacterales bacterium | reverse complement strand
TCGAAACCAGCGGTCTGGCCCTGCCGAAACCGCTGCTCAAGGCATTCGACTGGCCCGATATCCGCAGCCGCATCACGGTTGATGGGGTGATCGCGCTGGCCGATGCCGAGGCCGTTGCCGCGGGTCGGTTTGCCCCCAACGTCGCGGCGGTCGACGCCCAACGGGCGGCGGATGACAGTCTGGATCACGAAACGCCCCTGTCCGAGGTGTTCGAGGATCAGATCAGCTGCGCCGACATCATCCTGCTGACCAAGCCCGATCTCGCCGGTGCCGACGGTGTGACCCGCGCGCGCGAAATCATCGCCGCCGAGGCCCCGCGCCCTTGCCCGGTGGTCGAAGTCGCCGAAGGTGTCGTCGATGTTCGCGTCATTCTGGGCCTCGAAGCCGCAGCCGAGGATGACATGGACGCCCGGCCCAGCCACCATGACGAGCCGCATGATCACGATCATGACGATTTCGAAAGCGTTGTGATCGAGTTACCCGAACAGTCCGATCCCGCCGATCTGGTCACAAGGATCGAACGGCTGGCCAAGGAGCGCAACATCCTGAGGGTCAAGGGATATGCCGCCGTCGCCGGAAAACCGATGCGTCTTCTGGTTCAGGCCGTCGGCGCGCGCGTGCGCCATCAGTACGACCGACCCTGGAAGGCCGAAGAGCCGCGGCAGGGACGCCTCGTGGTGATCGCCGAGCATGACGACATAGACGAGGCCGCGATCCGAGAGGTTCTCGCCGCCATGCCGCAGGCAGCCGAGTAAAGGGCAGAACCGCCAATGCATGTGGTCTTTCGCGAAAGCCACGGGCTCGAGGAAACCGAGACCCCGACCGATTTGGGCCAGAGCCCGGCGGATCTGGTGGTTCTGTCGTTTTCCGATAGCGACCTCGGTGCATTTGCGGCTGGCTGGCATCGCGGAGGGGGGCCAGAGGGGCGGATGCCTTCGCTGCGTCTGGCCAACCTGTCAGCGCTGAAACACCCGCTGTCCGTCGATACCTATGTCGAACAGACGCTGACCGGCGCCAAGGGAATCCTGATCCGCCTGATCGGCGGGGTGCCGTATTGGTCCTATGGGTTGCAGCAGATCGAGACGCTGGCCCGCGAAAAGGGAATTGCGCTGGCCGTTCTGCCGGCCGACGGACGCCGGGACACCCGCTTGGAAACAGTGTCGACCCTGCCGCTGTCGACACTGCAACGCCTGACCCATCTGTGCGATACCGGCGGTGCCGTCGCCGCGCAGGCCGCGCTCGCCCAGATCGCGCTGGCGGCGGGGCTCTATGCCGCACCGGTTCCCGGGAGCAAAGCACTCCCGCAGGTCGGCGCATGGACGCCGGAACACGGCGTGACATGCCCGTTCGCGGCATTTGATCCCACCAGCGAACGGCCCCGCATCCTGCTTACCTTTTACCGCGCCTACCTGACCGCCGCCGATCTTGCGCCAATCGAAGCGCTGTTCGCGGGGTTCCGACAGCGTGGCTTTGACGTGGCTGCCCTGTTTGCGCCGTCGCTCAAGTCACCGGATGCCGCGGGTTGGCTGACCCGTCAGGTCAGCGCGATGTCGCCGGTCGCCATTGTCAATGCCACGGCCTTTTCCGGCAAGGGCGACCGAGACGCATCGCCGCTGGATGCAGGCCGGGTGCCGGTTTTTCAGGTCATGCTCGCAACTTCGACCCGGCAGGCATGGCACGCGGCAGAACGCGGGTTGTCCCCCGCCGATCTGGCCATGCATGTTGTTCTGCCCGAAGTGGACGGCCGGATCACCGCCGGTGTCGCCTCGTTCAAGGAACCCGGGCGGCAGGACCCGGCCCTGGAGTTCTCCCGCTTTGTACATCAACCGGTCGAAGATCGGATTACCGCCATCGTGGATCGGGTCTGCGGCTGGGCACGGCTGGCCGGCCCGGATCTTCATGACCGGACACCCGCACTGATCCTGTCGACCTATCCGGGCAAGGATTGGCAGATGGCCCATGCGGTTGGTCTCGATGCCCTTGCTTCGGCGGATGCGATTCTGCGGGACCTTGGTGAGCAGGGTTATGATTGCGAACCGGCCGGCGCGTTACACGGTGACCTGGAAACGATGCGGATCGCGTGGCCGCTGCCCGACTATCTGGACGCGCTCGCCGGCTTACCCGACGAATTGCAGCAGGATCTCGCACAGGTCTGGGGAAACCCGGCGGATGATCCGGCCCATTCCGATGGCGCGTTTCATTTTGCCGCCGTGCGGCGCGGCAAGGCAATGGTGGCGTTACAGCCGGAACGCGGTATTCCGGAATTGCGCGACGATGAATACCACGACCTGTCCCGCACGCCACGCCACGGATATGTTGCGTTCTATCTCTGGCTGCGCAGGCAGGTCGGCGCGGACTCACTGATACATATTGGCGCCCATGGCACGCTCGAATGGCTGCCGGGCAAGGCGGTCGCCCTGTCCGCTCGCTGCTGGCCCGAGGCATTGATCGGCGATCTGCCGGTGATCTACCCGTTCATCGTCAACGACCCGGGCGAAGCCGCACAGGCCAAACGCCGGATCGGTGCCGTGACCCTGGGCCATATCCCGCCACCGCTGCGCGACAGCGGTACGCCGGACAGGATGGTTCGGCTGGAGACGCTGCTTGACGAATTTTCCAACGCCGACGGGCTGGACCCGAAACGCCGTGACAGGTTGCAATCGGACATCCGGGCCGAGGCACAGGCATTGGGTGTCGAAGACGATCTGGGGCTGGACCGCGCGGCGTCGACCGCCGAGGCAATCACGCGCATCGACCGGTTCGTTTGCGACATAAAAGAGAGTCAGTTTGGCGACGGGTTGCACGTTTTTGGCCGCGCCCCAGAAACCGCCGTCGCCTTTGACGCCGCCTCTTCCGCCGCAGCCGAGCGCGCCGGATTGCTGGACGCAATGGCCGGCAAACGCGTGCCCGCCGGACCTTCGGGCTCGCCCTATCGGGGTCGGAGCGACGTTTTGCCGACCGGGCGCAACCTGTTCACAACCGACCCGCGATCGGTGCCGACACGGTCCGCATATGCGCAAGGCGTGAAACTGGCCGAGGAGCTGGTGCGCCGCCATCTGCAGGAAGAAGGCGATTACCCAAAAGGGCTGATCGTGGATCTCTGGGGATCGGCCACCATGCGCACCGCGGGCGAAGAGTTCGCCATGGCGTTGCATCTTCTTGGAGTGAAGCCGGTCTGGGACGCGGGCAGTGAACGTGTATCCGGCATCGAGGTCCTGCCCATCACCGATCTGGACCGGCCGCGGCTGGATGTCACGCTCCGCGTTTCCGGCCTGTTCCGCGACGTGTTCCCGACCCTGTCGACCCTGTTCGGCCAAGCCATTCGCACATTGGCCGAAAGGGATGAGGCACCGGACTGGAATCCATATGCCGGACATGCTCCGGCACCACGTGTCTTCGGGCCTGCCCCGGGCAGTTATGGGCTTGGCATGGGCGACCTGCCGGAAACCTATTCCGACACATCCCGATCCGCGGCCGGACAGGCCTGGCTTGACGCCAGTTCGCATGCGTTCGAGGGCGATCAGGTGAGGCACGACAGCGACGGCATCCGAAACCGCGTCGCACAGGCCGATGCCTTTGTTCACCTGCAGGATCTGAGCGAAACCGATCTGTTGCTTGCTGCCGATTACGCCGCCCACGAAGCCGGATTCGCCGCGGCCCAAAAGGTGACTGGCGGCTCCGCGGCGGTCTATCATCTGGACAACACCAACCCCGCAGCCCCGCACGCCCGTTCCCTGAACGAAGAAATCGCCCGTGTCGTTCGCGCCCGCGCGACGAACCCGGGATGGATCGCAGGGATGCAGCGGCACGGGTTCCGGGGTGCCGCCGAAATCGCCGCGACGCTGGATCACATGGCGTCTTTTGCCCATTTGGCCGACGCTGTCGCGCCACATCTTTTTGACCTCTATCACGACGCCACGCTTGGCGATGCCGAGGTTGACGCATTTCTGGCCGAGGCAAACCCACGGGCGCACAAGGCGATGCAGGACCGGTTCCGGGCCCTGCTGGCCGCCGGTCTGTGGAGTACGCGACGCAATTCAATCCTTGCCAATCTGGAGAGCCCGTCATGACCGCGCCCACGATCAAGGGCTGGTGTCCGGGTGCCCACCGCCCGATGATGTCCGGCGACGGGCTCGTGGTTCGGGTCAGGCCGCGCGTGGCCCGGTTGACGGCCGATCAGGTGCTTGGTCTTTGCCAGGCGGCACTTGCCCATGGCAACGGGACAATCGACCTGACCAACAGAGCCAACCTGCAACTGCGCGGTGTGTCCGAAGACGCCCATGAACCGCTGCTGTGCGACCTGGCCGCGCTCGACCTGCTCGACAGCGCGCCCGGTATCGAAGCCCGGCGCAACGTTCTGGTGCAACCGGTCTACCATGACGGCGATCTGACGTGCCGTCTGACGCTTGAATTGCTTGACCGGCTGTCCGACCTGCCAACCCTGCCCGCCAAGTTCGGATTTGCAATCGATACCGGCTCTGCGCGGATACTGGCGGATTGCTCTGCCGATATCCGGCTTGAATCGGGTCCACAGGGGTTGATCGTCCGGGCGGACGGGGCCGCGACAGGGCGGATCGTGCACGAAACCGAGGCTGTTGACCGGCTTGTCGAACTGGCTGGCTGGTTCGCCGCACGACAAACGACCGAAACCCGAAGGATGGCACGCCTGATCCGTGACACCGCGCTGCCGGAGCATTGGCAGGGAGCACAGCCATCGCCGGTTGCCGCCGAACCGATTGCACCGGGCGCGCATGGCATGGGGGCTGTTTATGGCGCTCCCTTCGGTCAGATACAGGCAAATGCTCTGGCAGGACTGATGACATCAACTGGTGCAAAAGCACTCCGCGTCACACCCTGGCGTCTTTTCCTGCTGGAAGGTGGCGCACCAATCCCGGACGATGCTTTCGTCTTCGAACCCGATGACCGCCTGTTGACCACCGACGCCTGTGCGGGCGCTCCGTTCTGCCCGCAGGCGCAGGTCGAAACCCGCGCAGTCGCCCGGGCATTGGCGCCACGCCTGACAGGCAGCCTGCATGTTTCGGGTTGCGCCAAGGGCTGCGCACGCCAATCGCCCGCCAGCGTGACACTGGTTGGACGAAACGGACGATTTGACCTTGTAAAACACGGGCGCGCGGGGGATGAGCCTGCGATGCGTGACCTGAACACCGATGACCTCATGACCCTCACGGACCTGACCTGATGCCCTATGAATATGAAACCGACGGCGCGGCAATCTATGCGCAATCCTTTGCGACCATCAGGGCCGAGGCCAATCTGGGCCGCTTTGATGCCGACGCGGAACAGGTCGTGGTACGCATGATCCATGCCGCAGGCATGGTCGGGCTGGAGGACTTCGTTCATTTCTCTTCGGGATTTGTCAGTGCGTCTCGGACCGCCTTGGAAAACGGCGCGCCGATCCTCTGCGATGCCCGGATGGTCAGCGAGGGGATCACTCGTTTCCGCCTGCCAGCGGACAACGAGGTCATCTGCACGCTGCACGATGATCGCGTGCGCCCGTTGGCCGCGGATATGGGCAACACCCGGTCTGCCGCCGCTCTTGAACTCTGGCGTCCACATCTGAAGGGCGCTGTCGTGGCCATCGGCAATGCGCCCACCGCGTTGTTCCACCTTCTGAACATGCTCGAGGACCCCACCTGCCCCCGGCCTGCCGCGATCATCGGTTGCCCGGTCGGATTTGTCGGAGCGGTCGAGAGCAAGGATGCGCTTTGGGCCGCACAGCCGGTGCCCTGCTGCATTGTTCAGGGCCGGCTCGGCGGGTCCGCGATCACCGTGGCGGCCGTCAATGCCATCGCGAGTCGTGCGGAATGAAACGGGGAACGATCTATGGCGTCGGCCTCGGCCCCGGTGATCCGGACCTGATGAGCGTCCGGGCCGACCGGCTGCTGCGCAATGCGCGCCACGTCGCCTTTTTCCGCAAGGCCGGCCGGACCGGTCAGGCCCGAAAGATCGTCAACGGCATGATCCCCGGCAAGGCCATCGAATACGCGATGGAATACCCGGTGACGACCGAAATCCCGGTTTCCGATCCGCGCTATAACGAACTTCTTTCCGGGTTCTACGCCGATTGCACCGCGCATCTGAAATCGCTGAGCGCAAAAGGCGAGGACGTGGTCATCCTCTGCGAGGGCGATCCGTTTTTCTATGGCTCTTTCATGCACATCTATGAGCGTCTGCGCGGCGAAACGCCTGTCGAGGTTGTTCCGGCCATCACCGGAATGTCAGGTGCCTGGACGGCAACCGGCGACCCGATCACCTGGGGCGATGACGTTCTGACCGTGTTGATGGGCACCCTGCCCGAAGATGTTCTGGCCGCCCGCATGGCTGACACGGACGCGCTGGTGGTGATGAAGATCGGACGCAACTTCGAAAAGGTGAAACGGGCCCTGAAAGCCGCCGGCCTCTATGACCGCGCCTGGCTTGTCGAATACGCCCAGATGCCGAAACAATCCGTAACCCGGCTGGCCGAAGCCGGAGACCGGGTCACCCCGTATTTCTCGATCATCCTCGTCCACGGACAGGGGCGGCGGCCGTGACAGGCTGGGTTCGCATTGCCGGCCTGGGACCGGGCGACGACGCGCTGGTCACGCCCGAAGTGACGGACGCGATCGGCAAGGCAACGGACGTTGTCGGCTATATTCCCTATGTCGCGCGGATTGCGCCACGGGACGGGCTGACGCTGCACGCCAGCGACAACCGGGTCGAGCTGGACCGGTCGCGCCATGCGCTGGAAATGGCGGCCAATGGCCGTCGGGTTGTCGTGGTATCCTCGGGCGATCCTGGTGTATTCGCCATGGCTGCAGCCGTTTTCGAGGCGGTCGAAAACGGTCCCGTGCACTGGCGCGATCTGGACATCGCAGTGCTGCCCGGCATCACCGCAATGCTGGCCGCAGCAGCGCGGGCCGGCGCGCCGCTGGGCCATGATTTCTGCGCCATCAACCTCAGTGACAATCTCAAACCCTGGGGGCTGATCGAAAAGCGCCTGCGTCTTGCCGCACAGGCGGATTTTGCCATGGCGTTTTACAATCCGCGCTCGAAGTCCCGCCCGGAAGGCTTTGAAAAAGCACTCAAAACCCTCCTCGAAGCATGCGGTCCACGACGTCTGATCCTGTTCGCACGCGCCGTTTCGACACCGGACGAGTCACTCAGGGTGACAACACTTGGTGAGGCCACTCCGGATATGGCCGACATGCGAACAGTGGTCATCGTCGGATCATCACGGACAAGAGTGATTGAAAAACATGGAAATCCAATAGTTTACACGCCAAGGTTCACACCGGAATGAGCCAGCCACTGCAGAACTTCGGCCGGACTACCCACTTCGGAACGGAACGGAATGTCGGGCCGGGCAATCATGATCACGGGGAGTCCAAGCTCTCGCGCCGCGTCGATCTTGGAGCGTGCGCCGGATCCACCGCTGTTCTTGGACACCACCAGGTCGATTTCATGCTTTATCATCAGATGCTTGTCGGCCAAAGCTGTGAAAGGTCCGCGCGCGACCGTCACGGTACAATCCGGCAGCGGCACCGTGTCCGGCTGATCGACCAAGCGCAAAAGGTAGTGGTGTTGCGGCTGGGCGGCAAACTCGGCCAGGTGCAGGCGGCCCACCGCCAGGAAAACGCGACGTGGCCGGCCGCCCGCCAATGCCGCTACGGCACCCGGAATATCAGGCACGATCGTCCACTGATCCTCCGTTTGCCTTTGCCATGGCGGTCGGCACAGCGCCACCAGGGGAACCCCGGTTTCGGCACAGGCCGCAACGGCATTCCGGCTCATCTGTGCGGCAAAGGGATGGGTGGCGTCGATCACATGAGTGATCCGTTCTGCCCGCAGATACGCCGCCAGACCCTGCACACCGCCAAACCCGCCGATCCGAACCGGGACCGGTTGCTCCCGAGGGGTTTCCACCCGGCCGGCATAGGAGAATACCGCGTTCAACCCTGCCCCGGCCACAATACCGGCCAGTGCACCGGCCTCGGTCGTACCGCCCAGGATGAGGAGTTTGGTCATGGCTGAAGCTCCGTGGCTGACCATCGTCGGACTGGGCGAAGATGGACCGGATGGGCTGCCCCCTGCAAGCCATGCGGCCGTGCAAGGTGCCGAGATCATCATGGGTCCGCCCCGGCATCTTGCGTTGATCCCCGAAACCGGGGCTCGACGGGTCGAATGGCCGGTTCCCTTTGCCGATGGCATCCCGATCCTGACGGGCCTGCGTGGCAAGCGCGTGGTCGTTCTCGTCTCGGGTGACCCGTTCTGGTTTGGTGCGGGGTCGGTGATTGCCCGGCATCTGCAACCGCAGGAATGGACGGCCTTGCCCGGCGCATCGGCGTTTTCGCTGGCCGCCGCCCGGTTGGGCTGGCCGCTGGAGACAACCGCCACACTGGGGCTGCATGCCGCCCCCCTTTCCCGCCTGCGCCCGCACCTGTCGGAAGGCCGGCAGATCATCGTCCTGTTGCGCGGCAGCGCATCGGTTCGGGAGTTGGCGGATTGGCTGACAGCACAGGGATTTGGGCGAACCGTAATCCACGTGATGGAGGCACTTGGCGGTCCGCGCGAAAAGGTAAGATCGGCCCGCGCGACCGAAGCAGTGTTTGGCGACATCACCCATCCGGTCTGTGCCGCGCTCGAGGTTTTTGGCGATGGATCGACGATTCCGCTGGCTTCCGGTCGCCCCGATGATGTTTTCGAACATGACGGGCAGATCACCAAGCGCCCGGTTCGCGCGCTGACACTGTCGGCGCTGGCACCGTGCCACGGCGAACACCTGTGGGACATCGGCGGCGGGAGCGGGTCAATAGCCCTCGAGTGGCTCATGTCCGACCCCAGCCTGACCGCCACCAGTTTTGAACCCCGCCGCGACCGGGCCGACCGCATTCGGCGCAATGCCGACGCGCTGGGCCAGGACCGGCTTGAAGTCGTGCAGGGCAGCGCCCCGGAATGCCTGAACGACAGGCCTCCGCCGGACGCCGTGTTCATTGGCGGCGGTCTGTCAGAAGACATGCTTGATTGGCTGTTTTCAAGACTGCCGCCCGGAACCCGGCTTGTGGCCAACGCGGTGACGCTGGAAAGCGAATCGCTCCTGGCATCGGCACAGGCAAGAACCGGTGGAACGCTGTTGCGTGTCGAACTGGCGCAATCCGCGCCGCTGGGCGGCAAACGCGGCTGGCAATCTGCCTATCCGGTCATCCAGTGGAGCGTCACACTGTGATTGTTGCAGGTTTCGGATTTCGCAAGATGGCGACAAAGGACAGCCTGTTGTCGGCTTTGGCGCGAGCGTCAGGCGGGCAAGAGATCGCGCTTTTGGCGGTGCCCGAGGACAAGGCCACGGCATCCTGCCTGCAGGAACTGGCCGGTTCGACCGGCCTTGCCGTAAAAGGCGTGCCCGCAACGGAACTGGAAGCCGTCACGACGCCGACGCTGTCGCCGCACAGCCGAACCCACCGCAATACAGGCAGCGTCGCCGAGGCCGCGGCACTGGCGGCGGCCGGTCCCGGGGCACGCCTGGCAGGCCCCCGCAAGATCTCCAATGACCGCATGGCCACCTGCGCGGTCGCAATCAAGGACCCGTCATGACAGTACATTTCATCGGTGCCGGACCGGGTGCCCCCGATCTCCTTACCCTGCGCGGGCGTGATATCATTGCCGCCTGCCCCGTCTGTCTCTATGCCGGTTCACTGGTGCCCGAAGCGATACTGGCCCATTGTCCGCCCGATGCAAAGGTGATCAACACGGCGCCAATGGACCTGGATGCGATCATCGGGGAATGCCGCGCGGCCCATGACGCGGGACAGGACGTGGCAAGGTTGCATTCGGGCGACCTGTCGGTCTGGTCCGCGATGGGCGAACAGATGCGGCGCCTGCGCGCCGAAGGCATTCCGGTCAGCGTCACGCCGGGTGTGCCGTCCTTTTCGGCCGCGGCGGCGGCATTGGGAACCGAACTGACCCTGCCAGGGCTGGCCCAATCGGTGGTTCTGACCCGCACACCCGGGCGCGCATCCTCCATGCCCGAGGGCGAGACACTGACCAATTTCGCCGCCACTGGCGCGACGCTGGCGATCCACCTTTCGATCGGCAACCTGGACCAGGTGATCGCCGATCTGACCCCGGCTTATGGCGCGGCGTGCCCGGTCGCGGTTGTCTACCGGGCAAGCTGGCCCGATGAACGCATCATCCGCGCTACGCTCGCCACGCTGAAGGCTGCGATGGATGACGACATCTCGCGCACCGCGCTGATCCTCGTCGGCCCGGCGCTGGCCGGCGAAGGCTTCACCGAAAGCTGCCTCTATTCCGCCGAATATGACCGCCGGTATCGTCCGCAGAGTGCCGACAGCCCTTGGTCAAGCTGGAGCCATGGCGATGACTAATCCACCTGGTGTGTTGATCTCCGCGCCGTCTTCGGGAACCGGCAAGACCACGGTAATGCTTGGATTGCTCCGGGCGCTGGCCGAGGATGGTCTGTGCGTACAACCGTTCAAGAGCGGGCCCGACTACATCGACCCGGCCTTTCATCTGGCCGCCGCCGGACGTCCCTCGTTCAACATGGATACCTGGGCGATGCACGGCACGCTGCTGGACGCGGTGGCAAGACAGGCCGAGGGGGCGGATATCGTCGTGGCAGAGGGGTCCATGGGGCTGTTTGACGGTGTCGCCAAACCGGGCGAGACCGGGCATGGGTCCAGTGCCGAGACCGCGCTTCGCATGGGATGGCCCGTCGTCCTGGTGCTGGATGTGGGCGGCCAGGCACAGTCGGCGGCGGCAACCGCTCTGGGATTCAGGATGTACAATCCCGACCTGCCTTTTGCCGGGGTGATCCTGAACCGGGTGGCCAGTCCACGCCATGAACGCCTGACCCGGCTGGGCATGGAACGGGCCGGCCTGCCGGTGCTGGGTGTTCTGCCACGGCGGGGCGATCTGACCCTGCCCGAGCGGCATCTGGGCCTGATCCAGGCCGTGGAACATCCCGATCTGGAAGCCGCCATTTCCAACTATGCCGCATTTCTGCGCGAGCATGTGGACCTGGCCGCCATCCGGACAGCGGCCTCATCAAGCCCCAAGGGGCCCTCTTCGGCCGCGCTGCCGCGGCCACCGGCCCAGCGAATCGCCCTTGCCCGGGACGCCGCGTTTTCCTTTACCTATCCGCATCTGCTGGAAGGCTGGCGTGCAGCCGGGGCCGAGATCCTGCCATTTTCGCCCCTGGCCGACGAAGCTCCGGCAGCGGATGCCGACCTGGTGTGGCTGCCCGGCGGCTACCCGGAACTGCACGCCGGCAGGATCGCGGCCGCGGGCAGGTTTCTTGCCGCCCTGCGTCGCCATGCCGAATCCCGTCCGGTTCACGGGGAATGCGGCGGTTACATGGCGCTTGGAACAGCCCTGATCGACAAGCAGGGCATCCGGCATGACATGGCCGGGCTTCTTGGCCTCGTCACCAGCTATGAAAAGCGCAAGTTCCATCTCGGCTATCGCAAGGCCAGATTGCGCGCTCCGATGCCCGGGCTGGCCAGTGGAATCGCGCTGCGCGGCCACGAGTTTCATTATTCCACCATTCTGGATCAACCGGACGCGCCGCTGGCCGATGTCACCGACGCCGAGGGCGCCAGCGTCCCCGAAACCGGATCGGTGCGGGGTAAAGTCACCGGAACCTTCTTTCACCTGATTGCCGAGGCCTGCACATGAGCGGGTTCGTATCTTTCGTCGGCTCGGGTCCAGGAGATCCGGAGCTTCTGACGCTGAAAGCCGTGAACCGGATGAAACAGGCCGATGCAATCCTGTTTGACGATCTCAGTTCCGGGCCGATCCTCGCCCATGCGGGCGCCGGCGCCGATCTGGTCGGCGTCGGAAAGAGGGCCGGACGCCCGTCGCCCAAACAGGACCATGTCAGCCGCCTTCTTGTGGAATATGCGGTGGGCGGCGCTCGGGTCGTCCGGCTGAAATCCGGAGATGGTGGCATGTTCGGGCGGCTGGAAGAGGAAATCACCGCGTTGCGCAACGCCGGGGTCCGCTATGAGATCATTCCCGGCGTGCCCTCGGCCTGTGCGGCGGCGGCAGCGGCAGGCATCCCGCTGACAAGACGGCTGACGGCGCGGCGGGTGCAGTTTGTCACCGGGCACGACATCACCGGCAGCCTGCCGGAAGATCTGAACATGGCGGCGCTGGCCGATCCGCAATCCACCACCGTGGTTTTCATGGGCAAACGAACCTTTCCGAAACTGGCGGCCTTGTTGATGAAGCATGGTTTGCCAGCCAATACGCCCGCCTTGCTGGCCGAGGCGGTGTCCACGCCAGACCAGGCGCTGCACCGCACCACGATCGCCGCATTGTCTGGCCATCTGGCGCAGGACACAGGAACCGCGCCCGCTTTGATCCTGTACGGGGCGCTGGCGGATCCATGAATGCCGGTTTTGGGCTTGACGCTGGGCCGTTGTCTCACCCATGAATGAAAGCACGGTGCCCGCATTCTCAAGGTGCGGGATAATAGGGAACAGGGTGAAACACCCTGGCTGCCCCCGCAACTGTAACCGGGGAGCGTGCGCGGAAACAGCCACTGGCCATTGGTCGGGAAGGGTCCGTCACGCGGTGATCCGGGAGCCAGGAAACCTGCCGTAAGGAAACTGGCCGGACACCGGTCGCAAAAAACCGCCGGGGATGGCGGAAGGAGATTGATAGAATGCATATCGAACCCGGAGTTGTTCACGGCGCCAAGATGGTGCTGGCCTATGGCACAGCGGCAGGCGCTGCCGGCTATTCGCTGAAGCTGATCGCCGATGAGCTGAAAACCCGCCCTGTCGCGTCATTTGCGGCACGCAGTGTTGCCGCGACCGCCGCGGTTCTTGTCTTTTTCGAACTGCTGCCGCATTTCCCGGTCGGCATTTCCGAGGTCCACTTCATCCTCGGGACCACGCTTCTGCTGATCCTCGGTGCGGCTCCGGCCGCGGTCGGGCTCGCGGCCGGGTTGGCCATTCAGGGTATGTTCTTTGCCCCGACCGACATGCCGATGTATTTCGTCAACATCACCACGCTGCTGGTGCCGCTTTTCGCCATCCACGCGATGGCCCGCAAGGCACTGCCGCAGAATGTGGCCTATGTGGACCTGAAATATCTCGACGTGTTCAAGCTGTCGGCCGCCTATCAGGGCGGTGTCGTGGCCTGGGTCGCCTTCTGGGCGTTCTACGGCCAGGGCGCGGGCGCCGAAACATTTGCATCGGTCACCAGCTTTGGCATGGCCTATATGATGGTTGTCCTGATCGAGCCGCTGATCGATCTTGCGGCGCTGGCCGGGGCAAAATCGCTGAAAGGTCTGCGCGACTCCGGGCTTGTCACCAGCCGGCTCTTCAACGCCGCCTGAGCCGTCAACTGAACAGGGAAGGCCCCGTCCGGAACACCGGCGGGGCCTTTTGTTTGCCATGAACGAGCTTCTTCTGATCGGGATAGGAACCGGAAACCCGGATCACGTCACCTGCGAAGGGGTGAAGGCGATCCGCGGTGCCGACCTGATCCTGATCCCGCGCAAGGGCGCCGGGAAATCCGATCTTGCCGGGATTCGCGAAAAGATAATCGCGCAGGCCTGCGATACTCCGCCGCCGCTGGCTTATTTCGACATCCCCGCGCGCCGGTCCGACGATGGGTATCTGCGCGGCGTTGACGATTGGCACGATGCGATTGCCGAGCGGTGGCAGGCGGTGATCGCAGATCATCCGGATGCCGCCAGGGTGGCGCTGCTCATCTGGGGCGATCCGTCGCTCTATGACAGCAGTCTGCGGATCGCCACTCGTCTTACCCCGCCGCCCAGAACCCGTGTCATTGCCGGGATCACCGCCCTGCAGGCGCTGACTGCGGCTCATGCGATTCCGGTGAACGAGATCGGGGCGCCGTTCCTCGTCACCACCGGACGCCAGCTGCGCGACCATGGCTGGCCGCCGGGTGCGGACACGGTCGCCGTCATGCTGGATGGCGAGTGTTCCTTTTCCACGCTGGAAACGGATGACTACGACATCTGGTGGGGCGCATATCTGGGCATGCCGGAACAGCGGCTGATCCACGGGCGATTGCCAGATGTCGCCGACCGGATCCGTACAACCCGGGAACGCGCACGCGCCGATCATGGCTGGATCATGGATATCTACCTGCTGCGCCGGGCGCAGGGCTGACTTAACGCGCCACCGCCAGCAGCGACGGCACATCCAGATGCGCCTCGACATGATCCGACAGCGCCTCCAGCGCGGCCTGAACCGACGCGTCATAATTCAGGGTCGAGGTTCCGGCCCCAAGCCGACCAAGAAACGCGCCGCGAAACCGGTCGTCACGGAACATCCCATGCAGGTAGCTTCCCATGACGCGACCATCGGCGCTGACCGCGCCTTCATCGGCGCCCTCGACACGGGCAAAAGGGCGGGCGCAATCAGGGCCTGTGGTGCGCCCGATGTGGATTTCATAACCCTGGATGGACTGTCCGCTGGCAACATGTTCCGCCCGCACCCGCGTCAACCGCTTTTCCGGTTCCATCACGGTCGTCACTTGCAGAAGCCCCAGCGCAGGCGTTTCTCCCGCCGGTCCCTCGATGCCATGCGGATCGGATACAACCTGCCCCAGCATCTGGTAACCGCCGCAGATTCCCAACACGTGCCCGCCCCGCCGGACATGCGCCATCAGATCGATGTCCCAGCCCTGTGCACGCAGGAAAGCCAGATCGCCCCGGGTGGACTTGCTGCCGGGTATGATGACAAGGTCCGCGTCGCCGGGAATCGCCTGCCCTGCGCGCAGCATGGTCACCGTCGCGCCCGGCTCCTGTGCCAGGGGGTCAAGGTCGTCAAAATTCGCCATGCGCGAAAGGCACAGACACACCACGTGCAATGAGCCGCCGGACGGTGCGGTTGCGATGTCCAGGGCGTCTTCGGCGGGCAGCTTCCAGGCGTCGGGGAACCATGGCAGAACGCCGAACCCCCGCCAGCCGGTGCGTTGTTCGATCAGTGCATAGCCGTCGTCGAACAGGCGCGGATCACCGCGGAACTTGTTGATCATGAACCCCGCAACCATGGCTGCATCGCTTTCGGACAAAACAGCCTGCGTACCCACCATCTGCGCAATCACCCCGCCCCGGTCGATGTCACCGGCCAGCACGACCGGGACATCGCCAGCCACGGCAAACCCCATATTGGCGATATCACCCGCCCGCAGGTTGACCTCGGCGGGACTGCCCGCGCCCTCGACGATGACAAGATCATATTTCGATTTCAGCCGCTGAAAACTCTCCAGGACCGGTTTCATCAGCGACGGTTTCAGCCTGGCATATTCTGCCGCCCGGACCGTGCTGTGGTGACGGCCCTGCACGACCACGTGCGATCCCACATCGGTCTCGGGCTTCAGCAACACGGGGTTCATGTCGGTCACCGGCTCCAACCCGCAGGCCAGGGCCTGCAAGGCCTGCGCGCGCCCGATCTCGCCGCCATCCGCGGTTACAGCGGCATTGTTGGACATGTTCTGCGGCTTGAACGGCGCCACCGACAACCCGCGACGCCGCGCGGCCCGTGCCAGCCCGGCCACCAGCATGGACTTTCCCACGTTGGACCCGGTGCCCTGGATCATCAGCGCCGGCATCGGCGTTCAGAACTCCACCCCGGCCTGCGCCTTGATCCCATCCCGGAACGGGTGTTTGACAAGCGACATTTCCGTCACCAGGTCCGCCGCTTCGATCAGTTCGGGCTTGGCATTGCGTCCGGTCAGGACCACGTGAGTCATCTCGGGTTTTTCTGTCATCAGGAAATCGACCACGTCGTCGATATCGAGATAGTCATACCGCAACGCGATGTTGATCTCGTCCAGGAGGACAAAACGGATGTCCGGGTTCCGGATCAGCTCCTTGGCCTTGTTCCATCCGGCCACCGCGGCGGCGATGTCGCGTTCCTTGTCCTGCGTCTCCCACGTGAATCCTTCACCCGAGATCACGAACCTGCATTCTTCGGCGAACCGTTCGCGCAGGAACTCCGCTTCGCCGGTAATCCAGTTACCCTTGATGAACTGCACGACCGCACAGGGCATCCCGTGGGCAATGCAGCGCATCACCATACCGAACCCGGACGACGATTTGCCCTTGCCCGGACCCGTATGAACAATGATCAGGCCCTTTTCCCCGGTTTTGGTTTCCATCATCCGGTCCCGGGCCGCCTTGATCTTTTTCATCTTTTCCCGGTGGCGGGTGTTTTCGTCCTGCATGGCTCGGCTCCCGATCGCGTTGGTCAAACGCCGTCATACCGGCGCGTCAAAATCCCTATACCACCGGGTTGCGGAACGCGATGCCCGGCAGCGCCCAATTCAGTGGAAAAGCGACCCGGCTCAGTCCATCTGGTATCCGGGTGTGGATCTGGAAATGGCGATTTCCTCGTCGTCCATATCCTCGGCAATGCTCTCGAACAGCGGCGTTGTCATGTACCGTTCACCGGTATCCGGCAGCATGGCCAGAATGACCGACCCCGGTGCGGCCTTCTCGGCCACTTTCATGGCCACGGCAAAGGTCGACCCGCCTGAAATGCCCGTCAGAATACCTTCTTTCATCGCCAGTTTCTGCGCCCATTCGACGCCTTCGGCGCCGGGTATGGGGATCAGTTCGTCATAGTACCCGGCATCCAGCGTCTCTTGCAGGACAAACGGGATGAAGTCCGGCGTCCAGCCCTGGATCGGGTGCGGTTCAAAGGCACTGTGACCAATCGCCGGGCTGTTATCCGCACTGCGCTCCTGGGCGATGCCACTGCCGACAAGCTGTGCGTTGGCCGGTTCGGTCAGGACGAGTCGGGTCTCGGGCCGCTCGCGGCGCAGAACCCGCGCGACTCCCGTGGCGGTTCCCCCTGTCCCGTAACCGGTGACGAAGTAATCCAGGCGCCTGCCGGCGAAATCTCCGACAATCTCGTGTCCGGTCGTTGCCTCGTGGATCGCCGCATTTGCGGCTGTCTCGAATTGTCGCGCAAGGAACCAGCCGTTTTTCTCTGCCAGTTCCACCGCCTTCCGATACATGCCAAATCCCTTCTGGGCCCGGGGAGTCAAGACTACCTTTGCCCCGAGAAGACGCATCAGCTTGCGACGTTCGACGGAAAAACTGTCCGCCATGGTAACCACCAGCGGATATCCCTTTTGCGCGCAGACCATCGCAAGACCGATTCCCGTGTTGCCGCTCGTTGCCTCCACGACGGTCTGGCCGGGTTTGAGCGAGCCGTTACGTTCGGCGGTTTCGATGATGCTCAGCGCCAGCCGGTCCTTGACCGAGGCGGCGGGATTGAAGAATTCGGCCTTTACATAGATCTCGACACCATCCGGCCCGAGATTGTTGACCCGAACCGTTGGCGTGTCGCCGATCGTTTCGAGTATGCTGTCAAACAGCCGCCCCCGTCCGCTTGTGCTGCGTGTTGCCCCAGGCTCCATGGCCGAATTCCTTTCCAGATGCATTCTCCGGAACCAGCATAACCCGGTTTTCCGGTCTCGATCCCGCAAAAAATCCGGCTCAACGACACGCGCGAAACGGACGCCGGGGTCTCAGCCCCCGAAACCGGGTTGGTCTCTCCCTGGCTGATCCCGCATCGAACCACTGCATCCCGATCAGACCCATGGCGACCCCGGAAGGACAGCGTAAATTCCGACGAACCAAGGGGTTGTGGCGCCAACACCGCAGAGACGTCGTCTAGGAAATTCAATGACTTGCGGAGCCAAGTGCAAACACCAAAAGGGTTTTCATCTTGACTATAGTTCACACAGCCCTGAAGGTGCCTTATTCGTCCATCGTCGCCCAGTCGATCATGCTCTTGGACGAAGCCGGAGCCAGTATCGCGATGCTGGCCGTCATGAACACCGACGATCCGCAGGGAATTGCCGATCAGGTCGTTGCAGCACTGAACAATAAAGCGAGTCGCCTTGCGCCGGATGCGACCGAATCCGATTGGGAGGAAAAGCACGCCGGGACGCGACCGCATGAGGCTCGCGCTGATGATAACTGCGCTGATCATTGTTGGCGCGCTCGTGAGCTACTGCACTGCCGACGACACCGGCGGTGTGCTGAAAGAGTGGCCACATTGAAAGAGAACGAAATGACCACCCTCAGCAAAATACTCAATGTCGCCTCATTCTTCGCAATGTTCTTTGTGGTCGTGGTCGTTGTGATCTTCGCGCTTGAACTGATGCAGTGCGAAGACGAATCAGGCCGGGAGTGTGAAATTCGCGCGGTTCCGGTGGAGTTCGAGCAATGAAGGTATATGACGATGAAAAGCCTGAATGGGAGTAGAGAAATGGCAGGATGGAAAGGCGTCGATCACCAGGCGGCGCAGGATAGCCAGTTCGAACGAAAAAAGCCCGCCCCAACGTGAACCGGGGCGGGCTTTGTTAGGGAAGGGTGAGAAAAGTTGCGTCAGGACGCTACAATCGCACCCTTCACGTTGAAGTTCCCGCCCGGCCCGTCATTCTGACCCGTCGTGAAGCCCGCACCGCTCATGTTGATGATCGGGGTTCCGCCCATCCCGGCGACCGCGGCGGCCGGCCGAGATCCGCAAAAGGACTGTCAAACGTCATCAGCCGGGCCGTGAAGGGCGCCGAGCTGAGCAGGATCAGCGCACACGGTCTGCGCAAAACCCGCCTGACACGTATTGCAGATGCAGGCGGCACGACTCACCAGATCATGTCTTGGGGAGGTCACGCGAGCCTGTCCGAGGTCGAGCATTACACCCAATCGGCCGACCAGAAACGGCAGGCCATGGAACCAGAACAAAACGGGAAAAGTGCAATCACCCGGACCAAAAGTGCAAACACAGGAGGTAAGTAATTGGAAAGAGACACAAAAAGACATGGTGGCGACCCCGGAAGGACTCGAACCCTCAACCTGCCGATTAGAAGTCGGCTGCTCTATCCAGTTGAGCTACGGGGCCATGCGGCCATGTCGTGCCCGCCGTTGTTAATCTCACGGTGGATCGAGTTCAAAGGAAAACCGTTCCCTTTTCCGGATAATTCCGGGCAGGTGGCTTTCGGGCAATGGCGCGGCCCAGGTCGCGTCGACTCAGATGTCCATCGTCATGTAAACGCTCAGAGGATCCTCGGTGTACGAGCCGAAAGGCGGGCAGTACCGGAAACCTTCGCGTTCGTACAAGCGCCGGGCGGCCTGAAATTCCGCCGCGGATCCGGTCTCCAGGCTGACACGCCCGAAACCGGACGCGCGGGCATGGTCCAGGAGCGCCTGCAGGATCAGCCCGGCGACACCGCGCCCGCGACTCTCTGCCCGCGTGTGCATGGATTTCAGTTCGGCATGTGCCTCTGACAACGCCTTGATGGCCCCGACGCCCAGCGCCAGGTCACCCTCGAAAACAGCCAGCAAACGGGCATCCGCCTCGTTCAGTTCATCGGCGTTCATGACATGGCAACTCTCGGGCGGAGAGGTATCGCGCATCAGTTGCCAGTGCCGCTCCAGCAGTTCCCGCACCCGCGCATCGGCAGGAGAGGTCTGAACGACATCCATTCGGATCAGTGAGTCCAGGCGCCGCGCCGGTTGGTGGCAAAGTTCTCGCCATAGCCGCCGGGGCGGATGTTGGCCTTGCGCGGTTTGGGCTCGAGCACCACGGCATCGATGCCATGCGCCTGTGCATACTCCAATGCCGCTTCCTTGCTGGAAAAACGCAGCCGAACCTGGCTTTGCATATCGTCCGAAGAGGTCCAGCCCATCAGAGGATCAACATCGCGCGCGCTGGCCGGGGCAAAATCAAGCACCCAGCTCCGCGTCTTGGCCATACCCGAGGTCATTGCGTTCCGGGCGGGTCTGTAGATCCTTGCGCGCATCAGAAACTCCTTCAGTCGTTCCCGACGTTATCCGGGATTTGCGGCCTCTGGACAAGGTCCGATTTGCCGCGCCCGCGGGTGTGAACACTTGCGGTCAGACCGAAACATGCGGGATCCGCTCACCGGACAACGTGCACCGCACAAGCCGCATGGCGCACCACTTGCGAGGCGGTCGACCCCAACAGCAGATCCTGCATGCCGGGCCGATGCGAGGCAATGATGATCAGGTCGGGCGCGTTGGTTTCCGCCCAGTCCAGAATCGAACGGCCCGAATGCCCTTCGATGACCACGCCCTTCGCATTCGGGAGCTTGGCCGCCATGTCGTCCAGTTGTCCCTGGATGGCCTTGCGTGCCTCGCGCAGGTAGTCCGCTGGCATGTAGGAAATCGCATAACCCGGAATATGCTCGACCACATGCAGCAGCGTGATCTTGGCATCCGGCGATGCCAGCAGTTTCGCCAGCTTCATGGTGCCGGTCGTGTCACGGTCGGAATCAAAGGAAATCGGGACCAGAATGTTCTTGTACATCGCAATTACTCCTTGCTGTCGGCAACAGTCTGCGCCCGTCCGCGCCGCGCGGCCTTGATCCAAATCATCAAGGCATCCGCTTTGACCGTCACCCGAAGGTCGCGGCTACATCATACATCACCGGTTCGAACGAACGGCACATCTCGTTGATCTTGCGATTGCGTTGACGCATCTCCCCGCTGCGCAGCATAGCCTGGAAATCCTCGCGCCGCTGCCATTGCGAATAATTTGCGATCCGGGTTTGCGCATCATTCACATGCAGGCTCGCGGCAATGAAACCCGGCTGCTTGCTGATGAACTTGTCATAGGCATCGGTCAATGCGTCCAGAAGATCCTGACATGTGCCCGGCGACATTTCAAAGGTGGTAATGACGGTCTGAATGCCGCTGTCCTTGGTGATGGTCTGCATCGGCTCCTCCATGATATGGACTCAGCCTATCACAGCCGATCCAGTTGCGTCTCGACTTCGCGTACCAGCGCCGCGACCTCCTCGTGGGCCGGTCCTTTCGGCGCTTCCAGGGCGGTTCTGCCCTGTCCGAGCGTCTCGGCATAGACAACGCGGTTCGCCATCGCGGTTTCTGCGACATCCGCCGCCAAAGTGGCGGCCTGACGCGCCACGTCCGCCGACAAACGGGTGCCCGGGCGCGACCGCGTCATGACCAGCATTGCCCGCTTGTCCTCGCGCTCGGCCAGATCAAGAACCGCTTCCACCGCCCAAAGATCGAGATGCGAACTGGCCACCGGGATCAGGACCAGATCGGCGGCGCGCAATGCCGGACGCAGGTCGCTGTCCGCCTTGGGGGGCGTGTCGATGATGACGATGTCATTACTGTCGGCCAGCTTGCGGCATTCATAGGATACGCCCCATGCCGAAGCAGTGGAAAACGCGATGCCCGGCGTGTCCAAGGCGTCCAGCCGGGTCATGAACCAGCGGCCCGCGCTGCCCTGCGGGTCGGTATCCATCAGGGCAACGGACCGACCGCTGCGGGCAAAACCCACGGCCAGGTTCACAGCCAGCGTCGTCTTGCCGGCCCCACCCTTCTGCTGTGCGATCGTAATGACGTGGCCCATCGACTCTCCTTTGCCGCAATGCAGCATACGCGCCTTCCAAAACAGCGCAATGGTTAATCCACGGCAAAGAGTGCCATACGCGGGTAACCCTCCGTTAACCAAGCCTGTCGATGCTGGCAACCGGAGGGTGCGCCATGCGTCTGGCGATTGCAGTTCTTTTATGGTGCACGGTTTGCACACAACCCGTTTTGGCGGGCGCATGGTTGCGCGAACACAAATCCGCGTTTGTCTCCTTCGGCACAACGGTGCGCGGCAGCCGGACGGTTCCGCCTGAATACGAAACCAAGGCATATGCGGAATACGGCCTTGGACCGAAACTGACCCTCGGCTTCGACTTCAACGATACGCGCGGCAAATCGGGACATGCCCTGCTTTTTCTCCGTTTTCCGCTTCTCACTGGCCGCACACACATGCGGTATGCGGTCGAACTGGGATTGGGCGGGCACCACTGGCAGGGCCAGTGGTCCCCGATGTACAAGCTCGCCTTTGCCACCGGTCGGGGATTTGAAAGCCGTTGGGGAAACGGATGGCTGGCCGCCGAAGCCGCGATAGAGCAACGCGACGGTCAGGACGATCCGACCTACAAGCTCGATGCCGTTGCCGGCCTGTCATCGGGTCCCAGAATCCGTCCGATGATCAAACTGGAAACCGCGTACTCCCCGGGCCAGCCATTCGGCTGGACGCTAACGCCCGGAATCCTGTTCGACGTCGGAGAAAGCACCTGGGTTCTCGGCATTGAACGTCGCTCCGGTTTTCGGAATACGGTTGGCTTCTCGTTCAATCTCTGGCGAAACTTCTGATCCGGCCGCATTTACCAATCCCGCGAAACTCACGTAGGCTGGCACCATGACCGATCCGATCCGCCCAACTGACAGCGACGCGCGATTGCAGGCGCAAAACCTGCTGCGATCCGCCCGAACAGCCGCGCTTGCGGTTCTGACCGACGATGGCAGCCCGATGGTCACCCGTGTTGCCTTTGGCCTCTCGCCCCAAGGCGTGCCAGTGACGCTCGTGTCCGATTTGTCGGCCCATACTTCCGCCTTGCGGGTCAACCCGACCTGTTCGCTTCTGATCGGCGAACCAAGCGGGCGCGGCGACCCGCTGAACCAGCCCCGGCTGACAATACAGGCCCATGCCCGGTTTCTTGTTCGGCAGGGCAATGACCATGAAGAAATGGCCGCGAAGTATCTTCGCGACCATCCCAAGGCGAAACTCTATATCGGTTTCGCCGATTTCTCATTTGTCCTGTTCGATGTGTCCCGGGGCTTCCTGAACGCCGGTTTTGGCAAGGCGTTCAGGCTTTCCCCCGCCGATCTTGGCCTGCAGAACCCGTAATCAGGTATCGATCCGCACTGCCAGCGCCACTTCGCCGCTGACGGGTCTGTCCCAGACCAGGTGCATCTGCGTCTTGGCGGCACCCTGCGCGGTGCGAACATAGGGCATGGCGAAACTTGCAGCGCCCGACGCATCCTGGATCTTGTCCAGGGCGACAACCGAATCGACCCCGCGAAGGTAGCCGCCGAACGGCAGGTCTTCGCCGGTATCCACGACCCATGTCGCGGCAGGGCTGGCCTCGCTGTGCCGCACCCTGAGCGGATTGAATACCTGCTGGCGGATATTGTGGAACGAATTGGCCTCGAAAGCGACGTTCTTGGTCCTGTCAAAGTTCAGGTCCGAAAAGCTCGTATCGACCCGCTCAACCCGATCAATCGTTCCGTTCAGGCTGCGGAAGCGATTGCCGCTGACATTCACCCCGTTCAGAAAATGCCCGGTGCCATGAGGTTTCACGACGATGAAACTGAACCACGGGGCGACGTCGCTGCACAGCATGATGTTGTCGGTGATGCTCACGGAACTGAATGAGAACCCGGCGACGAAATCCGGGGTCGAATCCCGCTCGTTGGTCCATTCGATCGTGCAGTTGTCGATATAGTTCCCGGTGATCGTGGTACTTGTCGAATTGTCGGCAATGATCAGCCCGGCGGTCCTCACGCCCCCCGAAACGTTATCCCCCTGAAAGAAATGGTTGCCCAGAACGACACTGTTGCCGCCACCTAGCAGGGCAAAATGCTTGAAACGCGTGGCCCGGTTGTTGCGCAGCTTGGCATCGTTCGCATTGACGTTGATCGCGATCGAGCTTCGCTCCGGAACATCCAGCGCATCCTCCGAGGACAAAAACTGACAGCGGTCGATCAGAATGCCCTGGCACCCCGTACCTATGGATGTCACCCCGCGATCCTTGGGCCGGCTGACGAAACAGTCGCTGAGCTGGAATGCCAGTCCGGACGGCGCAAGCCGTATCCCGCTGCATTTCCTTTCACACTGGAACTCGATGTTGCTCAGCGCGAACTGACTGAGGTTGGAGAAGCCGCTGAAATCCAGCAGGTACTTGAACTGGGTAAACGTGAAATTCTGCGTGCCATCCGCATCGTAAAGCGGTGCGTTCAGCGTGATTTCCCCGGCTCCGATATTCTTGGAACGAACGTAGATCTCCCGCCCGACGCCATTGCCCTCGACCAGGGAGCCCACCGCGATATTGGCAATATCCGCGACATTGGTCAGTTTGCGGGAATCACCGGCATCATACGTTGCCTGGGATGTGACAATCTCGCTGTCCCAGACGGCGCTGCCCGTCGCCTGCAACTGACCATTCCGGATCACGCGGCGCGTGGCATAACTGGTCTTGTTGGGAACCGCCGCCTGCATGTCGATCGGCCCGGTCACGGTAACCTTGCGCCCGCACATATCCAGCGAGTCATGGTCCGCGTTGTTCAGCAGGGCCTGGAAGGCCTTGCGAAAACCCAGTTCCTCGTCTCCAAAGGCGTCGATGTAGCTCGGCAGGTCAAAGCTCTTGGTCAGCAAGAGCATCTTCGCCGTCGGCATCGTGACGGTCCCCTCGAATCTCACCGGCTCGGTCAGGGTCACGTCATCCGCAAGATGAAAAACACCCGCCGGCACCAGGATCTCCCGACCGTTTGCCGCCGCATTGGCGGCCGTAAAGGCAAGAGAATCGTCGGTGGTCCCGTCGCCGGCCGCACCGAAATCCCGAACATCCACGAGGCTGATCATGTCCCGCAGGAAAACGCTGGTTACATCCTCGATCTCGATGTCGTCTATCCGGACCACGCCGCCGTTGGGACCGGTCAGGTCGAGACCAAAATGCCCATAGATCGCCTCCGAGCCCCACGGCATGTCGACACCGTTTCGGGCCCCGGATCCGATGATCGCGCTCACTTCGACAACATCGCCATAGGTCACCAGGGTTTTGGTCGGGCCGACCTCGATGACACCATTCACGTGCCCGCCACCGGCGGCCCCCGCCCATGCCGCGATCCGCACGTCCGGCAGGTTGCCGGCGACGGCCTTCACCCGCGCCCTGACCTGCAGGTAACACCCCGGCAGCAAGGGCGTTTCCCCCATATAGCGCAGTTTCTGAACACTGGACGACTTCTGCAATTCCAGACAATGCCCGAAATCCTGATCTGCCGGCACAAGCGCGGCATTGACCGCGCCGTCATATGTGTCCGACCCCGGTGTCCCGTTTCCGCTCGACCACACATCCAGACCGTTCTGAAAGGCCGGTGGCATCAGCAGAACGCCGTCGGTGATTGCCTTGTTCATTCAAATCCCTTTCCCAGATACCGCCCCCGGACCAATGCCGGCCGGCCAAATTCCTCGGCTCCGGGTCTTGCCCGAATGCTCGGAAAGGGAAGTATGGAAAACGGGTTAAGATGGTCTCACAGCACCGTCACGGTGCCTGCAATCCGTGGCAACTCACGCGTTCAGATCACTTGACTGCAGCAACTTCACCGCATTGATTTTCCACGCATTTTCAACCTGGATCATCTGATAGTCAAGAACATGAACCCGGCCTTTCCCGTCGGTGATCATGACCTGCTGCCACAGACCGCCACCCTCTTCCCGCAGCTCCAGGTAGCGCACGTCTTTTGGGCGCCACACCATCGGATACCCGCCGCGCACCATGGCGCCAAAGTTCTCGGGCGTGCCAAAGATGCTGCGGATATTCGGGCTGGCATAGGTAAAGGCCCTGCCGAAATCATCAGCCAGAAATGCCTCGATCTGCGAACCGATCGTGGCCTCGATTTCCGCGTTCTGCGCTTTCGCAGAACCGACAAGGCCAACGGTGACGGCAATGGCCAGCAGAAACTGTCTCATGATCCCCTCCGGCAAACACTGCCAGAGAGCTAGCTCACCCGGACAAGGGGTCAAGCCGCATGGCCAAAGCCTTCGCCTCAGCTCAGTTCGCCCGCCAATGCCCTGTCAATCAGCGCCACGGTCTCGTCCACGCCGTAAAGCGCGATGAACCCGCCGAACCGGG
>CAYGNE010000033.1:0-25804 GCA_964351155.1 uncultured Rhodobacterales bacterium | reverse complement strand
ACTTGTTCACCCCTCCGGCGAGGGCAACATATTTGCCGAACTCGATGTCTGTCGCGGCACGGACAAAATTGTCGACGGTGACCGGGATTTCCCTGCCGTCGGCAAGTTGGTCCACGGTGGCGTCGAAATTCTGGGAGTGAGCAGGACCCGAGCTGATTGCGGTCAGGAATGCCAAAATCAAAAATGTGCCATCTGCCAAACGTTTGCCTCTCATGAATCCCCCAAGTCTTCATTTCTTGGGCACGTTATCATAGCGCCACCGGTCATTTTCTGACAAAGTGACGGCATGAGACAGAAATTGGTGAACATCGTCGAACTGGCCCACGTCGTGGACATTCTTGGCGGCTTCGCCCCAAAACGTGCTGTCGACAACGCGCTCCGATCGGCTGGTCTCGATCGGAAGATGCTCTCTTATGGAACCGGGTTTGTCTCCTACGCGGCCGAGGCCATCATCCTGGAGTCGGTCGCCCGCGCGATAGGCGATCGCCACCTGGGTGCCAGGGTTGGCCGGGCCTTCGACTATCTGGCCTACGGAGCTTATGCGAACTACGTGCTGGGCGCACCCGATCTGCGATCTGCGCTTGAGCGAGGGCGACGCGCGTTGTCGCTGACGCATCCTGGCTCTGAAATCGTCATCCGACAGACGGACACGCACGTGGTTGTCGGACGAGACTCGAAGGGTTCGTCGGTCGTCGGCCACCGGCACCTCGACGAAGGGGCGCTGTTCGTTATCTCCAAGGTGGTCAGGTATTTTCTCGGGGCGCATTGGCGGCCCGATTGGTTTGAACTCCCCGACGGGAATGGCGATGACAGCTCGAAGCTGGCGGATCTGCTCGGCGCACCTGTGAGGACGGGGGCCCAGTCTCCGTCCGTCGCGTTTCGGCTTGGCGACCTTGCCGCGCGAAACCCGCAACCTTTGCAAACCCGGAAAACGATTACACTGGAGGAACTCAGTGCGCTCATGGGTGTTGAGCCGGTTCAGTCCTTGGAAGGCGCGGTTCTGCAAATCATGCGCGCTCATTTTCCGACAAGTGTGCCATCCGAGAGCGAAGTTGCGGCCCATCTTGCGATTGGCACCAGGTCGCTTCAGAGGGCCCTTGGCGCAGAAGGGACATTGTTCAGGACAATCCGCTCCAAGTTCATCGAGGAACAGGCACGCGAAATGCTTCGGAACTCTGACATTCCGGTCGAACAGATCGCCGCAATGCTGGGATACAAAGCGCCAAAAAGCTTTCGCCGGGCGTTCAGGCAGTGGACCGGTTCATCACCAAAGGGTTTCCGGGGAAGCCAGAACGCAAACACTTGAATGCCTGCCGCCGATCTCTTCCATGCGGACGGGGGTGCGATTGCGCAGCTTTGTTCGACGGCCACCGTCACCGACGTCACCTTGCCAGTGAAACGCGAGGCAGCCTCCGCACCGATGGATTCGACCACTGGTGTGGCAAGGTCGATGCCGACATCTGCTGTTTCGTCTGCCGAAAAGATAATGGCCTGCGTCTGATCGATCCGGCCCTGTGCCACCTGAATCCCGTCGACGAAAATGGTCCCGTCTCCGCCCTTGCCCGGACCACCGCCGTCATACTCGAAATCAAAGGCGATTTCATGAGTGCCTTCGGTCAGCGGTTCGTTCGCGGAAACGGTATACATCTCTATCCCCAGCCAGTTGTAGGCATAGGCCGGGATGCCGTTTTCCACATAAAGCGACCAACCACCGAACCGGCCCGCCTGCGCGATGACCGTCCCATGGCCGCCGTTCGCGGGAACCTCGACCTGGGCGGTAATGCGCTTGGAGCGGTTCTTGATGTTCAAAAAAACGTTCTCGGTCATCCCAGTCATGCCGTCAGCCAGCGTGAGCGATGTGCGTCCGGCCATCAGGTCGGGACGCCCGGCGAGCTCTGAGTTGAAGCGTTCGACCGTACGATCATCGATGGGCAGGACATGATTGCGCCCGGCTTCGATCATGAAGCTGGTTTTCATGCTCTCCAGCTTTTCCGGATGCTCTGCGGCAAGATTGGTGGACAGGCTGAAATCCTTGGTGGTGTCGAACAGTTCCCACTCATCCTCATCCAGCGTATTGCGTGGTTTTGCTTCCCAGGGCGCCTTGTGGATCGTTCGCGCCCACCAACCGTCGCTGTAGATCGCGCGATTGCCGAACATTTCGAAATACTGGCTGGAATGCCGCTCTTTGGCCTCCTTGTCATCAAAGAGATAGGCCATGCTGGTTCCATCCATTGGCACCTGCGGAACGCCGTTCACCATATGCGGGAACGGTAGGCCGGCCGCCTCCAGGATCGTGGGCGCCACGTCGACGACATGGGCAAACTGGCCACGTTGCTCGCCCTTGGCGGCAAACCCTTCCGGCTACCGGATGGCCATGCCTACCTTGGTTCCACCAAAGTCCGAGGCGACCTGTTTGACCCACTTGTAAGGTGTGTCGAACGTCACAGCCCAGCCGGAGGCCATGTGGGAATAGGTTTCCGGCCCGCCCCAGACATCCATGTAGTCCAAAAGCTCATCAAGGCCCTGTTCCACCCCGTTGAAGTAGGTCATCTCGTTATACATGCCGTTGCGGCCACCTTCTGCCGAGGTGCCATTGTCGCCGTAGATGAAGAAGACGAGGGTATTGTGCAACTCTCCCGTGGCCTCGATAGCATCCAGCAGGCGGCCGATCTCGAAATCGGTCATCTCGATGAACCCGACAAAGACCTCGGCTTGACGGGTGAACAGGTCTTTTTCCGCCTGGGTCAGGCTATCCCAGTCCGGTATTGCGTCCGGTTTCGCGGGAAGCGTCGTTCCTTCGGGTACGATCCCGGCCTCGATCTGGCGGGCAAAGATTTCTTCGCGCATCACGTCCCAGCCCTGATCGAACTTGCCTTTCCAACGCGCGCTCCAGTCCTGCGGGACGTGGTGCGGTGCGTGTACCGCGCCCGGCGCATAGTAGACAAAGAACGGCCGGTCGGGCGTGAGCGCTTTTTGGTATCGAATCCACGACACGGCCTGGTCAGTCATGTCTTCAAGGAAGTGGTACTCGGGATCCATCGACAGTTCGACCGGGTGCACGCCGTCATAGATGAAGGGTGCCCACTGATTGGTTTCGCCGCCGAGGAAGCCGTAGAACTTGTCGAAGCCCTGGCGCAGTGGCCAACGGTCGTGAGGCCCGGCCACGGACGCTTCCCAGGCCGCGGTCTCATGCCACTTTCCGAAGGCGGCCGTCGACCACCCGTTCAGCCGCAGGATTTCCGCCAAAGGCGCAACCGAATTCGGGATCATCCCCGTATTTCCAGGGAAGGCGGTCGCGCTTTCCGTCACACCACCCATGTTCGCACGGTGATGGTTGCGACCGCTTTTCAGGGATGCACGAGTAGGTGAGCAGACTGCCGTTGTGTGGAAGTTGACAAACCGCAAGCCTTCCGCCGCCAGCGCATCGAATTCTGGCGTCGAGACAGGACCGCCAAAGGCGGACGTACCGGCAAAGCCCAGATCGTCGACGAGGACGATCAGCACATTCGGCGCACCTTCAGGCGCCGTAACTTGAAAGAGGGGTGGTTTGTCGGCATCGCGCACATCAAGCGTGTTGAACGTCGCGGTCGGGGGCGGCGCAATCGGCAAGACAGACCGGTCCATGCTTTGCTGTGCCAAACCCGGCGAAGAAAACAGCAGGGTTGTGGTCAGGATGAACGCAGCGGGTCTCGTGTGGTCAGCGTGGCGAATGTTTCCTCTCAAAGTCTTGTTGATTGGTCTTTTCGACCAACGGCGTATCCTCATTGACAACCGGGGGCGCGTCCGGAACGCCCGCCATGACTCGGGCCCGTCGCCTTATCTGGCCATTTGCGGTGCGGGCGGGGTCCAGTCGCCCTCGAGAATTTGCCATTTCGGCTGATAGGCCCGGATGATGTAGTTCCAGCCATCGGTGATCGGCAGGAAGTTACTCCGCGAAGGGTCGCCGCCAAAATGGATCGTGACACTACCGTCGTCGTTACGGGCGGCGGTCACGCTATTGTGAGCTACTCCCCAATCGTTGGGCAGTCTTGAGCGTAAACTAGGCTACTCCCTGCTCCGGCTGATCGGGTTGCATGTCTCTTTCCCTGACCAGTAAACCACGGCAGGCGGCCGGCCGCCATGGGCGCTGTGTGGGCGTTTGCGGTTGTAGAACTCAACCCACTTGGCGATCCCGGTTCGAACATCTGCCGAAATACCTATGATACGATCACCTCACTTGCGAGTTTGGTCAAAGCATCGATGGCGCGCCGCGTTTCGGCTTCGCCCTTCGGGTTCGATGCGTTTCCCTGCTGCGCCCGCTTGAGCACGCCCGCTGCTATGGCGATCAGCCGAAAGAACGAAAAAGCAAGCGCGAAAGTCCAGAACGCTGGTGGCTCGATCCCGCGCTGCGCGCAGTACTCCGCGACAAAGGTCTCTTCGGTGGGTACGCCCAGATCTTCGCGGTTGGCCGCGCCGAGGCCTTTCACCAGGCCTGTTTGCGGCAGGCGCAGGCACATGCAGAAATAGGCCAGATCGGCGATTGGATGGCCAAGGGTGCAGAGCTCCCAGTCGAGAATGCCGATCACGCGCGCGGCATCCTTTGAAAAGACCAGGTTGTCGATCCTGAAATCGCCATGCACGATGCTGACCTGTCCATCGTCTTCGGGCTGATGCGTCGCGAGCCAATCAATAAGCTGTTCGACCCGAGGCGCCTTGGCTTCGGCGCTGGCACGGTATTGCTTGGTCCAGCGCGCCAGTTGGCGCGCGAAATAGCCGCCTGGTGCCCCGAAGCCCTGCAGACCGACCTGCGCCGGGTCGACATCGTGCAGGGCGGCGAGCGTCCTGGACAGCTGCGTGAAGACGGTGCTGCGCCCCTCGCGCGCCAGCTCTGGCAAGGCGGGATTCCAGAATATCCGCCCATCGAGCATTTCCATCACGTAGAACATCGTTCCCATCGGGCTGTCATCGGCGCTCAGATGATAGGCTTGCGGCACGGGAACAGCTGTCTGGGACAGGGCGCGCAGCACGCGGTATTCGCGGTCGACCTGATGCGCTGACACAAGGAGTTTACCCGGGGGCTTGGCGCGCAGGACAAATGTGCGCGCGCCGCTAGTGATCTTGTAGGTCGGGTTGGATTGCCCGTCGCCAAAACGCTCGATGTTGTCCAGCGCGCCGAACCCTTCGACATGCGCGGCAAGGTAGGATCCGAGCTCGGAGCGGTCGAATTCGTGCAGGGGTTTCGCCATCACCGCTTCTCAACCCAGACCGACAACAAGCTTGCCTTGCACCTTGCGCTCCGAGAGCGTCTGAAGTGCGTCTGCGGCGTTCTCGAGCCCATTGATGACCGCGACCTTGGGTTTGATCCTGCCCGCCAGGTAGAAACCGAAAAGCTCGGCTGTCGCCTCGACGTGGCGTGCGGGATTGCGTTCGACGGCGGCGCCCCAGAAAACGCCGGTGACGCTGCAAGCCTTAAGCAGCGGCAGGTTCATCGGCAGTTTGGCGATGCCTGCTGGGAAGCCGACGACCAGATACTGGCCCTCCCAGGCGATCGCGCGCAGGGCGGGTTCGGAGTAGTCGCCACCGACCGGGTCGTAGATGACATCTGCGCCCGACTTTCCGCACAGCTCCTTGAAGCGTGCGGAAAGCTCTTTCTTGTCGATTTCGCCGCGCGGATAGACCAGCCCGTCATCGGCCCCGGCATCAAGCGCGGTTTGCAGCTTGTCCTCGGATGATGCCGCCGCAAGAACGCGCGCGCCCAGGACCTTTCCCAACTCGACCGCGGCCAGCCCGACACCGCCGGATGCGCCGAGCACGAGAAGCGTTTTCCCCGCACCAAGTCCCGCGCGATCCTTGAGCGCATGATAGGAGGTGCCATAGGTCATCATGAAGGCCGCGGCGTCCTCGAAAGACATCTGGTCGGGAATTCTGGAGACCCTGCTTTCCGGAACCACGACCTGCTCGGCCAGTCCGCCCCAGCCTGAGAAGGCCAGAACCCGGTCGCCGGCCTTCAGCTGCGTGACGCCCTCGCCGGTGCTCTCGACGATGCCGGACAGTTCGGAGCCGGGCGCGAAGGGCCGGGGGGGCTTGAACTGGTAGAGGTCGCGGATGATCAGAAGATCGGGGAAGTTGAGTCCGACCGCCTTGACGGCGATCCGCACTTCTCCCTTGCCGGGAACAGGTTCTGCGATGTTTTCCAGGCTGAGGCTGTCGGGGCCTCCGGGGGTCTTACTGATCAGCGCTTTCATCATGGTTCCTCGCGTTGGTTTCCGGCAGAGCGGGCTCTGAGTCAATATTGTTGACAATCTTTATGTTTCCACTTTAGGCTCGTCCGGGACACTCCGCAAGCGGTAGGCGCAGACATCGCGAGACGTGTCGAAACGGGAGGGGTTGGGCCAGATGGAAATCGTTCTGCTCGTGGTCTGTTTTGTCTTGCTTGTGCTGCTCGGCGCGCCGGTGGCGTTGGCGATGATCCTGATGCCGACCATATACATCCTGCTGACCGACGCCGCGCCGCTGCTGACCGTTCCACACCAGATGTACGAGGGCATAGCGCATTTCCCGCTTGTCGCGGTGCCGTTCTTCATGCTGACGGGCGAGTTGATGAACGGCTCTTCGGTGACCCAGCGGATCATGCGGCTGAGCCGCGTGATCGTCGGCCGGATGCGGGGCGGGCTGGCGCAGGTGAACATCGTGGCCAGCATGTTCTTTGCGGGCATGAACGGATCCGCGGTGGCCGACACCGCGACCATCGGCACGATCATGATACCCGACATGAAGCGCAAGGGCTACACACCTGCCTATGCCGCCGCGATCACCGCCATCGGCTCGACGATCGGCGGGATCATCCCGCCCAGCATCGCGATGATCGTGCTGGCCAGTTCGGTGAACCTGTCTGTGGGCGCGCTGTTTGCGGGCGGAATCCTGCCCGGTATCCTGATCGGTCTGCTGCTGATGCTGACCGCCTGGATCATCGCCAAGGCCAGGGATCACGAGCGCGGCGACGAGCCCTTCACGTTCCGCGCGTTCTTAAGCGCGGCCTGGGGCGCGTCGCTGGCGCTCTGCGTGCCGCTCATTCTCGTGGTCGGCATCTTCGGCGGCTGGTTCAGTTCGGTCGAGGCCGGGGCGATCACCGCGCTGGTGGCGCTTGTCCTGGGAACGGTGGTCTATCGCGATCTCGACATGGCCTCGTTCCTTGGCGCCCTGAACCGCACGGTCAGGATGTCAGCATCCGTCTTTGTCATCATCGCGGCCGCAGGGCCATTCACATGGCTGCTGGCCCGTCTGGGCGCGCTGGAAATGCTGCAGAACTGGCTGCTCGGGTTCGCTGACACGCCCTTCTTTTTCGCGCTGATGCTGCTCGGGCTGATCCTTCTGGCGGGAATGATCATGGACGCTGCGGCGAACATCATCGTGCTGGGCCCCTTGCTGGTCGCCGCCTGCGAGACCGCGGGCTACGAACCTGTCCAGGCCGCGTTGGTGGTCGTCGTCGGCTTCCTCCTGGGCACGGTCACGCCGCCTGTCGGAGTCTGCTATTTCACCGCCACGGCCATCGCCGGGTGCAGGCTCGAACAATCCGCAGCGGCCCTGATGCCGTTCCTCGCGGTCGAGATCCTCGTGCTCTTGCTGATGCTCTTTCTGGCGCCGCTGACGCTCTTTCTTCCGGCCTTGTTGGGGTTCCTGTGAGATGCCTGTCCTGAAGCGTTTATCCGACGGCGCGGATTTCATCATCCTGCGCATCCTGCCGGTGATCTGCGGCGCGATGCTGGTGCTGATGGTGGCGTTCATCGCCTATACCGTCGTCATGCGCACCGTGTTCCTGAACCCGCCGTTCTGGGGCGATACGCTGGCCATGTTCGCGAATGTCTGGATGGTTTTCCTCGGTCTCATCATCGCGGTGCGCGAACGCTCCAACATCGCCATGGAGGCGCTCTATCAGCTGCTTCCGGCACATTACGGGCGCTGGTTCCGCAAGCTCTGGGCCGTGGCCTTTGCCGGTTTCGGGCTGCTTCTGCTCATCAAGGGTTACGAGGCCGCATCGCGCATTCTCGGCTCCTACTGGGAACTGGGCAACATGCCCAAATCCTATCCTCTGATGATCCTGCCGATCACTGGCGCGGGCATTCTGGTGGCGTCGATCCTGTCGCTGTTCCGTCCGCTCGATGAGGCCCCGCACATGGACGATCAGGAATTTCCATAAGGCTGCGCGCAACAGGCGCGACAACTCATAACAAGGAGGATGAAATGAAACTTGGAAAGATGAAAGCAACGCTCTTGGGCGGCGTGCTGGCCGCCCTGGCGGCAGGCGGAGCCATGGCCGAGGCCGAGATCAAGCTGGTCTTCGGCGTGGCCGGTCAGCCGACATGGGGCTTCGGCAAGCTTCTGACCCAAGTGATCGAACCGAACCTTGAGAAGTATTCCGACGGTCGCATCGATCTGGAAGTCCACCAGCGCGGTGCGCTTTGCAGCGAAGCCGCGTGCATGGAGCAATTGGGCCTGGGTCAGATCGACATGACGACCGTTTCGGCCGGCAACATGGGCGCGTTTGGCAAGACCTTCGATATCTTGAACCTGCCTTATCTGTTCAAGGGCCAGCAGGAAGCCGAGACCATCATGCGCGGCTGGCTGAGCGACGAACTGGCCAGGCAAGCTGCCGACGAAATGGGCATCCACGTGCTGGCAACGGTTTCTTCGGGCGGCTTCCGCAACGTGGTCAACACCGAGCGCGAGGTTCGCGTTCCTTCTGATCTAAAGGGGCTCAAGATCCGCGTGACCAAGAGCCCAACCGAGTTCAATCTGGTGCAGGGCTGGAGCGCGGTGCCCATTCCCTATGCCTGGGCCTCGCTCTACGAGGGCCTGCAGTCCGGCGTGGTGCAGGGCATGTATTTGCAGGACGTCTTCGTTTCGGCGGCCAAGTTTTATGAGGTGACCAAGTTCGTCACGCGCGTTGAAAGCTCGTACAGCGGTCGCCCGGTCATGATGAGCAAACAGCGCTATGACGAACTGCCCGACTGGGCCAGGGAAGCCATCGACAAGGTGGCCGCCGACATCGCCAGCGAAGCGCTGAACTATGACCTGGCGTGGCAAGAGGAAGCCATCGCCGCGATGCAGGACAAGGTGTCCGTCTATGTTCCGACCGAAGCCGAGCTCGCGGAATGGTCCAAGGGAGCCGTCGAAGCCTGGGTTGCGGTGAAAGGCACCTATGATCCGGCGCTCGCACGCCGCATTCTCGAAGAGCAGGGGCAGACAGCGCTGATCGGGCTTCTCGAGGAGGCAGGCGCGCTGTAAGCGGGATCAACACGGGGCCCGCTTCCTCCCGGCGGGCCTCGCATTCTCTGGAGACACCATTGCAATTCATCGATGCGCATCATCACCTCTGGGATGTCAAGCTGAACGGCGCGAGCTATCCTTGGTATACCGAAGACCATGGCGACCGCGGCTGGGGCGACACCTCGGCGATCATGCGCAACTACAAGCCCGGCGATTTGCTGGCCGATGCGCGGGACGCAGATCTGACCATCCTCAAATCGGTGCATGTCCAGGCCAATTTCGACTTTTCCAACCCGGTGGGCGAGACGCGCTGGCTGGAACAGGTCGCGCGCGAGGAGGGTTCCGCAAACCTGCCGAGTGCTATTGTCGGCTATGCCGATCTCTCGGCGCCTGACGTGGCGGATGTACTGGCCGCGCATACCGAAAGCGCAAGGTTTCGCGGTGTACGGCAGGTTCTGAACCGCCACGACGACCCGAAACTCAACCGCGCGCCGCAAGACTATCTGGCCGATCCCGCCTGGGCGCGGGGGCTGAAGCGCTTGTCCGAGCTGGGGCTGAGCTTCGATGCTCAGATTTACCACCATCAGGCCGAGACGCTGGCAGGTATTGCGAGAACCCTGCCTGATCTGGAAATCGTCATTGACCACGCGCTCATGCCCGCGGAGCGCGACGGGACAAGCATCGAACGCTGGCGTGATGCCGTGCGCCTGATGGCCGGATGCCCGAACGTGTCGATGAAGATCAGCGGCTTCGGCATGGTCGACAACAGCTGGACGACAGACAGCATCCGCCCATTTGCGCTGCATTGCATCGAGACCTTCGGCCCGGCGCGGATCATGTTCGGATCGAATTTCCCGGTGGACAAGCTGATGTCGGACTACGGGCGGCTCTGGCGCGCCTATGACGAAGTGATCTCGGGCTTTTCCGAGGATGAACGTCACCAGATGATGATCGGCGCGGCCGAGCGCTTTTACCGGATCTAGCCGGTCGCCGCTTCGGTCTCTTCCTTCAACAGATGTATCGCGTGAACCTTGGATTGCTCGACAAGCCGGCGCGCCGTCTGCTCAGCGGCTTCGCCACGGCCCTGCGCGATGTGATCGACCAGTTCGGCCCAGTTCTCGCAGGATTCCCGCCGCCTCTCGGGCGATGAAAGGCCCAGGCGCGAATACCGGAGCGTCTGGTGAAACAGCAGCGTCACCAACGAATTGAGGCGCGTATTGCCTGACGCCTCGCTAATCGACAGGCCGAACTCGACCACCGCATGAACGTAGTCGGCTGCGGCTTTGGGACCCGTCTTCTTGGCCAGCTTTTTCAGCGCCGCAAGCTGTCGTTCCAGCATCTCGATATCGTCTTGGCCACGGGTCTCTGCCAAACGCCGCGCACCCAGTCCCGCGAGAACGGCGCGAATGTCGAACACATCGGCGACCTCTTCCGCCGACAGTTGCGTGACGATGGCGCCACGCCGCGGTGCGATCGTCACGAGACCTGCATTCTCCAGGATGCGCAACGCCTCGCGCACGGGGCCACGGCTGACCTTGTAGCGTTCGGATATTCCGATCTCCTGCAGGCGGTCATTGGGGCTGTATTTCTCGTTCACGATCTCGTCGGCCAACTGCATGGCGATCTGCTCTGAGATCGACAAGGCCTCGCTGCCTCCGGCCAGAGAGGGCCGAAGCGAGGCAAGCATCGCGCGATGCAGTGCTGTGGTCTGTTGATACATCTACCCGTCCCCAAAAACTGCCTTTTGCAGCCCGAGACAGTCTATTGGCTTAGCGTGATGCGTACAAGCGCCTGGCCTTCTGTGATGCCATCGCCCTCGGCCACAAGGATCTCCGAGACTGTTCCGTCGCACGTGGCTTCGGCGGGAACCTCCATTTTCATGGACTCGAGGATCATCAGAACGTCCTCTTGCTCGACGGTTTCGCCCACCTTCACCTCAATCTTCCAGACGGTTCCGGCGATTTCGGATTCGATCGTTTCTTCGCTCATCGGGTTGCCTCCATGATCCAGTGGCGCGCGAGCGGTCGGCCGCGCGCGGCGGGTGGGCTCCATTCTTTTCAAATCATTCTTATTGTCAACAATCTTATTTTGTGTAGTCTCGGAGGGTAAAGGACATGAAGAGACATCACGGAGCGCACCATGAGCTGGCAAAAGGAAGTTGACGAGATCAACAGGCGCCGAGAGATCGCCCGGGCATTGGGTGGCCCCGAGGCGGTCAAGCGGCAGCACGATGCCGGGCGGCTGACCGTGCGCGAGCGGATCGACATGCTGGTCGACGAAGGCAGCTTCCGCGAGCTTGGCGCGCTGACGGGCAAGGCGACCTATGACAAGGATCACAACCTTGTCGATGTCACGCCCGCCAATGCGGTGATCGGCACCGGCATGATCGACGGGCGCAAGGTGTCGATCGACGGGGATGACTGGACGATCCGGGGCGGCTCGTCCGAGGCGACCGTGTCCGAGAAGTGGATCTATGCCGAGAACTACGCCGAGGCGATGCGGATGCCGCTGGTCCGTCTTGTGGAAAGTGCCGGCGGCAGCGTGAAGATCCTGGACCAGAACGCCGCGACGAAGCTGCCGGCCTATCCGACCTGGAACCTGGCCCGGATGATGGGCACGATCCCCATTGTCGGCCTGGCTCTGGGCCCCTGCGCCGGGCTGGGCGCGATCAAGGCGGCCACCGCGCATTATTCGGTGATGGTGAAGGGCACGAGCCAGGTTTTCGCGGGCGGGCCGCCTGTGGTGGAACGCGGAATGGGTATCAAGATCGACAAGGAAGAGCTTGGCGGCTCGAAGATCCATACCCGCGAAAGCGGGGTGATGGGCAATGAGGCGAAAAGCGAGGAAGAGGCGTTCGCGATGGTGCGCAAGTTCCTGTCGTACCTGCCCTCCAGCGTCTACGAAATGCCGCCCGTCATCGAGAGCGATGACCCGAAGGACCGCCGCGAGGAGGCGCTGATCGAGATCATCCCGCGCGACAAGCGCAAGGTCTACAAGTCGCGCAAGATCCTGGAGATGGTGTTCGACAAGGGGTCGGTTTTTGAGTTGACCAAGGGCTATGGCCGGTCTGTGGTGACGTGTTTCGCGCGCCTCGGCGGGCGGCCCGTGGGTGTGATCACCACCGACCCGATGCAATACGGTGGCGGCATGACCAAGGCGTCGGCGGCGAAAATGGAGGCGTTCATCGACCTCTGCGACACGTTCCATCTGCCCATCGTCCACATGGTGGACCAGCCCGGCACCATCGTCGGTCCCGAGGCGGAACGTTCGGGCGCGGTGAAAGGCTCGGTCCGGGTCTGCATGGCGATCGAGCAAAGCCAGGTACCGTGGTGCGCGATCATCACGCGGCGCTGCTATGGGCTGGCGGGCAGCACGTTCGGCCGGGTCCAGGGCATCAATCTGCATTATGCCTGGCCGTCGGGCCGCTGGGGCTCGATCCCGGTCGATGGCGGGGCGGAGGCAGCGTTCAAGAAGGAACTGGACGCGCTGGATCCCGAGGCGCGCGCCGCGCGACTGGCGGAGATCGAGGGTCATTTCTTCCACATGGAATCGCCGTTCCTGACGGCCGAAAAATTCCGCATCCCCGACATCATCGACCCGCGCGACACCCGCGCCCTGCTCAACGACTGGCTGGATGACGCGTGGAAGCTGATCGCAGACCAGCTTGGCCCCAAGGGCCGTACCTTCCGGATGTGAGGACGCCATGAAACGTCTGCTGATCGCCAACCGAGGGGAAATCGCCTGCCGTATCATCCGGGCGGCCCGGTCGCTCGGGATCGAAACGGTCGCCGTTTACTCGGAGGCCGATGCCGTGGCACTGCATGTCGAACTGGCTGATGAGGCAGTCTGCCTCGGCCCGCCGCCCGCAGCGCAGAGCTATCTCAAGCATGATGCGTTGATCGAGGCTGCCCGCGCGACGGGCGCCGAGGCAGTCCACCCTGGCTATGGCTTCCTTTCCGAAAGTGCCTCCTTTGCCCGCTCTGTTGCGGATGCGGGCCTGACATGGATCGGCCCCGCGCCCGAGACCATCGCGGATATGGGCGACAAGGGCCGCGCGCGGGCGCTTGCGATCAACGCAGGCGTGCCTGTCTTGCCAGGCTCGAAAAGCTTTGACGAAGGTGCGCTGGATGGGCTGGAAGAGGCAGGTGAAACGGTTGGATTTCCCCTTCTGGTCAAGGCCACGGCAGGTGGTGGCGGCATCGGGATGCAGCGTGTAGACGACCCTGCCAAGCTGCGCAAGATTGCCGAGCGCACCCAGTCTGCAGCGGCGCGCAGCTTTAGCGACGGCTCGGTTTTCCTTGAGCGTTTCATTGCCCGCGCCCGCCACATCGAGATACAGGTTTTCGGTTTTGGCGATGGCCGCGCCGTGCACCTGCACGAGCGGGATTGCTCGCTACAGCGGCGTTTTCAGAAAGTTGTGGAAGAAAGCCCTGCGCCGAAGCTTGACCGAGCGATTGTGTCCCGCATGGGTGGGGTTGCCTGCGCATTGGCGAGCGCGGTGAATTACAGAGGCGCGGGCACAGTGGAGTTTGTGCTGGACGCCGAAACCGGAGAGTTCTTCTTCCTGGAAATGAACACGCGCATTCAGGTCGAACATCCGGTGAGCGAGATGGTGACAGAAACCGACCTGGTCGCTGCGCAGCTTCGGCTCGCTGCAGGCGAAGAAATCTACGACGATCTGGCGGACCGTCCGCTCAGCGGGCACGCCGTCGAATGCCGTCTTTACGCAGAGAACCCCGCCAAGAAGTTCCTGCCTTCTCCAGGAACACTGGAGCGGTTTTGCCTGCCTGAAGGGTTGGACGGTGTCCGCGTTGATACAGGGGTGCGCCAGAGCGATACGATTACCCCGTTCTATGATCCGATGATCGCCAAGATTATCGCTTGGGGCGAGAACCGAGACGCGGCGCTTGAGCGGATCAACGCAGCCTTGCGCGCAACGCAAATCGAAGGGCTTGCGACCAATCGCGACTTCCTGATCGCGATCACGTCGAACCCGACCTTTCAGCGTGGTGATGTCTGGACCGGCTTTATCGATACCCATCTGGACGATCTGCTTCCACCGCCGCCGGGCTGATCGTTCCAACAATGAGGATGACCATGACACCGCCAAAATCGCTTCTTCATGCTTTGGAGCCCTATCTGGAGACCGGGGCCAACAAGGAAGCGCTGGTGTTCGGCGATCACCGGATGTCATTTGGCGAGATGGCAGGTCACGCAGCAGCTCTGGCTGAGGTTTTGAAATCCAAGGGTGTACAAAAGGGCGATCGGGTCGCGGCGCTCTTCCCACCGCGGCCCGAGGCAATTTTGTCGCTGCTTGCCTGTTGGCTCATCGGCGCAACGTGGATGGGGATAAACCCCCGCTACCAGCGCCCCGAACAGGCAAAAATCCTCTCGGACGCGGGCGTCAAAGTGCTCATGTCGATGCCCCGCATCGGCAAGCGGGACCTTGAGGCCGATCTGGCCAGCCATGAGGCCGAGCTTGGCATCGCCGTGCTGAGCTTTGCCCCTGATTTCGCGCTCGAAAACCTCCGCACGTCGTCACTGCAGCGCGATGCAGCGTTGCGCCAATGGCGCGCGGCCACGGAATCGTTGGAACCCTCTGGGCCTGCGGTGGTGATCTACACCTCCGGATCGACAGGCGAGCCGAAGGGTGCACTCATCACCCACGCGGGTCTGGCCTTTCGCTCGCACACGCTGCACACGGATCGCTTCAACCTGCCTGCGCCCACGCAGCTGATCGACCTGCCTGTGAACCATATCGGTGCGCTGGCCAGTGGCATCGGGGTCGCCATGGCGTCGGGCGGCAAGATGATCCTCTCCGAACAGTTCGATCCGGGCATCACGCTCAAAATGGCCGAGAAGGAAAAGCTTGCCATCATCAGCGGCGTGCCGGCGATGCTGGCCCGGCTGGTCGAGCACCCTGCGTTCGCGGCGACCGACCTGTCTTCGGTCAAGGCGATCAGCTGGGGCGCGGGGCCGATCAACGAGGTTGTTTTGCGAAAACTGATGGAGGCCACCGACGCCGTTTTCTCGCAGCAATACGGGATGACGGAAAGCAACGGCCCCATCGTTTTCACTCCGCCAACACGCGATGTCGAGATCCTTCTCAATACCACGGGCAAGCCGGACCCCCGATTGGAGTTGAGGATCGCAGATGGCGAGGGCACCGCGTTGCCCGCTGGCGTCGAGGGCGAAGTGCAGATCAGACATCCGCACCCTTTTGCGGGCTATCTGGGCAATGAAGAAGCCAGCGCTGCGGCCTTTACCGCCGATGGCTATCTGCACACGGGCGATCTGGCCAAGCTGCGCGAGGATGGCTACCTTGTCTTCTGCGGACGTAGCAAGGAGATGTACAAATCTGGCGGCTTCAACGTCTATCCGCGCGAGATTGAAATCGCGCTGGAGGCCCATCCCGCGATACGCGCCGCAGCCGTCCTTGGCGTCGATGACAACCAATGGGGACAGGTGGGGCATGCCTTTGTCGAACTGACCTCGGAGCTGACGGCAGATGACATCACAAGCTGGTGCAAGGCGCGGCTGGCGGATTTCAAGGTGCCCAAGCGCATCAGCATCGTCGACACGATGCCGCGCACACCCGTTGACAAGGTCGACCGGATGCAACTGGCCGCGCTGGCCGATCGCGACTGAGATGCGGTCCAGAGACGAAAGAGGACAGAGATGGATTTTGCACCTTCTGCCACGGTAAAAGAGTTTGAGGAGCGCCTTGCGGCCTTCATGGACGACCATGTCTACCCCGCCGAGGCGATCTATCATCAGCAGCACCGAACGGCGCCCACGCGTTGGCACGTGCCTCCGATCATCGAAGAGCTGAAGGCCAAGGCCCGCACGGCCGGGCTATGGAACCTCTTCCTGCCCGATGCCAAGCATGGCGCCGGCCTGACGGTGCTGGAATATGCGCCACTGGCCGAGCTGACGGGCCGCAGCCACATCGCGCCCGAAGTGTTCAACTGCAACGCGCCTGACAGCGGCAATATGGAAACGCTCTTCCTCTACGGCACCGAGGCCCAGAAAACCCGCTGGTTGCGTCCGTTGCTGGATGGTGAAATCCGCTCGGCCTTCCTTATGACCGAGCCCGACGTGGCCTCGTCTGACGCCACCAATATCGAATGCGACATCCGCCGAGACGGCGATGAGTATGTCATCAACGGACGCAAATGGTGGTCTTCGGGCGCAGGTGATCCGCGCTGCAAGATCTTTATCGTGATGGGTAAGACCGATCCGCAAGCCTCTGTTCACACCCAGCAATCCATGGTGCTCGTGCCCGCCGATACACCCGGCGTGACCGTCGAACGGCATTTGCCGGTCTTCGGTTATGACGATGCCCCGCACGGGCATATGGAGGTTTCGCTCAAGGATGTGCGAGTGCCGGTTTCCAATGTGCTTCTGGGCGAAGGTCGCGGGTTTGAGATCGCACAGGGGCGACTTGGGCCGGGGCGTATCCACCATTGCATGCGCTCCATCGGAGCGGCCGAACGTGCGCTTGAGCTGATGACCGAGCGCCTCTTGACACGCAAGGCCTTTGGCAAGGCCATCGGGATGCACTCCGTCTGGGAGGAACGGGTGGCCAATGCGCGGCTCAAGATCGAGATGACCCGCCTGATTTGCCTCAAGGCGGCCTGGATGATGGGAACGGTCGGCAACAAGCCCGCAAAGGACGAGATCGCGATGATCAAGATCGCAGCGCCCAACATGGCGGCGCGGGTGATCGACGATGCAATACAGGCCTTTGGCGGCGCCGGTATGTCCGAAGACACGCCGCTGGCGTGGATGTATGCCGCGCAACGATCGCTCCGGTTGGCCGATGGGCCTGACGAGGTGCACCGCCGCGCCGTCGCACGATCCGAATTCAAGCGTGCTGCGGGGCGGCTCGGTGTTGATATTCGGACTGTCGCATCCTGAGCCGAAGGAGTTGAAAGGAGGAAATACTACAACACCAAACGCCCACATAGTGCTCTGGGCTACCGCCCACCGGCTCCGGAAACCATCGTCCAGATAGACCCCAGGCCGACCATGCACTAACAATCAAATTGGACCACTCAGGTGGGGTTGAGCAGCTGAGCGGGCTCATGCCACGAAAGCCCCGCATCGGCTGAACCGTGATTTCGAGCTAACGAAATTCGGCAACAAGGCTTACGCACGCGAAGAATTTGCGCTGGGCTGACCTCCTGCTTTTTGGGCCAAGAGCTTGAGTTCACAGCGCAAACGCTTGAGATGAACGCAGCTAATTTCTACCACTGGCTGCGCGTTCTGCGATCTTCAAGCACGCCCCCGATGCGCAGCGCGCTTGTGACCACCTGGTCGCGCGGTCCGAGGCAGGCAGGGGAGGGGGCATGGGCCGCCTGACCAGTCCTTTGGGGTAAGTCGCGAATTGGCAGCTTGAGCCAGTTTCGCCAGATGCGGCAAAGTGCTTGCACGCCCGCTCAGTGGCAACCGAATTGCAAACTACGCGTTGCTGCGCTTCACAAATGCCAAGGCGCAGCCAAGGGTAATGAGCAGCCCGCCACATGCCCGGTCGATCCAGAGCGCGCCTCGGTCGTTCAGAAACTGCATCGCCTTTGCCCCTAGCCCGGCATAGGTGACCATAGCAGCCACGTTGACTGCGATGAAGGTGAGTGCGAGCAAGGCGTATTGCGACAACAGTGGCTTGGACGGGTCAAGAAACTGCGGCAGGAATGCGGTGAAGAACAGGTAGCCCTTGGGATTCGTGACCGCGACCAGAAAGCTTTTGCGAAACAAGTTCAACCGGTGCCGCGATGCGCCTGAGATTTGTCCATTTGGTAGCGACGGAACAGATCCCAACTCCCCTGAGAATCGAAGCATCTGAACGCCAAGCCACACCAGATAAACGACACCGACCCATTTCACGACGCTGAACAGAACTGCGGACGTGACCAGAACCGCGCCCAGCCCCAGACCCGCCGCTGAGATCAGAACACCGTCGGACAGCGCCGCGCCCGCGATTCCATAGCCTGCTGCCCCAAGACCAAACCGAGACCCGTTGGACAATGCCAACAGAACCGTCGGTCCGGGGGTCATCACGACAACCAGTGCCAAGAGGGCGAATGTCACAAGTGGAAGTTCCATCATGTTGTCTCCGGTTTGAGGGAATAAATGGCGAGACCCGTCAGAAGCAGGGCAAGCCCGCTGGCGAATGTTCTGATCGTGTTCCAGAATTGCCACGGCGCCGAGTAGCCCTGCCACAGGTCGGCTGCCGCATCGCTGTCTGTTGGCACAATCACTTGCGCAAGGGCTTCATTCATCGGCACGTTGATCAAGGCCGTGACCAGCAGCGCCCCAGTGAAATAGATTGCCGCACTTGCTGCAAATAGAATTGGGGAGGTCTTGCTGTTTTGACGGGCCGCCATGAAGGCGGTCAGGACGAGAAAGACGGGCGTCAGGAAGAACGCCGGAAAAAAGACCGGGTTGCGAACGGAGGCATTCATCGCCTGCATCGCCTTGATCGCAACACGGGGGTCCGTTGCATCCAGGCCCCACATGGTCGAACAGACCCAGGCATAGAAGAACCCGAAAATGGCGCCGGTGCTCAGGAGAGAGAGCATCGACATCGGCATGAGAAGACGGGCCATCAGGCTTGTCCTCCAGATGGGGCCGTGATTTTGCCCGTGTCCCCCGCTTGGCGGGAAGCCTTCAGGACGCGCACAATGATCACGAGCACCGCGAACTGGCCGAGGATCACGGCGGGCCAGATCAGGGCGAACTGCGCGTCGAAGTACTTCTGCGGCCCGAACGACACCAGCGCCATCAACGCCGCCATCACGCTCAGGCCGCGCCCGATGGCGGTTGTGAGCGGCCGCAGGATCATCGCCGCCACGGCGATCGATAGGGCTGCGCCAAGAAATGGAGCGATACCAAACAACGGAGTCGCAAGCGGCGGATGCGGTCGAACACCAGCATAAAGTGCCGAAAGCATGATGAGTTGCAGCAGGATCAACGTGGCCAGGGCCGCAAGGGTCTGACGGTCACAATGGGTCATCTAACATCTCCAAAAGCGTAATTTGAGTTACGGTTGCGTGTATCCGTAATATCAGTTACGGTTACTGTCAACACGCAGGAGACGAGAATGCGCGAAGAGAAGAGATCGCTGCGGCAACAGCAGATCGAAGACGCGGCCTATGCAGTGTTGGAGGCCAAAGGCTATGGCGGCACGTCGATGCTGGGTATCGCGAAACAGGCGCGGGCCTCGAACGAGACACTTTACAACTGGTACGGCGACAAGCAGGGCCTGTTTCAGGCGCTTGTCACGCGCAATGCAGAAGAGGTGAAAGAGCACCTGGAAACTGAATTGGAGACCGATCACGACGCGATTTCCATTCTCGGTACGCTTGGACCGAAACTGCTAATTCTGCTCACTGGCGACAGGGCTGTTGCGCTGAACCGGGCGGCGGCGGCCGATAGCAGCGGTGAGTTGGGCGCGACACTGTCCAGAGCCGGGCGCGAGGCGGTATTCCCGCTTCTCGAACAGGTCTTGCTGCGTGCCCGGGAGGAGGGCGCACTCAATTTCGAACGGGCCGGGGAGGCCGTGGCGCTTTACCTCGATTTGCTGATCGGAGATCAGCAGATCAGGCGCGTCATTGGTCGCCTTCCGCAGCCATCGGAAACCTTTTGCCAGGAACGGTCCGAGCGGGCCGTCAGGCTCCTCCGCCACCTTCTCGGCTGAATTCAAAACGACCAAAGGAAATCAAAACATGACGACCCTTCTCGCGCCTAGTGCCTGCCAGACCATGGCCGATCTCCGCGCGCAGATCGACAGGATCGATGTAGATCTTATTAAGCGCCTGGCGAACCGGAGCCGCTATATAGACCGGGCCGTGGATCTCAAGAGAATCGAAGGCCTGCCGGCACGTACAACGGATCGGGTGGCGGAGGTGCTGGACAAGGTCGGCTCAACCGCGTCCGAACAGGGTCTGGATCCGGACCTCGCGCGCAAGCTTTGGACTGAGCTGATCGAATGGTCGATTCAGCTGGAAAGCAAAGAGCTTGGGGAATAATGGACCGCCCCGGGTTTGCCGGAGAGTAGAACACTCAAAGGATGAGCCCCATGACGAAGAAGAGATTCACCGCCGCTAATTCGGCTGAACTTCGCGAACGCGGTGTTCGGCTGTTCCAAGAGAACCGCGAGTTGCGATCTGCCAATGCGATCCTGAAAAAGTCGCTGCCTTGACCGCTTACGACGAGGCGGTCATGGACTTGGTGGAGAGTGGTCTGCAATGATCGGAACCGGAGCTGCCTCAGACTGCGAGGCGAAACGTCGTCGCATTGTCGTCGAACGCAACAGATAGGCGGAGAAAGCAACATACATCACATATTCGACAGCGATCCAGATGAAGCGGGTTGATCCCCCACCCCACGCCCCGAAGTCCACCGTCTCAATGAAACAGAGGGTGGCCAGCACCGCGTACATCACCACAGTCGCAAATGGGGTATGGCGCCAGCGTCCGAAGTAGCCACCGAGGAATACCGCGCCTGTAGCGAGGATGGCGGCGAAGTGCAGGAACTGGGTGCCCGCTGGGAAATTGGCGTCCTGCAACCCCAGCGACACCGTCGGGGCGAAGTACTCGACAAGGCCCAGCACACCCCAAGCGACCAAGGCGGTCTTGAAGGCAACGAGCAGGTACGAAAAGTGTTTTGCGACTTGGTTCATGCACACTCCGGCGGGCTGTTGATTTGTAGTGGTGCGCTTCCTGATCGGGGCCCTTTACGGCGACAGCACGCATCGTGCTGCCGATCATCGTGGTCGCGGTCGCAAACCCAGCAGCCTGCTTGCGAAAGCAACCCCCAGCGCCCGACGTACTGGGAAGTGGAACAGCGCCTGCATGCACAGCCCTTGACCGAAACCCGGACGCTTCAAAGATCGCGATGTGCATAGCGAATTGGGATCTCTCTTCAGCAATGAGTGATGGAGCCGGGATCGAACTTGAGCCTTTCAATCCGAGCGCTGTCTCGTACGGCCTGCGGCGTCGTCCCTGTCCAGGAGCGAAACGCCGGGTAAAGCGAGTTCGGATCGTCATACCCGATCAGGAACGCGATCTCGGCGGTCGTCATCTGCGAGCGGGTCAGATAGTGCTTTGCAAGTTGTTCGCGGGTGGTGTCCAGAACTTCGCGGTATGTGATGCCCTCACCTTCTAGGTGCCGCTGGACGGTTCGCCTGCTTGCGCCCAGTGCGCAAGCCACGTCTCCAAGCCCAGTTCGACCGCTGGGAAGCAGCTCAAAGAGCGCCGCGCGCACACGCTCACGCATCGAGGTTCGTGCGTCACACTCTGCAAGCCGCTGCTCAAGCATTGGCTCGAAAAGCGCCCACATCGACGCGTCGCTTGTCAGAAACGGGCGTTGGGCGTCCTCACGCTCAAAGACGACCTCGTAGCCCGGGCCGCGTGTCACGGCTACGCCAAAGTAAGAGGTGAACGCCTCTGGAGCCTCTATTTCGATAGGCGCTGCGACGCGCCTCGGGACTATCGGTTGGCGCGTTGTGTGTCGCGCCAACTGCACCCAAACGACAAGCTCGGCGATGCCCCAAAGCCGCGGCGGAAACGGCAAGCCCTCGACCTGACAGGCGACCGAAAAACCTGCGCCATCCTCTATCTTCAGGCGGCACGGCCCGACCAAGCGTTTGTAGCGTTGAAGCCGGATCGCGGCTTGCTGGAGGTTCTTGGAGCACAACGCCGCAAACAATGCTGGGTCAAACATGTCCAGCGTGACGCATTGCCCGAGTTCAAGCGCAAGATCGGGCCTGTCGAGCTCAGCCTCAAGCGCATCCCAAAGTGCGGCCCATGCCGCGACATCCACCATCACAGGATCGGCCGCAAAGAGGCCGATCGGCAGCCCCGCCCTGCGGGTCAAAACCTCTGCCGACAGATTGAACTCTTCCATAATCACATGCCAGTACCGCTCAATTCGAAACAGCGACATCGGATGCTCCTTGTTCAGATACCAACAAAACCTAGTCACAATCGCCACGATGCGCACTTGGCGATTGCGCCAGAGGCTCCCGCGCGCGTGTTTTTGTCTCGACGACGAGCCAATGCCTTTGCTTTCGCGTGCCCGTGTTCCCCGCGCAGGCGCTAGTCGGTTTCCAGGACGGCGAGGCCCGCCTCGGCAATCTGTGCGTCCTGTTGCGAGGTCACACCGCTGACTCCGATTGCGCCGATCACCTGATCGCCCACCTCCACCGGCACTCCGCCTTCGAGCAAGATGAAATCGCCCAAGCTCATGATGGACGGACGAGTCTTGGCAAAATCGTCGAACACCTTGGTGGGGCGTTTGAACGCTATCGACGTCTTCGCCTTGCCGATTGCCACGTCGATGCTGCCGGTCTGAGTGCCGTCCATACGTTGCAGGTAGATCAGGTGGCCACCTTCGTCTACGACGGCGATGACGACGTTCCAATTGTTGCGCATGGCTTCAGACTCGGCCGCGGCGACCATTTTCTTGGTCGCATCGAGCGTGAGGGCTTTCTTGTCGGCAAGCTGCGCCTGCGCTTGTGCCGTGACCGAGACGACCGCAAGGATCGAGAAGGCGGTTGCCGCCATTGGATTCTTGAGCTTGATCATGAGTCCTCCTGGGTAGGTGCAATCCGGTGGGATCGCGGATGAAGGCCGACGACGCCATCGCCTTCGGTCCGGTCAAATCTCAATCTAACCCCAATCGCCGCGGCGCACACTTTGCTTATGCGCCAAAGCGCTTGGCCAGCGCGCCAAAATACCTCGTAAAGGAAGGCGACAAATCCTCGCATTTCGGGCGGGCTGGCATCGCTTTGGTTGCAAGAAAACCTCTTGCATTCGTCTCAGCGGTTTCTTTGCGTCGTTGAGCAGCGGAACAGATGTCTCGAACCCCAAATTGCCAGGCGCATCGCAGAACCGACCAATAACTCGCCTTGGAATGTAGCACTCTTCCCATGACAGCGACCAAATCCTGATGATCTGCCCCGCTTGAGTGGTTCAATTTGATTATTGGTGCATGACTGGCCTTGGGTCCATCTGGACGATGTTTCACGGGGCCGGAGGACGGTAGCGGGTCTTGCACAGGATGTGCATTCTCGCGACAGCGAGATTTTTTACCCGAAGCTGCGTTTCGAAAGCGAATTGGGCCGAGGCACGGAAACGGTCTTTCAAGAAACCAAGACCGTTTCCTTTCAGGATTCCCGGCGCTATCCGACCGTAGTCCCCAACCAGAGAGTGATCCCGGGGAAAGCCACCAGCAAAGCCAGTCGAACAACATCGACAGCGATGAACGGCACCAGCCCCCTGAAGATGCGAACGACCGGTACGTCTGGCAGAACGGCCTTCAGGACGAACACGTTCATGCCAACCGGTGGTGTGACCAGCGCGATTTCCGTGACGACGATCACAATAATCCCGAACCAGACAAGGTCGAAACCTTGCGCGACCACGATGGGCGCAAAGAGCGGCACGAAGATCAGGATGATCGCCATGGAGTCCATGACACAGCCGAGGATCATGAAGACGAGCATGATCACGAAGATCAGGGCATAGCCTTCAAGACCCGTGGATTGGACAAGAGCCAGAACACCCGCGGCCAGACCGGATAGGGTCAGAAGCTTTGAGAGCATCAAGGCTCCGAACAAAACCGTGTAAAGGGACACCGATGTATAGGCGGTAGCGATGATGACTGTATGGAGCACCTTCCAGTTGAGCCGACCATGGAATGTCGCGATCAGGATCGCCAAACCGGCACCCATGCCCGCAGCCTCTGTCGGTGTGAAGAGTTTTGCGTAAAGACCACCGATGATCAGGCCGAACAGAAGAACAAAAGGCCAGATGCCGGAAAGAGCTTTGATCTTTTCGGGCCAGGGCGTTTTTTCACCTTGAGGTGCGTGGTTTGGGTTTCGTGCTGCCACGAACTGTATCGCGATCATGTAGAGCACAAGGCCCAGGAGGCCGGGGATCACACCCGCGATGAACAGGTCCCCGATATTGGTCTGGGTCAGGATGCCGTAGACCACCATGATGATCGACGGCGGGATCAGGATGCCCAGCGTACCGCCAGCGGCAATTGTACCCGACGCGAGTTCGTCGGAATACTTGTACTTCTTCATGCTCGGATAGGCGACCTTGGCCATCGTGGCCGCGGTCGCGTAGCTGGATCCGCAGACGGCGGAGAACCCGGAACAGGCGACAATTGTCGATTGAGCAAGACCGCCGCGGAGATTGCCGACAAACGCATAGGTCGCACGAAACAGATCGTGGGCGATGCCGGTTTTCGAGATCACATTGCCCATGAGGATGAACATCGGCACAACGGCGAGGTCGTACGACAGAACCGCGTCGGAAATTGTCAGTGGCAGGAGTTGCAGGGCGATGTTCCAGTTGATCGCGAAGCCAATGCCGGCGACGGAAACGGCGAGCAGTGAAAAGGCGAGGGGGACCCTCAGGAATGCAAGAAGAATGGCCGCGGCCATTGCAATCGAACCGACGATCATAGTGCTTCCTCCTCGTGGGTGTCTTGCGCGTCGACCATCGGCCCGGTGAAGGCGATGGCCAGAGCGGCCAGAGCGGACAAAGCGCAGCTCCCAGCCATGAAAGAATAGAGCGGCGCACGCGGCACGCGCAGAGCTTGGCTAACTTCGGAAATGCGCGAAGCGTTCATGCCGTGTTTGACAAAAAGCCAGGCGACCAGGGCCAGAACCGCAGTCACGACAACGCTGATCAGAACGCGCCACCACGCCATCCAGGGCTTGTTTACCAGCCTGTCGAGCAAGTCGATCGTAAGGTGCGCCCCGGCAGCAGTTACCAGCGGCAACCCCGCAAAGACCACCAACGCCATCAGGTGTTCAGTGATGTCATTTGCGCCGTAGATCGGTTTGCCGACAATCCGGCGTCCGACGACGTCCGCGAAGGTCAGAGCAACCATTGCGAGAAGGAACAGCGCCATGACTGTCTCGACCCCGCGGCGGATTCTCCATGCCAGAAGCATCATGATATTTGTCCTCCCGAAAAGCGGGGGCCGGTTATCCGGCCCCCGTTGCGCGGCTTAGTTCGACGCGGGCGCTGCGGATTGGCTTGCGAGCGCCTTGTAGGTGTCATTGTAGAAGGCAAGCATGGCTTGCGGGTCAGTGACGCCAGCGGTCTTTGCTGCGTCCACCCATTCTGCGACCATCGTGTCATAGATCTTGTCGACAGCCGCGATCAGTTCCGGCGAGGCTTCGACGATTTCATGCCCTGCGGCGCCAAGCTTTTCGGTTGCGGCAGGGTTCTGACGGTCAAAGTTACTGCCCCAGGCGGCCGACAGATTCTCGCCGATGATGCCTTCGATCGCGGCCTTGTCCTCATCACTGAGGCCGTCCCACTTGGCGCCGTTCATGATCACGAAGAAGGTCGCGTCATAGAAGCCATTGGGGAAGATCGTGTGGTGTTCAAGGCTGTCTTCGAGACGGAAATTCACCACCGACTCCATGGTGTGAAGCGAGCCGTCGATGACGCCGCTTTCCAGCATCTCGTAGGCCTTCGTCGCAGGAGCCGCCACAGGAACAGCGCCAAGAGAGGTCAAAAGTTTTTCCTGG
>CAYGNE010000032.1:0-25957 GCA_964351155.1 uncultured Rhodobacterales bacterium | reverse complement strand
GGTCATCGCATCGCTGGTGTTCCTGATGGGCGTCACCATCCGGCATTTCTTCAACACCATGCACGCTGGAACCGGAAATCCGACCTGGACCTGGCTGGTGACGGCGATCCTTTTCATCCTGATCATCTGGCTGTCCACGGCCAACATGCATGGTGATCTGGAAGCCGCCGAGGCCCAACCGATGACACCCCATGAAGCCCGCCTTGCCGCCGCTGAGGGATTCGAGGAAGCGCACGAGATCGTTCTGGGCCGCTGTTCGATGTGCCACGCGCGCGAACCGGCATGGGACGGCATACTCTGGGCACCAAAGGGCGTATTGCTGGAAACCGAGGCAGACGTCGCACGCAACGCGCAGGCAATCTATCTGCAGGCCGGAATAAGCCACGCCATGCCCCCTGCCAACATCACTTACATGGAGCCCGAGGACCGGGCCGCCATCGTGCGCTGGTTCAAAAATACCCGCATGTGAGCGCACGCCCGGACAATGAAAAACAATGTCGGGCGTTGGTTCGGGAAAGCCGGATTCAGGGTTTTCCGGCGGTAACGATATAGGCGGATGTCGAAAACGCCGCCTCGCCGGTGGGTGTCGTGTATTTTGACAGTCTGGTGTCAGACCGAGTCAAAACCTCTGATATTTTCCCCTCGTCAAGATTGATGCCAAACAGAGGCAGCCATCCCCGCAATTCCACTTCAATCATGGTTCGAGAACTCGGAAACTTCGCCTGTTCGGTTCTGGTCTCGACCGCGACCCCTTCGAATCCTGCCTTGGCAACGAGGTCTATCACCTCGTCAGGATTGCCAAGGCAGAACGGCAGGCGGACGGCATCACCGGCGGCAGTGCTGACATGCTCGTCAAGGACCGCAACGATGTCGCCATAGGCCGGGTTCTGCTCTATCGAATTCCACACCGCGCAGGCCAGGGTCCCGCCCGGTTTCATGACACGGAACATTTCGTCCAGAGCCTTGGGCCGGTCCTGAAAAAACATCATCCCGAATTGAGAGACAACGCAGTCGAAACGGTCGGCGTCAAACGGCATTTCCTCGGCTCCACCCAGCACCCACTCGATACCCGGTTCGACCTCTTGCGCGGCGGCGATCATACCCGGGGCCGGATCAAGCCCGACAACATGGCCACCCGGCCCCAGGCGCGAATGCACATGCCTTGCAAGCACTCCCGAACCGCAAGCGACGTCCAGAACACTCGCGTTCTCCGCAATACCGGCGCTGTCGAACACATGCGTCGCCCATGGTTCGAACAAGGCTGGCACGAACAGCGACTCGTATCCGCGGCCAGCTTCAATCTGCTCCTGCGTTGCCGTGATACCCACCGCCACACCTCCTGATGCCATTTGCCGGACCCGTTTCGTCGCGAAAGGTTACCACATTGCAAGATTCGATGCATGCGTGCAGATGGGCCAGCTCAACGCGTGCTTGATCCCGGTGCCGGATGCCCGTCGGGAAACCGGGCCGGGTGGCGCGGATACTGGACGGCGCACAAAGATCCGACTTGCCGGTCCGGCTGGCATACTTCCGCAAAACGGCTCCGAATCGTGTTTTCTTCACCAGCAGTCATGCTAGTTAACGATAGATGAGTTGCGCGCTGCTTCCCCGCCCTTTGGCCGCGCGTTCAGCAAGAGTAATCCGGAGCGTTGCCATGCAGAAAATCGGTGCAAGGGTCGGCCCCATCCGGATCTTGCTGGCAACCTGTCTCGTCTTGGCGCCCGGATTTGCCATGGCCGTGACGACAAGCTTTTCTGCCAAGGGTGCCCCGGAAGACCTACAGGATCGACTTCGGGCGGCTTCGTCAGTCATGGCGGCAGAGGTGAACGGGCTTGATACCGCGCAGGAACTGGTTGCCGCGGCACAGTCGGATTATCGCACCCTTGTTCAGATCCTTTATGATGAAGGGTATTTCAGTCCGGTCATCAACATCCGTGTCAACGGGCAGGAGGCGGCTTCTATTCCCGCTCTTGATCCGCCGCGGACGGTCAGCACGGTTGCGATCTCGGTTCAGCCGGGGAAACCCTTCACCTTTGGGCAGGCAAGCATTGCCCCGCTCGCTCCGGGCACCGAACTGCCCGAAGGGTTTCGCAGCGGCCAGCCGGCCTCGACTGCGGTGCTGAAAGAGGCGACCTCTGCAGGTGTCAAGGCCTGGCGCGAAACCGGACACGCCAAGGCGCGCGTCGGCGATCAACGCATCGTGGCCAATCACAGCAAGGCGCGGCTTGATGCCCAGATAGCGTTGCAGCCCGGCCCCCGGCTGAAGTTCGGTCGTCTGGTCCTGCCGCAGGATTCGACCGTCCGGCCCGAAGCCATCGCGAAGATTGCGGCATTCCCGTCGGGAGAAGTCTATCAGCCGGCGACCGTGCAAAAGGTTGGAACCCGATTGCGCCGCACCGGCGCGTTTTCCTCTGTCAGCCTGAAGGAGGCGGAAACGCCAAATCCGGACGGTACGCTGGATTTCGAGGCCGTCGTGATTGATCAGGTCCCGCGCAGGCTCTCGTTCGGTGCCGAAATCTCCTCCAGCACCGGGCTGGAACTGTCGTCGAAATGGCTGCACCGCAACCTGTTCGGAGCCGCCGAACGCTTCCAGATCGAGGCCCGGATCAGGAATATCGGCGGCGATGAACCAATCGACGGAACATTGTCGCTTCGGCTGGACCGCCCTGCCCGGTTGGGTGGAGACAACAACGTTTACTACATCGCCGGAATAGACCGCGAGAACCTCGAGCATTACACACTCGGACGGCTTTATGCAGGGGCCGGTATCCGACGGGTGTTTTCGGACACATTGTTTGGAGAGCTGGGCGTGACCGCCGTTTTCAGCCGGGCGAACGATGCCTTCGGCGAACGGGACTTCGACATGTTGCAACTGCCGCTTCGCGTCAACTGGGACCAGCGCGATAGCAAGGTCAGCGCGACGCGCGGCTTCTACCTGGACTCGCAGGTGACACCCTATGTCGGGTTTTCCGGCACCGAATCCGGCGTTGCCGCCCTGTTTGACGCCCGAGGCTATTTCAGCCTGACGCAATCGTCGTCGGTCGTACTTGCAGGACGGGTTCAGCTTGGCTCTGTGCTTGGTCCCAGTCTGGCCGACATTTCGCCCGAGTTCCTGTTTTTTTCGGGCGGTGCCGGAACGGTCCGGGGGCAGCCCTATCAGTCGCTCGGCATTCCGGTAGATGGAAAAACCGCCGGCGGCCGGTCCATGCTGGCGGTTTCAACAGAAGTTCGCGGACGGATCACGGACAAGATTTCGCTGGTCGGGTTCTTTGACATTGCCGCCGTCGACGAAAGCCAGTTCGTTTCGGGGGACTCGCCCTATCATTCCGGTGCCGGGCTGGGGTTCCGGTATGATCTGGGGGGGCTTGGTCCATTGCGGCTGGATATCGCCAAGCCGATCGATGGCCCGACGGATGACGGATTGCAATTCTATCTCGGGATCGGGCAGGCGTTTTGATGAGGTTGATCACATACGCGCTGATTGCGCTGACATGGTTGTCCGCGCCATTGCTGGCCCAGGACGAGGAAGACGCGGGCGGATTTCTCGTCGATCTGTTGCAGGACAATCTCTCGGGCGAGAACCGCTATATCAAGGTCACCGGGCTTGATGGCGCGCTGAGTTCCAGGGCCACGATCAAGAAGCTGACGGTGTCGGATGATGAAGGTGTCTGGCTGACCATCACCGACGCAGTTCTGGACTGGAACCGGCTGGCGCTGGTGCGGGGCCGGTTTTCCGTCAATGCCTTGAGCGCCAAGGAGATAATCATCTCCCGCAAACCCGGCGCGACCGAAGCAGCCGACAATCTTCCGGCCCCCGAGGCGGCACCTTTTCAGCTTCCCGAGTTGCCGGTTTCCGTCGAGATCGGAGAACTGCATGTCGACCGGCTGGAATTGGCTGAACCGGTCATCGGCAAGGCGGCCGAGCTGCTTGTTGACGGGTCGCTCAGCCTCGCGGACGGGACACTGAACTCCAAGCTGGAGATTACCCGGCTGGACCGCCATACAGACAAGCTCGAACTGGTTGCCGGATTTCAGAATGAAACCAGCCTGATCACGCTAGACCTTACACTGGCCGAAACCGACGGCGGGCTGGTTTCCGAAATCCTGTCGATACCGGACCGCCCCTCGATCCTGCTCACGGCCAAGGGAGAAGGCATGGTCAGCGATTTCACCGCCGACATCACCCTGGCAACCGACGGGACCGAACGCTTCGGCGGACAGGTCCGCCTGTTCAACGTGAACGAGACAACCGACGCCGGCGAGACGTCACCGCCAATCGCCTTTCAGGCCAATCTTGGGGGCGACATCACGCCTCTGATGGCAGCCGAGTACCGCGACTTCTTCGGTGACGAAACCGAAATGCGGCTTGATGGCCGGTCCTATCCGGATGGCCGTTTTCTGATCGGCCGGTTCGATATTCTGTCCGAGGCACTGATACTGAACGGTGCGCTGGACATCGCCGGGAGCGGTCGGTTGGAACGCGTGATCCTACAGGGACGGATCGCACCGCCCAACGGCAGCGAAGTGGTTCTGCCAATCGGTGAGCCGCGCACATCCATCAATTCAGCGGTCATATCCGCGCGACTGGAAGCGGAGAAGGACAATACATGGGACCTGCGCCTTGGTCTGGACGGGGTCACGCGCCCCGACATGTCCGTGCGGCGGGCCCAGATTTACGCGGATGGAACGCTGGACCAGGCCGACGGTCTGCTTCTGATCGGAGAGTTGAAGGCCGCACTCGCCGGTCTTGATTTTGCCGATGACAACCTTGACCGGGCGGTCGGTCCGGATATCCGGCTGGAGGGCGACTTCGAGGCAGCGGACGAGTCAGTTCTCAAACTTCGCGATTTTGTGGTGACAGGAAGTGATTACAGCGCGTCCCTTGACGGGGAAATCGACGGCCTGGAGAGTGGTTTCCGCGTTCAGGGCCGGGTCGGCGTCAAAGCCACCGACCTGTCGCGCTTCTCGGGCCTCGCCGGGCGCGACGTCAGTGGCAGCGCAGCAGTTACAATCGCGGGGATCGGCACACCTCTGGGCGGAACGTTCGATTTCAACCTGAATGCGGATACGGTCGATCTTACCGTTGGAATCGAACAGGCCGACGCGCTGATGACGGGTCGCACTTCACTGGTTCTTCTGGCAGAACGCAGCGAGGTCGGTTTGGATGTCAGGGCCTTTCATCTGAACGGTACGGCGCTAAAGGCTCAAGCGTCCGGCACCCTCCGCAGCGACGGCGGCAACGCGACTTTTGACGCCCGGCTTGACGACCTTGCCCGGATTCTGCCCAAGGTGAGCGGTCCCTTGACGCTGAAGGGCGATGTCGTACGGACGGAAACCGGAACCACCGGCAAGGTCCGTGCGGACGGGCCGACCGGTTCGTTTGCCGTCCTTGATGGCGGGATCACGGCAGAGGGCGACATCAACGTGGACGTCGATGCGACGCTGGCCCGGGTTGAAAGATTCGTGCCGGAAATTGTCGGCGAGATCACCGCCAACGGCAACGCGCAACGTGTCGACGACACATGGAAAGTGGACACGAAAGTCAAAGGCCCTGACAGTTCAACTGCCGATCTCAAGGGGTCCATGACTCCGGCGGGCGTCATTGATCTGATCTTTGATGCAAGTCTGGCCCGTATCGAGCGGTTTGTGCCGGAGTTTCCCGGAACCATCACGGCCACCGGCACGGCACAACGCGACGGAGGCACCTGGACGATCCGGTCCAGCGCGACGGGTCCCGCAGGCATCGCCGCCGAGGTGGCCGGCACGGTCGATGAAAGCACGCTGTCATCGGACGTCAAGGCAAAGGGGCAAATGCAGCTGGCAGCAGCAAACCGGTTCATCAAACCGAATTCCGTGCGGGGAACGGCCGAGTTCGATCTGGCGCTGAAAGGGCCACCGGAGTTGAATTCGCTCAGTGGCAGCATAACGACACAGAACACAACCGTGGCCATTCCCGACGTGGCGCAGGCCATTGATGATCTGGATGCGCGGGTCGATCTCTCGTCCGGTCGCGCGACCGTGTCCGCGACCGCAGCGGTCCGAGCCGGTGGGCAGATCAGGATCAACGGTCCCGTCAGCCTGACGCCGCCCTATGATGCGTCCATCGTCACCGAGATCGTGCAACTGATTTTGACGGACAACGTGACCTTTGAATCCTCTGCCAATGGCCAATTGACCTACTCCGGTGCGCTCGCGGGGCGCGGAAACCTGGCCGGGGAAATCCGTTTTGGCGAAACCAACATCAACATCAACAGCCTGTCCGGATCCGCCAGCGCCGCGCCGATCCCTCCGATTCAACATCGGGGCGAGCCGGGGGCGGTACAGGCGACGCGGTCCCGTGCCGGGCTGATCGAGAGCGGAAATGGTGGCGCGGCCCCGGATATCGGGCTGGATGTGTCACTGGTTGCCGCCAACAAGGTCTTTGTCCGTGGACGCGGCCTGCAGGCAGAATTGGGTGGCAACATTCTGGTGCGCGGAACAATCGCGCGTGTCGCGCCCTCCGGGCAGATAAACCTGATCCGCGGAACGCTTGAAATACTGGGTCGCCGCCTGAAACTGACCAAGGGCCTCATTTCGCTGCAGGGCAAACTGGAGCCCTACATGGAGTTCGCCGCATCGACGAATACCTCGGATGGCGATGCGACGATCGAAATCGCAGGTCCCGTTTCCGCACCCGAGATCAAGGTCTTCTCGGAACCCGACCGACCCAGCGAAGAGGCTTTGGCCATGCTGGTCTTTGGCAACCAGTACTCCGAACTTTCACCGCTCAAGATCGCGCAGATGGCTGCGGCGCTTGCCCAATTGAGCGGCGCCGGCGGTGGCGCAACAGAGAAAGCGCGTCAGGGTCTCGGCGTGGACACGTTTGATGTCGGGACGGATGAGTCCGGCAAGGCACAGTTCGGCGCCGGAAAATACATCGCGGATGGCGTTTATACGGATGTGACCGTCAATACCGAAGGCGACACCGAGATAAACCTCAATCTGGACGTAACCGACAGCGTGACCCTCAAAGGGACCGTGGACCGTACCGGCGATACGGCGCTCGGGATTTTCTTTGAGAAAGATTACTGAGGCGACGCTCAGCGGCATTCGCGTGAGATGACCCGCGCCGCACCCGTCAGGGCCGCGGCATCGTCAGTGATCAGGCGCACCGGGACAGACCGCATGTGATCGTCCATGATCCCCGGCGCCTCGAATGATGCGAGAAAGGATTGCCGGGCATTCGAGCCAAGAATTCCGCGGGCCGCGCCGCCCGCGAAATGGATTCCGCCAAAGGGCAAATAGTGAAAGACCAGATCCTGCGCAAAGACACCAAGGAGCCGGGCCATCAGATCGACCGTTCTTGAGACAGCTCCGTTCTGTCCACCTGCGTATGACGTCAGGATATCCTGGCCCTTTTGGGCCTCGCCAGCCGACAGAACCCGATAAAGCCGCGACAGACCGCGCCCGCACAGCAATGTCTCGACAGTGTTGAATTCCGCGCTGGCAGACCCGATTTCGGTTCGCAGGATTTCCATGACACTGCTGGGCAGGCTGGCATGTCCCAGTTCCGCCCCGATGACCACGGGCGACTGCCGGTTGCCCTTGACGAGGCAGATATTGAACCCGGTCCCCAACCCGGCCACGAGCGCCTGATCATTCAGTGCAGGCCCGGTTCCGGTTGGACGTATGTCTTCGATCTGTGTGCGGTTGAGCGCCGGCAACGCGTGACCCAGGGCAACCAGATCGTTGATCAGTCGCACCGAGTTTCGGGTGACACCGGGCAATTGTTCCGCCACCGCATCCACCCCGATATCCCAGTCCCGGTTGGTCAGCCGGGCCCGGTCGGATGTCACCGGGCCGGCCACCGCAATGCAACAGCCCGTCAATGGCGGAACATCGCGCCCCTGCAGAAACCGCGCCAGAACGTCGGGAAAGCCTGAATGCTCGTCATTCGCAAACCGCGTGATATCCCGCACCGCAAGGTCTGCCTCGATCAGGGCGACACGCGTATTCGTGCCCCCGACATCTGCAACAAGAACCGTCATCCGCGCGACCGACCTTCCACCTCAACCTGCCGCCGAACCAGGCTGCTTGCCAAGAATGATCATGCCCAGAAGATCATCGTCGGTCACGTCGTTCACATCGACGGTCCCGACCAGCTTGCCGTTTTTCATGACGCTGGCCCGGTCGCACAGGTCCATAACATCGTGAATGTCATGGCTGATCAGGAATATGCCGATGCCTTCGGATTTCAGCTGCTTGATGAGTTCGGCCACCATCTGCGTTTCATGCGGGCCAAGTGCCGCCGTGGGTTCGTCCATGATCAGGATGCGGGCATCGAAATACACCGCACGGGCAATGGCCACCGATTGCCGCTGACCGCCTGACAGGGCCGATACCGGATCACCGAACTTCTGAAAGTTCGGATTCAACCGGGCCATGATCTTGCGCGTCTCGGCCTCCATCGCGTCCTCGTCCACGAGACCCAGCGGAGTGACAAGCTCGCGGCCGAGAAACAGGTTGCTCGCGGCGTCCAGATTGTCGGCCAGCGCCAGTGTCTGGTAGATGGTTTCGATCTTGTACCGTCGCGCATCGCGCGGATTGGTGATCGTCGCCTTTTCACCATTGATGTAGATATCGCCGGAATCCGCCTTGTAAGCTCCGGACAGAATCTTGATCAGCGTGGACTTGCCGGCGCCATTGTGACCCAGAAGTCCGACAACCTCTCCGGGGAACAGGTCCACGCTGACATGATCGACAGCGTGCACGCCACCAAAACTGATGCACATGTCGCGCATCTCGACAAGGGGTATATCGGCCATCATGCTTCTCCCGTCCGTTTACGATAGATGATGTCAATCAGCACGGCCAGAACCAGCACCGCACCGACAACGATGTTCTGCAGAGGCGCATCAACCCCGACCATGGCCATTCCCGATTGCAGGGACTGCATGATCAATGCGCCCAATATGGCACCGTGAATGGTTCCCAGCCCGCCGGCCAGCGCGGTGCCGCCGATGACGGCTGCTGCGATGACCCGCAGTTCGTCCAGCGTACCGATGTCGTTGGAGTGGTTGGTCAGCCGCGCCGAGGCGACAACTGCCGAGATGGCACAGAGCGCGCCCATCAGGGCAAAAACCTTTACCGTCAGCCAACGGGTGTTTATCCCGCTCAGTTCGGCTGCATCCGGATTTCCACCGGTCGCAAAGATGTAGCGTCCGAACCGGGTGCGCCGCGCCATGATGGTCATCCCGATGGCAATGAAAATCAGCAGCAGAACGGAAATCGGGATACCGTAGGATTGGGTATAGCCCTCTGGCATAGTCAGGCCCTGATCCTCGAACACGCGCTTCAGCTTCCGCGCCGGAACCTCGTAGGCATTCAGGATTGCCACGAACCCAAGGATCGCCACCGCGCTGACCGCCGCCAGCACACCTTCGGCCCATAGCGGTTTGACGCCGAACCCGTGCCGGACCTTGTTACGCCGCGCCGCGTAGAGGCCATAAAGTGCGGCGGCCAAGGCGAGAAAACCGACGATCCAGGACCCGGTGGCACCCAATGTACCGTTGATGCCGCCGAATTTCTGAAAGGTCGCATCAAGCGGGCCGATTGTTTTCCCGCTGGTCATGTACCAGCCGACATTGCGCCAAACCAGTAGCCCCCCCAGAGTTACGATGAAGGCCGGAATAGCCAGGTATCCGACCAGCCAGCCATGAAAGGCCCCGATCAGCGTTCCCGTCAAAAGCCCTGCGGCAATCGAGATCCAGGGGATCAGCGGATGCCCCAGCCCGAGACCCAGCATGTTTGGCAGAATCGAGGTCTGAGTCATCGCCATCACCGCCGAACAGGTCGCCAGCAAGGCACCGACACTGAGATCGATATGCCGGGTGACGATTATGAAGACCATTCCCGTGGCCATGATCGCCACCGATACGGTTTGAATCGTCAGGTTGAAAATGTTGCGGGGGGTAAGAAAGCGCCCGCCCGTCATAACATCGAACGCAAAACACAGCACGATAAAGGCGCCAACCATGCCAAGCAAGCGAAGGTCGATTTCCAGAAGCTGGAACACATTCTTTCGCGCGGGGGCCGGGGACAATTCTGTTTCTGACTGGGTCATGTCATGTCCTTTGGGTAAAGGGGTCCCGCCCCGGCGCGCGCGCCGGGATGGGATAGGTCATCAATTGAAGGGTAATGCGCCTTAGTTACAGGGCGCGGGGCCGTCGGTCACACCCTGGCACAGGGCTTCCTGCGTGATCCAGTTGGCGTCGACAACAGCAGTCAGGTTGTCCCGTGTCACCGGAACGGGCTTGAGGAAGACGGCATTCATTTCGGTGCCAGCCGGCGATTTCCATAGTTCGGAATCCTGGATGCCGTTCATCTGGGTGCCCTTGGCCAGCGATACAGCGATACGGCCCGCCGCGCGGCCCAGATCGCGGGCGTCCTTCCAGACCGATACCGTCTGGGTGCCCTTTGCAACACGGTTCAGTGCCGCATGATCGCCATCCTGACCCGATACGGGAATGCCTTCCATGCCCTGTGCCGTCAGCGCCGCAACCACACCGCCGGCAGTGCCATCGTTCGAAGCAACGACGGCGTCCACACCGTTGTCGGTCGCGGTCAGGATCTGTTCCATGTTGCGCTGTGCGTTTGCTGGCAGCCAGCCGTCGGTATATGCCTCTCCGACGATCTCGATGTCACCGGCATCGATCGCGGCCTGCAGTACTTCTTGCTGGCCACCCCGCAGGAAATCGGCATTCGGATCGGTGGGCGAACCCTTGATCATGACATATCGGCCGGTCGGTGCCGCCGCCAGAACGGCTCTTGCCTGCATGCGACCCACTTCGACATTGTCGAAGGTCAGGTAGAACGCCCGGGAGTCTTCGATCAGGCGGTCATAACCGACAACTGGAACACCCTCGTCCGCCGCGGCCTGAACTGCCGGTCCGATGGCCTGAGCATCCTGGGCCAGAATGATCAGAGCGTCGGCGCCTTGACCGATCAGGCTTTCCACGTCGGCGAGCTGCTTTGACGACGAACTCTGCGCATCCGCAGAGATGTATGTCGCACCGTGTTTTTCCAGTTCCGCCTTGATCGCGGCCTCGTCCGTTTTCCAGCGTTCTTCCTGGAAATTCGACCAACTCACACCAATGACAAGGTCCTCGGCGATGGCGGTCGTTCCGATGACTGCGCCGGCGATCATCGCCGTCGCGGTTGCAAAGACTTTCATGGGTTCTCCTCCAAACTGTTGCGCCGCCGCTAATCGCAATTATGCGGGACGGTCGGGTAGATGGTGATACATTTTAATTTGAAAATCAAATTAAATCGTCTAACCTGCTCGAAAGACCAGTGCCACACATGTGCGAATGCCAGTCCGGGCGCATTGAAAAGCCAGGAGCGCAGCATTCTCAACAGATCGGGAGACGGAGGCCAAATGGCTGTTCTGCAAAGAGAATACGGACGCCGGATCCTGCTGAACCGAATTCGCCGCGCGGGCCGCATCCCGCGGATCGAGCTTGCCGACCAGACCGGTATCAGCCGGGCAACGGTGACGACGATCACCGCCGAGCTCCTGCAAACCGGACTGATCGAAGAGGTGGCGCGCAGCGATGTCGACCCGGATGCGCGCCGGGGAAGGCCGCGAATCGATTTGAAGATTTGCGGCGACGCGCACAAGGTTGCCGGTGTGCAGATATCGCATCGCAATCTGTCTCTGGTCCTGCTCGACTTCGAAGGCGAGGAACTTGCCAGTATTGAGACTGAAATGGAACGCGCGGCGCTGTCGCCTGAGACTCTGGGCGACGAAATCGCCGATGCGCTGGTGGCACTGTGCCGCCGCGCCGACTGCACGCCGGATGATGTGTCGGGCATCGGAGTCGGGATCGCCGGGATCGTACAGGCTTCGGAAGGGTTCGTGTACTGGTCCCCATCCCTGACCAGCCGCAACGTGGAACTTGGCAAAATTCTGTCCCGCCGCCTCGGCCGCCCCGCATTCATAGACAACGATGCCAATCTGGTCGCGGTGGCAGAAAAAAATTTCGGTCTCGGTCAGAACCATTCCGATTTCATCGCCGTAACCATCGAAAGCGGTGTTGGCATGGGATTGGTCATTGGCGGCGAATTGTACCGCGGCACGCGCGGCTGCGGCGCGGAATTCGGGCACACCAAGGTGCATCTGGACGGCGCATTGTGCCGATGCGGCCAACGCGGATGCCTGGAGGCCTATGTCGCCAATTATGCCCTTCTGCGCGAAGCCATGACCGTACCGGGCGACGATGACAAGGCGGCGCCGGCCGACCGTATAGAGAGCCTGCTGCGAGCGGCGCGTTCCGGCGACAAGGCGGCGCGCAGCATCGTTGACCGGGCCGGGCGCATGTTTGCTTTGGGCCTGGCGAATCTGATCAACATATTCGACCCGGAGTTGGTCATACTGGCAGGCGAGCAGATGCAGTTCGACCACCTCTATAGCAAGGAAGTCATGGACTCGATCCGCCAGTCCATCGTGCAGATCGACAAGGCACCACCCGAGATCGTGGTCCATAAATGGGGCAACCTGATGTGGGCACGGGGCGCTGCTGCCTATGCGCTGGACAACGTGTCGGAACTGGCACTCGCGGGGATGGACGATCATGCGGCGTGACGGGGCCATGATACTGGCGATCATGCTGGCAATACCCGCCCATGCTGATCCGAAATTTGCGCCGGTACAGGTGCCCGAACACGTCTATTCCGGTGGCTGGGAGCATTTTGTCGGCGGTGGGCTGGCGGCCTTTGATTGCAATGGCGACGCGTTGCCTGAATTGTTCGCCGCAGGTGGCACAGGCCCGTCTGCACTGTTCCTGAACCTGTCCGAGCCCGGCGGCGCAATCCGGTTTCAACGCGCGGCACCGGGCCCGGTTTCCGCGACATCGGTCATCGGGGCCTATCCGCTGGATATCGACAGCGACGGGCATCTGGACCTGGTTGTTTTGCGCGCTGGAAAAAACATGATCCTGCGGGGCGGAGACGACTGCGTGTTCCAACCCTTTGACGCGCTCGGTTTCCAGACGGCGGAGAAATGGACCACCGGGTTTTCGGCGACATGGGAGGCAGGCCAACATCTGCCCACGCTCGCATTTGGGAATTACGTCGACAGAAACGATCCAAGTGGGCCATTCCGGGCTTGTGACGACAACATGCTTTTGCGTCCGGATGGGGAGGCCTACGGCGCTCCGCATCCACTCACCCCGGGTTTCTGTACGCTGTCCATGCTGTTCAGCGATTGGGGCCGGCAGGGGCGCGCCGACCTGCGGATCAGCAATGACCGGCATTATTACGTGGATCAGGGCCAGGAGCAGCTGTGGGCGATGGACGACGTGCCCCGGCTGTTCACCGGTTTGGACGGATGGCAGGATCACAAGTTGTGGGGTATGGGAATTGCCTCTCGCGATCTGACAGGGGATGGGTTTCCCGAGGTTTTTCTGACTTCGATGGGGGATCAGCACCTTCAGAGCATGGTGTCTGCGGATCGCCCCGACTTTCGCGATGCGCCCTATTCACGCGGCACAACCGCGCATCGGCCATATCAGGGAGGCGACGGTCGCCCGTCGACCGGCTGGCATGTCGCGATTGGCGACATACAGAATGACGGGCGCGACGATATCTTTGTGTCCAAGGGCAATGTCGACCAGATGCCCGACAGCGCGGTTGACGATCCGAACAATCTGCTTGTCCAGTCCGTTGACGGGAGCTTTGCCGAGATGGGCGGGAGCGCCGGCATCGCCAGCCCGCACCGCGGTCGAGGCGCGGTCCTGGCGGATTTCAACCGCGACGGCCTCCTGGACCTCGCGGTCAATAACCGACGGGCACCGCTCGAAGTCTGGCAGAACATATCCGAGCAGACCGGCAACTGGGTCAGCATATCGGTCGAACAACCCGCCCCAAACACGATGGCCGTCGGGGCATGGATCGAACTGCGGGTCGGTGACCGGATCATGGCGCGCGAACTGACCGTTGGCGGTGGTCATGCAGGGGGAAGCGCCCTGCCCGAGCATTTTGGTCTGGGAGATGCGACAGAAGTCAGCGCACGGGTAATCTGGCCGGATGGCCCGGTATCAAACTGGGTCGATCTGGCAATCAACACAAATCTGAAACTGCGCCGCAACCGTTCTGATCTGATTGTGGGCGATCAATGATCAACCGGCAAACCGCTGGGCACGGTTTTTGGTATTCCCAGGCGACCGGACAGGCTTTGCGGGTCGCTGAGCGCGACGAGAAACGCCAGCAGGTCAGCGATTTGTGAGTCGTTCAACGCGATCGGAGCCAAGGTATTCGCCGCCGCGATGCGCGCCCGTTCCTCTGCATCGTTCATCGCGGCAAAATCGCTGGCGTATCGTGGGTTCGGCAGGATTGCTTGTGCCGGATCATAGCTGTTCAACGCCGCAACCGGGTCGAGATGATGCCGCAGCACAGCTTCAAGCGTGGCATAGGCACCGGAATGACCATAGGGCGCGGTCTGCGCGACATTGCGCAAGGAGGGTGTGCGAAACCGATAGGCATCCGCCGCGTCCCCGGTCACCCGCATGCGCCCAACGTCGCGATTGTGCCGCTCGAACCGCGCGGCCTTGCCCGGTCCGATCTGCGGCATCGCAATAGCATGAAACTGGTGATCGGTCTGGAATTGACCAGCATGACACGAGTCGCACCCGGCCGCGCCATAAAACAGGGTCATCCCGCGTTGAGCGGCGGCAGGCATGGGCGTTTGATCCCGAAGAAATGCGTCAAAGGCGCTGTTGTCGGCACGCCACTCGAACGCGATAAAGGCGGCCATGGCATTGGCAATGTCCGTGAATGCGACCGGTCTGTCGCCAATGATCTCGCGGAACAGGTCACGGTATTCGGGGACCGCATTTATTCTGTCCGACAACAGGGACCATGCTCCGTGCGGCCCCGTCAGTATGCCCTGACGCACAGCCTGCGACACCTCGTTTTCAGAATAGTGCCCGGCCATCTCGTCACCAGACAGGACGGGAAACATGGCCTGCGCGGCCAGCGCCGAGGCGAACCCGTATTCCATGTCCCGGCCCAGAGGTGTGCGTAAACCGGTCGGGCTTGTCTCATCACTTTCCAGCCGGCCGTCGTGAAAGAAGCGGGTGAATTCGCGGGCCCCAAGATTGAAAAGGGCGGGTGCATTTCGGGCAATCCGTTGCTCGGGCGGGTTTTTGGCGTCGGTGTGCCGTTCCGGTCCAAGTCCAACACCCCCGTCCCCGAACCCCAATGACACGCCATCGCCAGTCCCAAAACGCGGGTGGTGGCAACTGGCGCAGGAAACGGACCTGTTTCCGCTGAGGACCGGGTCATAGAACAACAATCGACCCAGCGTGATCTCTTCCAGACTGTGTTCAGAAAACTGCGCGTCCGGAGTCGGCAGCGGTCCGGCCCGGACGGGGCCAGTCGCGAACAACGCCAAGGCAATTGCAACTATTCCCACCCAGATCCGGCGGTCATTTCCGAGACCGTTGGCCGCTGTCTTCAACTTCTGCACCTGCGCCGAATTGTTTCTGGCCCGCCGGAAATCTCTCCTGTCAGCGTGCCCCAGTCAATCGCGATTGCCGGACAATGGCGCAATGAGCCGTCAGCCCCGCTTTCCAGTGAAGACGCCATTTTTTCGACTGCCAGCTGGTTGATTGTAAAACCACCGGCGGCAAACACGCCTCTTTGCAATCATTGGTGCCGGAGAAGAAACCGGCCATCCGGTGCAACGGTGAAAAAATACTCGCCTTTTCATAATATTAAAGATTTCACGCTATCTCCCGTTCCCGGTTTCGGTGTGCAGTGCCGCCTGCGATCAATACCATCGTGCTACGCGGCGCGTGACAGTTTCAGAGTTTTCGAGAACGGGATTGGTACAATGGCAACCTCACATGGATCAGACCTCGCGTTGTTGCAGAGCCCGGAGGACACGACCCACGCGAACCATGCGACTGTGGAACCGTCCGGACAAAGCCTGTGTCGTGGTCTCTTGCCCCAAGATATTTCTGTTTGCGCCACCGACCCTCGCGCCCGGCATCATCGCGTTCTGCCGCAGGAACGGGCAGCCCTTGATCGAACCCGCGCCGGTCGACAGCGGGCCTTTGCAGCCGGTCGCGTTGCTGCACGCCACGCGATGGCCGCGTTGGGCCACAGGGTCAGCGCGGTGCCCATGGGCGCGGACCGCACACCGATCTGGCCCGCGGGCTTGACCGGGAGCCTTGCCTATTCCCAAAGCTGCTGTCTCGCGGCAGTCGCCAGAACGGAAAACATACGCGCGCTGGGCGTTGATGTCAGAGACATGGACGCCGGGGATTTCACCAGTGTTTCGGATGTCTGCACCTCGCGGGAACAGGCCTGGATCGCGGCCCAACCGAGCCATTCGCACAAACAGCTTGGCTTGTTGATCCAGAGCGCCAAGACATGCACACGCCGGTGCCAGTACCAACTCAGCAATGTGACGTGCGGTTACTCCGCTGTCGAAATCCAACCCGACCTCGACAGCGGAATGTTCCGCGCCACGTTTATCGAAACGGTCGGCCCGATTGGGGCAGGCAGCCAGTTGTCGGGACGGTTCGCGATGGGCGAAGGCCTGATCATCAGCGCCATGAAGTTGCGAAACTGGTGACGCAACGCGGCAAGCCCCGCCACCGCATCCTCTCGTTCAGCTCATGGTCGCGCGTGCGTTTTGACGGCGCCGGAATATCAGCGCCAACAATCCAAAAATCCAGACCGCCGCCAATCCCAGTCCGGCGATAAGAAACCGGTTCTTGGGTGCGGCGAATTTCTGCGGGACAAACGCCGGATCAACAACCACCAGCCGATCTCCGAGACGCCGCCGCTCCAGCGCGACGGCAGCGGCGGCCTCGATGCGCTGGCTCATGGCAAGATCCAACTGATGCTCCATCATCGCCATTTCTCGCCGCAACTGCTCCAGTTCAGCACCCTCTGCCGAGACTCCGTCCACCTGGCTGTCGATCAACTTCACGCTGGTGGTCAAGCGTTTCAGTTCCCTGGCCAACCGGACCTCTCGACTTCTTGCGAATTCCCTGAGGTTTTCCGCCTGCAGAATTCGGTGTCGTGCAATCTCCTGTACCATGCGGTGGCTCAATTCTTGCGCGATATCGCGCGCTGCACGCGCTCCATTCATCCGGGCCGAAACAATCACCGCCGTCGCTCGGTCGCTTTCGGTCTGCGTCAGATCCATTTTCAGTGCATTCCGCAACTGGCGCACCTGTGCTTCTTGGTCGGGCAGCGGATCACCCGGAAAAAGGTCATAGGCGACGATCATGCCGGCAAGGCTGTCGCGCGCGGTGACTGTTTCCCAGGCCCGCACCAGATGGTCGCGCGACAAGGGCCGGACCGTCGGACGTGAGAAACCGAGATGCGCATCCGACGACACGGCGAGCAATCGTTCGCTGGCTTCGAACTTGTAGGGCGGGCTGAAAGCCAGGAGCAAGGCCGCGAGGCTCAGCAACGCCGTGGAAATGACCGCAAGCCCCAGCCTGCTTCCCGGCAAACGGCCCGTTTTCCCCGCGGTGGGCTGCGTCGAGTAAACCGTGTCCAAGTTCGCCATGGGAGCCCGCAATGAGGGGTCAGTGACCCGGATTGATTTCCGCCTCTTTTCCCCGGCAGCCCCCAGTGCCTTGTCAGCGCGTTTGGTTCCACCCAATCGGGCGGTCACCCGGTCCCATCTGGCAGGAGCGGGTTGCTCATCCGTGTCCATTTTGAATCAAACCCGCTTCAGAATTTCCAGAGATCCGCAGACAGACCGCTCAATAACCGGTGCGGCGCAACACAACGCCCACCGTCCGCAGCAACAGGCCGAGATCGTTGTTCATGGAAAGGGACTTGCGATACGCCGCATCGATGGTTGCGCGATAGGCAAAGCTGGACTCGTTTCGCGAGGATACCTGCCAGACCCCGGTCAAACCGGGCGTCAGGGCGAAGTAGTCGTGCGGATCCCCATATAGTGGCAGTTGATCCGGCATCATTGGACGCGGACCGACCAGACTCATCTCTCCCCTGAACACGTTCCACAGTTGCGGAAGCTCATCCAGCGAAGTGGCGCGCAACGCGGCTCCGAGGCGGGTGACGCGGGGATCTTTTTTCAGCTTTTGCGTGGTTTCCCATTCCGCCTTCAGCGCGGCATCCTGTTCCAGCAGATGCGCCAGCTTCGCCTCGGCATTGGGCACCATGCTGCGCAGCTTTAGCATAGAGAAAACATCGCCGTTTCGCCCGACACGAGGCTGCCGGTAAAACGGGTTGCCACCCTCTATCCAAAGCAAAACCGCGAAAAACAGCACCAGCGGAACGGTGATCGGAAGCGTCAAAAGCACCAGCGCCATATCCAAAGTGCGCTTGCCCCACTGCGCGTACCAGCCACCATGCGCCGGGACAGGATTGGTCCGCCGTCGCGCGACAGCAACCGCATTCACCGGTTCCGGGCGTGCGGGCAACATCAGAAGCGACGCTTCGACCGCGCTGAAATCTGCTGCGCGGCTCATGGCGTGCACTGGCACATCGGCTTCAAAATGGTCTTTCATTCCTACTCCAAACCGTCCCGCCCATACCGGGCGTTTCCGAAACATTGACCAGACCCGCCATCGAACGGGGGTGTATCGGCCTTCCAGGGCTGAGTGGTGAAAGGCGACCCCTTCAACCGCCTTTCACCTGGCCCAACTCATACGCAAACAAACGAACTCGTTGCCCAATACCTGGCCAAGTCCTGAAGTATCATCGCTTCGCGGCAAGAAATGGATTTTCGGAAAAAACAGATTGTTTCTGCTCAGAACGGGCGAAATGCCAGTTTTCCGCCAGATTTGGCGGAAACAATTTCTGCCGGCCCGTTGCGATTGTTCACGCCCGGGAGGAATCAAAGGTTAATGATTTCTGAACTCTGGCCGAGTCAGGCTGCCGCCGCCATTGCCGTTGCCGTATCCAGCATGCGGTTGGAGAAGCCCCACTCGTTGTCATACCAACTGAGCACGCGCACCATTCCGCCATCACCGACATGAGTCTGTTCGCTGGCCATGATCGAAGAATGCGGGTTGTGATTGAAATCCGAGGATACCAGCGGCAGATCGCTGACCGCCAGAACACCTTTCAACGAGCCTTCCTGCGCAGCGGCACGGATGGCATTGTTCACGGCTTCGGCCGTGGTCGGATTTTCAGGCATGAAACACAGATCGACAGCTGAAACATTTGGCGTCGGCACGCGGATCGCAGAGCCGTCAAGCCGCCCCTGAAGCTTGGGCAGTACCAACCCCACCGCTCTTGCCGCTCCGGTCGTCGTCGGAATCATCGACAAACCCGCCGCACGCGCCCGGTACAGATCGCTGTGCGCGGTATCCAGTGTCGGCTGATCCCCGGTATAGGCATGGATCGTTGTCATGTAACCGGTACGAATCCCAAAGGCGTCATCCAGAACCTTGGCAACAGGCGCCAGACAGTTTGTCGTGCAGGAGGCGTTGGACACAATGCGATCCTCGGCGGTGAGGACGTCGTGGTTGACCCCATAGACCACGGTCTTGTCAGCGCCATCGCCCGGCGCCGAGATCAGCACGCGGTCAGAGCCGTTTTTCAGGTAAAGCGCCGCCTTGTCGTGTTTCTTGAAGACGCCGGTGCATTCCAGTGCCACATCGACATCACCCCATGGCAAGGCAGCCGGATCGCGTTCCTGAGTCACGCGGATAGCATGGCCGTTGACCACGATATCGTCGCCGGAAACCGAAACCTCTGCGTTGAAGTGCCCGTGAACCGAGTCAAACTGCAACAGGTGCGCGTTTGTCCCGATCGGAGCCAGATCATTGATCGCGACGATTTCGACATCCGTGCGACCGCTTTCGATCCAGGATCTCAGAATGCAGCGGCCAATCCGTCCAAATCCGTTGATTCCAAGCTTCACAGTCATTTCCCGACTCCTCTTGAGGGTATCAGCGTCATATTTTGCTGTGCTGGTAGCGCTAACACGGCTAGTACCACGCAAACTTTCTTTTGGCCAGTCTCAATTGTCCCGGAAAGCCGGATCTGTCGCGGTGACCGGGTAGCGGCTTTTCGGTCAAAATGAGGTTTTGACAGTCTGGCTCTGCTTCCTGTTAATGAACCCGTTCAATAGGTGTGCAATCCACAGGAGAGATCAATGTCCGTTTCACTTCAGGTACTTTACCCGATCAACGACACAAAATTCGACTACGACTATTACCTCAGCACACACATGGACATTGTCGGAGAGCATATGGGCCAGCATATCGAACGCACGCTCGTGACCCGGGGCACCGCCGGCGGACCCGATACGCCACCCGCCTACCACGCCATTGCAACGATCGTTTTTGCAGATCAGGATGCCATGGACGCTGCGCTCGCGGTTTCGGGACCAGTCATGGCGGATATTCCGAACTTCACCGACGCGCAGCCACAAATCCTCGTTGGCGACGTCGTCGGTTAAGCCAAAAATGACCGCATTCCCCAACCCGGGCCGGAAGCCCGACAGGGCTTCTTGAATGTCCGCAAGTGCGATTCACGCGGAATGGATCGCCGTTGACTGGGGCACTTCCCGGTTGCGAGCGTGGGCCATGCAGGGAGCAAATGCATTGGCCGAGGCGCAGTCACCGTCCGGAATGTCCGGACTGACCCGGGATGGGTACGAGCCTGCGCTGATGCAGCTTGCACAGGATTGGCTTGGACCAGACACGACACCTGTGGTCGCTTGCGGCATGGTCGGAGCGAAGCAGGGCTGGACCGAAGCCCCATACCAGACAATTCCCTGCAAACCGCTTTCCGGTTCGCAGGTGTCGCCCGTGGTTAACGACCCGCGGCTCGACGTTCACATTCTGGCTGGCGTGAAGTCGGAGAAACCTGCGGACGTCATGCGCGGTGAGGAAACCCAGATTGCCGGCTTTCTGGCTCTGAATCCCGGGTGGGACGGGGTCATCTGTCTGCCGGGCACCCACACGAAATGGGCCCATGTCAGCGCGGGCGAGATCGTCAGTTTCCAGACTTTCATGACCGGCGAAATATTCAACCTTCTGGGCAACCACTCGGTCCTGCGCCATTCGGTCGGTGGCACCGGCTGGGACGACGACGCCTTTGCCGAAGCCCTGAACGACAGCAGATCGCGACCGGAAAGGCTGGCCGCGTCGCTGTTTGCGCTGCGAGCCGAAGATCTCTTGCACAACCTGCCGGCAGCCACCGCACGCGCCAGGCTCTCTGGGCTTCTGATCGGCGCGGAGCTGATCGCAGCGCGTCGCTATTGGCTGGGACAGAACGTTGCGATCATCGGCGCCGATGCAACCAGCAAACCCTACGCGGCGGCACTGGCGATGGAGGGGGTCCCGGCCACTGTTGCAAACGGTACGCGCATGACCCAGGCCGGCCTGACTGCGGCCTATCGCTCCATAAGGAACCAAACATGAGCCGCAACCTGATCGCCATCCTGCGCGGACTGACCCCACCGGAGGCCGTGCCGGTGTCGACCGCGCTGATCCAGGCCGGCATAGACCGCATCGAAGTGCCGCTGAATTCTCCCGAGCCGCTGGAAAGTATTGCCGCAATGGTCAAAGAGCATGGCCATTCGGCGGTGATCGGCGCCGGCACGGTGCTGAGCCCGGAACAGGTCGACGCCGTTGCCGGGTGCGGCGGTCAATTGATTGTATCACCGGATTGCAATCCGGATGTCATCGCCCGAACCAAGACGCTCGGCCTTCAAAGCTGGCCCGGCATCATGACACCGACCGAGGCCTTCCTGGCCCTGCGCAGCGGTGCGGATGGGTTGAAACTGTTTCCCGGAGACATGATCGGCACCAAGGGGCTTCGTGCGATGCGCGCCGTGTTACCGGTGGATGTGCAGGTTTTTGCCGTCGGAGGCGCCAACCGCGACAATCTCGGCGACTGGATCGCGGCCGGGGCGGACGGTTTTGGTATCGGGTCCGCCCTCTACGCGCCGGGAACATCGGTTGCGGACGTCTTGGCGCGGGCCACCGACCTGGTCAGCGCATATGACGCGGCAATCGGGACTTTACAGGGTGCTTCCTAAACCGCGCTGACATGACGGGTGCCGCGCGCAGGCGGATCTTCGGGCGGTCCCGCAAAGCACTGGGCCATTGACATCCATGCCCGGGCCGCTTCGCCCGAGGTCTGAATATCGGTGTCGTCGATGTTTCGAACCTGTGTGACAACCTGTGCGAACGCCACCGCATTGCCGATCACGGCATTTCCGGGCTGATCCTCATTCCATTCCCAAACCGCACCGGACGGTCCGGTCAGACGAACATGCGGCGCAGGTTCCGGCACCGGCAGTCCACGGTTCACGAAAGTCCAGCCATAAGTCGATACTCCCAAATGCGCGATATTGCGAATTCGGTCCTGCTCGGTCCTGGTTTTCCCCAGTGCATCGAAAACTTCCTGACCGTGCGCCCATGTTTCCATTTGCCGCGCGGTGATACTGGACAGCGCGCTCATGTCCGGCCCGGCCCATTTGACACGCTGTTTTGGCTCCGCCCGCGCATAGGCATCGGCGCAACGTTCGGCCCCTGATCGCCAGGCCTCCAGGAGCGCCTGCCCGCTCAGCCCGTCCAGCCACGGATACTGGCTTTGCAGCAATGTCTTGCCATCGGCCAGTGCGGCAGCGATCGGCGCAAAGAAATCCTGAAATGCCGCCGCGCTGCGCAGCGTCGTTTCGGCGGCAGAATTGAACATGTGCAAATGACCGATCACGTCATTGATCGTCCAGCCCTTGAACAAGGTCGGTTGCTCGAACTCCGCATCCGAAAGCGGTTCCAGAACCGCCGCCAGCACCCGGCTCTCCTGCCGGAAATCCTCTGCCTGTTGCATTGCGCCTCCCAGTGACTCGCCTGCGCCGCGCCAACTCTGGCCCAAGACACCTGACGTGACAACGCGGCTGGAAAAATGGGGCGGGAAATCCCGCCCCTGGTGGTCACTTTTTCTTTCTCGGCGGCATCAGGTCAGTGATTGTCCCTTCGAACATCTCGGCCGCAAAGTTCACGGTCTCGCTCAGCGTCGGATGCGGATGGATCGTATGACCAAGATCGACCGCGTCCGCCCCCATTTCGATGGCAAGGGCGACCTCGGCGATCAGATCACCGGCATTGGGTCCGACAATCCCGGCCCCGATCACCCGATCATCCGCTTCGTCAAAGATCAGCTTGGTCAACCCCTCGGACCGGCCCAGAGACAGGGACCGGCCCGACGCGGCCCACGGAAAGACCCCTTTGCCGACCTTAATCCCCTTGGCCTTGGCCTCGGTTTCGGACATGCCGACCCATGCCACTTCGGGATCGGTATAGGCAACGGACGGGATCACCCGCGCGTCAAAGAAGCGCTTTTCGCCCGCCGCGACCTCGGCCGCAACCTTGCCCTCGTGTACTGCCTTGTGTGCCAGCATCGGCTGCCCGACCACGTCCCCGATCGCAAAGATATGTGGCTGACCGGTACGCTGCTGGTTGTCGACGGCGATGAACCCCCTTTCATCCACCGCAACCCCGGCCTGTCCCGCGTCGATCAGTTTGCCATTCGGCTTGCGCCCCACAGCGACAAGCACCCTGTCGAACGTATCTGTGCTTGTCTCACCCTTGTCGTCCTCAAAGGTGACCTTGAGCCCTTTTTTCTGGGCCTCGACCCCGGTGACCTTGGTTTTCAGCAGGATATTCTCGTACCGGTCTCCGATCCGCTTGTGCAGCGGTTTCACGATATCCTTGTCCGCACCCGGGATAATCTGGTCCATCAATTCGACGATTGTCACCTTCGATCCCAATGCGTCATAGACACAGGCCATCTCCAACCCGATAATGCCGCCACCCAGAACCAGCAGGCGCTTGGGGATATCGGCCAGCTCCAGTGCCCCGGTGCTGTCGATCACCCGGTCATCATCATGCGGAATGAATGGCAGCGTGACCGGTTCGGATCCGGCCGCAATGATACATTGATCGAAACTGACCGTTGTCTTCGCCCCGGCATTGTCAACTTCGATCATGTTTGGGCCGGTGAACCGGCCATATCCGTTGACCACCTGCACCTTGCGGCCCTTGGCCAGCCCGGACAATCCGCCGGTTAGCTGCTTCACAACCGACTCTTTCCAGCCCCGCAACCCGTCAAGGTCAACATTGGGCTTGGCAAAAGTGACGCCATGCGCGCCCATCTCTTCGGCCTCGGTAATGACCTTGGCGGCATGCAACAGCGCCTTGGAGGGGATACAACCCACGTTCAGGCAGACTCCGCCAAGCGAGGCGTCCTTTTCGATCAGAACCACTTTCTTGCCCAGATCGGCGGCGCGAAACGCCGCCGTGTAACCACCGGGCCCTGATCCCAGAACCACAACTTCGCCATGCACATCGCCGCGCCCACTGGCCGTTCCGCTGGCTGGGACGGCGGCAGGCGCCGCAGGAGCAGCCGCGGCTGACGGGGGCTCGATGCCCCCGTCAGCCGCCCCTGCCGCGTCGGTCTCCAGGGTCAGAATAACCGTGCCCTCGGAAACCTTGTCGCCTTCGGCAACCCGGATCTCCTTCACCACACCTGCGGCGGGCGCCGGCACTTCCATCGTGGCCTTGTCGCTTTCCAGCTCGATCAGCGGGTCTTCGGCCGCAACGGTGTCGCCGACGCTAACCAGAATGCCGATCACAGGGACATCCGAAAAATCGCCGATATCAGGAACCTTGACGTCCATCTTTCGGGCCCTCCTTACAGCATCAGCCGGCGTACATCGCCGAGCAGGTATTTCAGGGTGGCACAGAACCGCGCCGCAAGCGCGCCATCAATGGCACGGTGATCATAGGACAGGCTCAGCGGTTGCATGTTGCGCGGCACAAAGACCTCGCCATCCCAGACCGGCGCCATCTTGGACCGCGTCAGGCCCAGGATCGCCACCTCCGGCGCATTGACGATCGGCGTAAACGACGTACCGCCGATGCCACCCAGAGATGAGATCGTGAAAGTCGCACCGGACATGTCGTCGCCTTTCAGCTTGCCCTCGCGCGCCTTGGCCGACAGATCACCGAGTTCCTTGCTGATCTCGATGATTCCCTTACGGTCCGCGTCCTTGATCACCGGCACCACCAGCCCGTTGGGCGTATCCGCCGCAAAGCCGATGTTGTAAAAGCCCTTCCGGACCAGCTTGTCGCCGTCAGGATGGATCGAAGAGTTGACTTCCCAATGCTGCTTCAAGGCGGACACACTTGCCCGGATCACAAAGCTCAGCAACGTCACGCGATATCCGTCCTGTTTGGCCTGCCCGTCCAGTTCCCTGCGATAAAGATCGAGATCGGTAATGTCTGCTTCTTCATTGTGCGTGACATGCGGGATGTTCAGCCAGCTGCGATGCAGCGCGGGACCGGACAGTTTCTTGATACGGGGCATCTCGACATTTTCGACCGGGCCGAATTTCGAGAAATCCACCGCGGGGATCGGCGGAATGCCCATGCCTCCGGCCGGTGCCGCCGCCGCTGCCTGAGTGGTAGAGGATTTCAGTGTCGCGACGACATCCTCGCGCAGGATGCGTCCCTTGCGTCCGGTGCCCGCGATCGCAGCCAGATCAATCTCCAGTTGCCGGGCAAAGGCACGGACGGAAGGTGACGCATGCACGCCGCCAAAATCGGCGGCCTTTGCTGCAGGCGCGGCGGCGGCAGCCGGAGCCGGTGCTGCCGCAGGTGCTGCATCGGCAGGAGCTGGTTTCCCGGCCGGTTCCGCCGAAGCCGCGGCAGAATCTTCGCCTTCCAGGATCAAAACCAACGATCCTTCGGACACCCTGTCTCCCTCCGAGACCCGGATTTCGACCACTTTACCGGCGGCGGGACTCGGCACCTCCATGGTGGCCTTGTCGCTTTCCAGTTCGACCAGCGGGTCTTCTTCGGAAATCACGTCGCCAACGCTGACCAGGATACCGATCACGGGAACATCGGTAAAATCGCCGATGTCTGGAACTTTCACTTCGATTGTCATTGTCTTGTCTCCTCGT
>CAYGNE010000031.1:0-26541 GCA_964351155.1 uncultured Rhodobacterales bacterium | reverse complement strand
CGATCCGGCTGGTGCAGGAAAACGACAAATCGCTGGTGACCAAGATCAACTCGACATTGGTCAACACCGTCCCGCTATGGGAAACGCAACTGGCACAGGCCGTCACGATCCAACGCAGCAGCGAAGCTGCGGCGGCAGTGCGCGATGCCAACGATCTGACCAACGAACTCTTGACCGCGAACGCAGCCAACCTGCGTGAAAGCAACAAGATGATCCGCGAGGAAATGGAACGCGGCGTCTTTGACATCGAAGCCGTGAAACAGGCCAACGCCGATCTTATCGGCACGATCAACGAAAGCCTTGCCATCGCTGACGAAGGCAAGGCCCGCCGCGCCGCCGCCGAAGAGGAATTGAAGAAGATGGAGGCCGAACTGCGTGATACGCTGGCCTCGGCCAAGGCGCGCCGCGACGGGGTTGGCGACAATTCCGGAACCGCGGTTCCCGGCTGAGGCGGGCGGTTGTGACTGCACGCTGGTTTCAAAGGTGGCCGTTCCTGATCGGCACTGCCGCCCTGCTTCTGGCGGGGTGCGACGAAATTGGCATGCAGAGCTCTTTACAGCCACAGTCGCGCCCGGCGGGATTGCAGGTGACAGCCGCCCCCACGCCAAGATCGGCACGGAGCATTGATCTGGAACGGTATTACACGCGTGTTCAGAATGACCTTCTGACCCGCGGGTTGCTGCGCATCGACGGCGGCGGGCCGGACACGCCCTATTCCGCCGATGACCTTGCCAGGAATTTCGAGACCATCGCCTTCTACGACGAGTATTCGCGCGGGACCGGTATCAGCGGACGCGCGGGCGACAGAAGCGGCCGGCTCAGCCGATGGAGCGGGCCGGTCCGTGTCGGAACGGAATTCGGATCCAGTGTCCCGTTGGGACAGCGCGAAAAGGACAGGGCCGAGATCGACCGTTACGCATCGCGGTTGGCCCGCGTGACCGGCCACCCGATCGCCGGGGTCAGCCGCAATGCCAATTTCCACGTCTTTGTTGTCGGCGAGGACGACAGCGATTTCCTGCGCAACCGGCTGGTGCAACTGGTGCCCGGAATCGGCAAGCCAGAGCTCGACCTGTTCACCAACCTGCCACGGTCTTACTATTGCCTTGTCGTGGCCGTGTCGGGACCGCGTACGCCGTGGAACTATACCGGTGCCGTTGCCCTGATCCGAGCCGAACATCCCGATCTGGTGCGCCTGTCCTGCATTCACGAGGAACTGGCACAGGGTCTGGGCCTGCCCAATGACAGCCCAACGGCCCGCCCGTCGATTTTCAACGACGACGACGAGTTCGCGCTCTTGACCAGCCACGACGAATCCCTGCTGAAACTGCTGTATGATCCCCGCCTGCAACAGGGCATGACCGCGGAACAGGCGCGTCCGGTGACCCGTATCATCGCGCGTGAACTGATGGGGCAACAGCTTTAGTCCGACGACCTGAAAGGAACCTGAACATGGGCATCTTCGATTTCCTGAGCGGCGAATTCATCGACGTCATCCACTGGGTGGATGACACCCGCGATACGATGGTCTGGCGGTTCGAACGCGAGGGCCACGAGATCACGCCCTGCCTCTACATGCTGGAAACCAACAACATGCCTGTGCTGACCACGCTGATGCACTGGGATCACGGTTTCAGAAGCCCGTTCAAGTCGGAGATCTATTTCGTCAACACAACCAGGTTCAACGATCTGAAATGGGGCACCAAGAACCCGATCATCTGCCGTGATCCCGAGTTTGGCCCCGTGCGCATCCGTGCTTTTGGAACCTATTCCGTCCGGGTCACCGATCCGGCGCGTTTCCTGACCGAGATTGTCGGTACGGATGGCGAGTTCACCATGGACGAGATCAGTTTCCAGATCAGGAACATCATCGTTCAGGAATTCTCGCGCGTTACTGCCAGTTCGGGCATCCCGGTGCTGGACATGGCTGCCAACACGGCCGATCTGGGCAAGCTCATCGCGTCCGCGATTTCCCCGACACTGGAAAGCTATGGGCTGACGATCCCGGAATTGTATATCGAGAATGTCTCGCTGCCGCCCGCGGTCGAGGCCGCGCTGGACAAACGCACATCCATGGGGTTGGCCGGCGATCTGGGCAAGTTCACCCAGTATTCCGCGGCCGAGGCAATGACCGCCGCCGCGAACAATCCGGCCGGGGGTGGCATGGCCGCCGGATTGGGAGCCGGGATGGGCCTTGCCGTGGCGCAACAGATGGCGTCGGGTCAACAGGGCGGCCCCTGGGGTCAACCTGCTCCGGCGGCCCCGGCCCAGATGGCCCCGCCGGCTCCGCCACCGGTCGAACATGTCTGGCATACTGCGGAAAATGGCCAGACAAAGGGACCATTCTCAAAAGCGCAGATGGGACGCATGGCGGTCGATGGAACTCTGACCCGCGAAACATATGTCTGGACACCCGGCCAGGACGGCTGGCTCAAGGCCGAGGATGTGCAGGAACTCGCACAATTGTTCACGATCCTGCCGCCGCCGCCCCCGGGAAGTTGATTGCCGCGAAAACTGGCCGGATTGCCCTGATCGAAATGTGACAAACAGATGATCGATGTTGCTTCTACCGCCCCGACACAGGATCACCGCTTTCCCTGCGAACAGTGCGGCGCGGATTACCGGTTCGACCCGGCGCAGGGCATGCTGGTCTGTGACCATTGCGGAAACACCGAAGAAATCGGCGGCGGACCGTGGAAGGGCGCCTCGCTGAGGGAACTGGATTTCGACGCCGCCGTCGCCCGGACATTGCCAGACAGCGAGATCGAGGAAACCCGCGTTCTGACCTGCTCCAACTGCGCGGCACAGGTCGAGTTCGACCCCGATACGCACGCGGCCGAATGTCCCTTCTGCGCCACTCCGGTGGTCACGGATACGGGCACGCATCGTCATATCAAACCGCGTGGCGTTCTTCCGTTCGCTCAGGACGAACGCAGCGCGCACAAGGCGATGACCGATTGGCTGGGCCGTTTGTGGTTCGCGCCGAACGGTTTGCAGGACTATGCGCGCAAAGGGCGCAGGATGCAGGGAATCTACGTTCCGTACTGGACCTTTGATGCCGATACGCGCTCGCGTTATCGCGGCGAGCGGGGCACGGTCTATTATGAAACCCGCACCGTTACCCGCGACGGCAAGCGCGTGCAGCAACGCGTTGCCAAGGTCCGCTGGGCCCCCGCCGCGGGGCGGGTTGCGCGGTTTTTCGACGATGTACTGGTTCTTGCCTCCCGCAGCCTGCCCAAATCATACACGGATGCGCTGCAACCGTGGGACCTGGCGGCGCTGGAACCCTATCAACCGCAATATCTGGCCGGTTTTCGTGCCGAGGCCTACACCGTCAGCCTTGAAGACGGCCATGGTGAGGCCCGCCAACACATGGCACGCATTATCGAGCGCGACGTACGGTTCGACATTGGCGGTGATCAGCAACGCGTCCATGACATCGATACCGACATATCGCATGTCACCTTCAAGCATATCCTGTTGCCGGTCTGGCTCGCCGCATACAAATACCGCGGCCGGTCCTATCGCTTTGTCGTCAACGGACAAACCGGGCGCGTTCAGGGCGAACGCCCCTGGTCCGCGATAAAGGTCACCATCGCGGTGATATTTGGTTTGCTGGTGGCCGCCGGGCTTGGCTATCTGGCGGCCACCAACCAATGATCACCCGATCGACGATCAGCCCTTGCCGATTTTGATCTTCTTGGCCTTGCTGGCCTGTTCAGGGGCCAGCTTGGGAACCGTCACATGCAGCACACCGTCCTTCATGTCTGCGCTGGCCTTGGACCCGTCTGCATCCGCCGGCAGGCGGAAGGACCTGCGGAACGCGCCATACTGCCGCTCGGAGAAATACCAGGTGTCACCCTTCTTTTCCGAAGCGGTTTTCTTTTCGCCCCGTATCGTCACCACTCCATCCTCGACCGTCAGGTCGATATCGCTCTCGCTGACCCCGGGAAGCTCCATCGCTATGTCATAGGCGTTTTCTCCGCCGGACGCTTCGGTTGCCGGGTTCAGCCAATCCGCCAGCCGCGTGCCCATCGCGCGAAAAGGATCGTACAAGGAAGGCCAAAGGCCGGCATGTTCAGTTTTCTCAACCATTCTCAATCCTCCTGATTGCAAGAAGAGCCATTATATCTCGAAACGGAAATGTGTTTATTGATCAGCCGCAAATCCGGACCGCATGGCGGCTGTTTTCTGCCTCTTGCGGTTCATACCGGCCACCGTCATTCTGCGGTCCAAACATCCGGGACCTCATGATGAAACACACCGAACTGGAACAGCTGTTCAGACAGCGCCATTCCTGCCGCGCCTTTCGCCCTGACCCCGTTTCAAGGGATGTGATCGAAAAAATCCTGATCACTGCCGGTCGGGCACCGTCCTGGTGCAACGCACAACCTTGGCAAGTCGTGGTGACCGGCGGCAGGGCCAACGCGCAATTTCGCGACGCTCTGCTGCAAGAGGTGGAAAAAGGATCGCCAAAACCGGACATGGAATGGCCGACCCGGTACACGGGGCTCCATCAGGACCGTCGCCGCGCCTGCGGTTGGCAGTTGTACGAAGCCGTGGGCGTCGGACGGGATGACCGGGCCGCCTCGGCGCGCCAGATGATGAAGAACTTTGCCCTGTTTGGCGCACCGCATTGCGCCATCGTTTCCAGCCCAACCGAACTGGGCCCTTATGGCGCGCTTGATTGCGGCGGTTTCATCACGGCCTTCACACTTGCCGCCCAGTCGCTGGGCGTTGCCAGCGTTCCACAGGCGGCGGTGGCCTCTTACGCACCTTTCCTGCACTCGTACTTTGGAATTCCGGATGACCGGCTCATCCTCTGTGGCATCTCGTTCGGGTACAGCGACACGGATCATCCGGCCAACGGCTTTCGGACAGACCGGGCGGCGCTTGACGAGTGGGTCGTCTGGCGGGGGGCAGACTGATGCGCGCGTTGATCCAGAGAGTGAGCGAAGCCGCTGTCGCAGTGGATGGAGCGCGGATTGGTGAAATCGGGCCCGGCCTGCTGATTCTTGTGTGCGCCATGCAGGGCGACGACGACGGAGCGGCGGAACGTCTGGCGGTGAAAATCCCGAAGCTGCGGATCTTCCGCGACGAGGCGGGCAAGATGAACCGCTCTCTGGCCGATATCGGCGGCGCTGCGCTTGTGGTCAGTCAGTTCACCCTGTCCGCCGATACATCGCGCGGCAACCGACCGGGGTTTTCCACTGCGGCACCACCGGCCGAAGGTGAACGGCTGTACGAACTCTTTGCCGCCGAACTGGCGGCACAGGGCATTGCGGTCCAGACCGGCCGATTTGGTGCCGATATGGCCGTATCGCTGATCAATGACGGCCCGGTGACAATCTGGATGGAAAGCTGAATACCCGTCCCGGCGCGGCGCGACATTGACAGACAGATCCTCCGAAGGAAAAGCCAGGCAAATGACCACCTCGAAAAACGTGCTTCGCGAAATAGAAGAATTACCCGATCTTGGCATCACGCTGTCCGATGGCTGCCGGTTGTCGGCCCGGATCTGGCGCCCGGTCGATGCCGGGAATAACCCGGTGCCGGCGATCCTGGAGTACCTGCCTTACCGCAAGCGCGATGGCACCTGCGCGCGTGATGCGCTGACCCATCCGTGGTTCGCGCGGCGCGGATATGCCTGCATCCGTGTGGACATGCGCGGCAACGGCGACAGTCAGGGTCTGATGCAGGACGAATACACGGCACAGGAGTTGTCCGACGCGGTCGAGGTGATCGATTGGCTGGCTGCACAGGACTGGTGTTCGGGCACGGTCGGAATGATGGGGATCAGTTGGGGCGGCTTCAACAGCCTGCAGGTTGCTGCCCTGCAACCCGAACCGCTCAAGGCAATCATCACCTTGTGTTCGACGGTGGACCGGTTTGCCGATGATATTCATTACAAGGGCGGCTGCCTGCTGAACGAAAACCTCGGTTGGGGCGCGACCATGTGGTCCTATTCCAGCCGCGCGCCCGACCCTGCCTTGCGGCCGGACTGGCGCGAGATGTGGCGCGACCGACTGGAGAACGAACCGTTCCTGCCATCCCTGTGGCTGCGACACCAGCGACGCGACGCTTACTGGCAACACGGCTCGGTCTGTGAAGATTATTCGGCGATCCGGGCGCGGGTTCTGGCTGTCGGCGGTTGGGGCGACGCCTACAAGAATGCGGTTCCACAACTGGTCGAGAACGTTCCGGGGGCCAAAGGCATCATGGGTCCCTGGGTGCACAAGTATCCGCATTTTGCGGTGCCCGAACCGCGGATCGGTTTCCTGCAAGAGGCACTGCGCTGGTGGGATCGCTGGCTCAAGGATGCCGATACCGGGGTCGAGGACGACCCTGACTACCGCGCATGGCTGATGGATGGCGTGCGCCCGGCGACATGGTACACGCATCGATCCGGCCGCTGGATCACCGAATCCGGTGGCGCGACCGCCCATCTGAGGCGCCAAACGCTGCACCTGACCGATGCCGGACTGGGCGAGAGCGGTGGCGGTCTGTCAACCACGATCCGGTCGCCGCATCACTGCGGCGCGGATGCGGGCGAGTATTGCGCCATCTGGCTTGGGCCCGAATTGCCCGGCGACCAACGGGCCGACGACTCCTTGTCCGCCTGTTTTGACACCGCACCGCTGTCACAGGACATGGACATTGTCGGAACGCCGGTTCTGCGCCTGCGATTAGCGGCTGACAAACCGGCGGCTCAGATCGCGGTCCGTCTGAACCACGTGCATCCCGATGGAGCAAGCACGCGGATCACATACGGGGTTCTGAACCTTTGCCACCGCGGTGATGCCGGCAATCCGCAGCCTCTGGTCCCGGGACAGGCCGAAGACATAGAGTTGAAGATGGATCACATCGCCTATCGCATCCCGCGGGGACACCGGCTGCGTGTCGCGGTGTCCACTGCCTATTGGCCCCTGATCTGGCCGTCGCCGGAAACTGCCGCGATATCGCTGATGCGCGGTGCGCTGGACGTGCCGGTACGGGACACGACCGCTGCCGATGAATGGGCTTTTCCGCCGCCCGACGCCGACACGCCATGGCAGACCGAGGAGGTGCGCCCCGCGTCGCACAGCCGCCGCCAGGAAACCGACCTGACAACCGGAACGGTTCACCTGGTTATCGAAGATGACTTTGGCAAGGTGAAGGACAGCGATCACGGGCTGATCAACGGGTCGGTCGCGCGCGAACGCTGGTCCATTCACCCGGATGATCCGCTATCGGCGCGCGGAACATGCCATTGGACGAACGAACTGGAACGGGGTGACATCGAACTGCGCACGGAAACCCGATGCGAGATGTGGTCGGACACAAGCCACTTTCATCTTACGGCGCGTTTGGAAGCATACGAGAACGACGTTTTGGTGTATGAGCGGGATATCAGCGACCAGATCGCACGCGATAACTTGTAGACCGCAGGTCAATTCACGGACAATCCTCTTGCAGGGGCGGAGGAAATCGGCAAACTTGACTCGCCAATCAACAAAAACGCGCCACAGGCGCAAATCTCATCAGGGAGACATGAATGCAAGACCAACTCGATCACATGACCAGCCGCGTGAAGGCAGGCAAGATGACCCGCCGCGAATTCATCGGCAAGGCCACCGCACTGGGCGTATCCACCGTAATGGCCAGCTCGATTTTCGCCGATGCTGCCCGGGCGGCCGATCCCAAGAAGGGTGGCACTCTCAAGATCGGTTCTGTTGGCGGGGAATCCACGAACTCACTAGATCCGGCAACATACGCCAGCCAGGTGCCCTATCACAACGGGCATCAGTTCGGTGACCAGTTGCTGGAAGTCGCACCGGACGGGTCCATTGACTATCGTCTGGCCGAAAGCTTCGAGGCAAGCGACGACGGAAAAAACTGGACGTTCAAGCTCCGTCAGGGTGTCGAATTCCACAACGGAAAGACGCTGACCAGCGAAGACGTCCTGAAGACCATGCAACGCCACTCCAATGAGGAATCCAAGTCCGGTGCCCTTGGCATCATGAAGGGCATCGATTCAATGAAGGCCGATGGGGATTACTTCTCGGTCTCGCTCAAGGAGGCCAACGCCGACCTGCCCTACCTGATGGCGGATTATCACCTTATCATTCAGCCGGATGGCGGCATGGACGATCCGGGCGCGGGGATCGGCACCGGACCCTACAAAGTCGAGGTGAACGAGCCTGGTGTGCGCCACGCATATACCAAGTTTGAAAACTACTGGGGCGACGACGCGCATTTTGACAGCGTCGAAATCCTGGTCATCAATGACGCGACGGCCCGGACCGCGGCTTTGCAGTCGGGCCAGGTACATCTCGTCAACCGGATCGAGCCCAAAGTGGCCGGTCTTCTCAGCCGGGCACCCAACCTGACCGTGGAATCGACATCCGGACCGGGCCACTACGTGTTCATCATGCATGTCGACAAGGCTCCGTTTGACAATAACGACCTGCGTCTGGCGCTGAAATACGCCATCAACCGCGAGGAAATGGTCGAAAAAATTCTGCGTGGATATGGGTCGATCGGAAACGACATGCCGATCAACGCGGCCTATCCGTTGTTTGACGACTCGATCCCGCAGCGGGAATTCAGCATCGAAAAGGCCGCCGAGCACTACAAGAAGTCCGGCCATGACGGCAGCCCGATCATTTTGCGGGTCGCGGACGGCGCATTTCCGGGCGCGGTTGACGCGGCTGCCCTGTTCCAGCAAAGCGCGGCACAGGCCGGGATTCCGCTGGAAATCAAGCGCGAACCCAACGATGGATACTGGTCCGAAGTCTGGAATGTTCAACCGTTCTGCGCCTCTTACTGGGGCGGCCGTCCGGTGCAGGATCAGATGTATTCGACTGCCTATCTGTCGAGCGCGGACTGGAACGATACCAAGTTCAAGAACGAAGACTTCGACAACTTGCTTTTCCAAGCCCGCGCGGAACTGGACCAGACCAAGCGCAAGGAAATCTACTCGCAAATGGGTCGATTGCTGCGCGACAACGGCGGTCTGATCTGCCCGATGTTCAACGATTATGTCGAGGGCGTCAGCAAACAGCTTGCCGGGTGGGTGCCCAACGGAAATGGTGATCTGGCCAATGGTCAGACTTCGCGTACCATGTGGTTTGCCTGATAGGCTTTCCTCAACATGCATCCCGTGATCACATTGGTGTTCCAGCGCATTGCGCTGGGACTCCTGCTTTTGTTAGGTGCTTCGGCCTTGATTTTCGGCCTTACCGAAGCCCTGCCCGGAGACGCAGCGCAAGCCGTCCTGGGCCAGTCCGCAACTCCCGAAGCGCTGGCAAACCTGCGCGAAGAAATGGGGCTCGATCGTCCGGCCCTGACCCGCTATGTCGAATGGCTGGGTGGTATCGTTCAGGGTGATCTGGGTAAATCACTGACCAACAAGCTGGATATCGCCACCTCGATCGGCCAGCGTCTCGGCAATACATTGTTCCTCGCCTTTTGGGCCGCGCTGATCTCGGTTCCACTTGCCATCTTTCTCGGCCTGCTGGCCGTCCGGTACCGCAACCGCTGGCCGGACAAGCTGATTTCGGCTGTGACCCTCACCACGATTTCAATTCCCGAGTTCCTGATCGGCTATGTTCTGGTCTATTTTGTCGCCGTGAAGATGGGGATGTTCTCGCCCCTTGCGATGATCAACGATACGATGAGCCTGGGAGAAAAACTTTCTTCCATCGCGCTGCCGGTCATCGTTCTGACACTGGTTGTGCTTGCGCATATGATGCGCATGACCCGCGCCGCGATCCTTAACGTCATGCAGTCGGCCTATATCGAAACCGCCGAACTCAAGGGGTTGAGCGGGTTTGACGTGATCCGCAAACACGCCTTTCCCAACGCCATTGCACCCATCGTCAACGTGGTCATGCTGAATCTCGCCTATCTCGTGGTCGGCGTCGTCGTGGTCGAGGTTGTGTTCGTTTATCCGGGCATGGGCCAGTATCTGGTTGACCATGTGACCAAGCGGGACGTGCCGGTTGTTCTGGCCTGCGGCGTCATCTTCGCCGCGATCTACATCGGCCTGAACATGGTGGCCGATGTGGTTTCGATCCTGTCCAATCCGCGCCTGAGGCATCCGAAATGAAAAATATTCCCATTTCCGCTCTCATCGGGTTGTTCTTTACCGGCATCTATTTCTTCATCGCGATCTTTGCCCCGCTCATTGCCCCCTACGGCATGGCCGAGGTTGTCGGAGACGTGTGGGAGCCCGCGAGCAGCCAATATCTGCTGGGCACCGACAACATCGGGCGAGACCTGCTCAGCCGGATGATCTATGGCGGCCGCACGACAATCTTTGTCGCCACCGCCGCAACTGTCATCAGCTTTGTCACCGGTTCGATCCTCGGGTTCTTTGCCGCAGTCATGGGCGGCTGGATCGATCAGGTGCTGTCGCGCCTGGTCGACCTGATCATGTCGATCCCGACCCTGATCACCGCGCTGGTCGTGTTGGCCATTGTGCCCGTGACGCTGCCGGTCCTGATCATTGTCATGGGACTGCTGGACGCAACGCGGGTCTATCGCTTGTCCCGCGCGGTCGCCGTGGACATCAACGTCATGGACTACGTCGAAGCGGCGATGCTGCGTGGCGAAGGCCGCGGTTGGATCATCTTCCGCGAAATCCTGCCAAACGCGCTGTCGCCTCTGGTGGCCGAACTCGGGCTGCGCTTCATCTTTGCGGTGTTGTTCGTATCCACCCTGTCCTTTCTCGGGCTGGGCGTACAGCCGCCGCTCGCTGACTGGGGCGGCATCGTGAAGGAAAACAAGGACGGAATCGTCTATGGGAACGGCGCGGCGCTTTGGCCGGCGGTTGCGATTGCCACGCTGGCTATCTCGGTCAATCTCGTGGCCGACTGGGTGTTGAACCGCACCACCAGCCTGAAGGGAGGGCGCGGATAATGACTGAACCATTTGTAAAGGTCCGCGGCCTGAAGATCGGCGCCACCATCTACCCGCCCGGCGAACGCCCGCAGGATATCGAAATTGTCCACGGTGTCGATTTTGACCTGGAAAAAGGCGCTGTTCTCGGCCTGATCGGTGAATCCGGAGCGGGAAAATCCACCATCGGCCTGGCCACCATGGCCTATGGCCGCGGCGGCGTGGAAATCACCGGCGGAGAGGTCTGGGTCAATGGCCGCGATATCATGCAGTCGGGCCTGCGCGACATACGCCGACTTCGCGGCGGCGAGGTCACATATGTCAGCCAGTCGGCCGCCGCATCGTTCAACCCCGCCAAGCAGATCATGGAGCAGGTCACCGAGGCTGCTATCCGGCACAACAAGTTCTCCCGCAAGGATGCCGAGGCCCGCGCGGTGGAACTGTTCCGAAAACTCGGCCTGCCGGATCCGGAAAACATCGGCAACCGGTATCCGCACCAGGTGTCCGGCGGGCAACTTCAGAGATGCATGACCGCCCTCGCCCTGTGCCCGGAACCGGATCTTGTCGTGTTTGACGAACCGACAACGGCATTGGACGTGACCACTCAGATCGATGTTCTGGCGGCCATCAAGGAGGCAATCCGCGACACCGGGGTCGCGGCACTTTACATCACCCACGATCTGGCCGTCGTGGCGCAGGTCAGTGACCATATCATGGTGCTGCGCAACGGCGACATGGTTGAATACGGGACCACGGACCAGATCATCAACACGCCCCGCGAGGCGTATACCCAGGCGCTGGTTTCGGTCCGTTCCATCAGTCACGAGGAAAAACAACCAACGCCCGAACCGGTGCTGAGTGTCCGGAATGTGACGGCCCGATATCCCGGCACGCATTTCGACGTTCTGCATGACGTCACGGTCGACCTTCATCCGGGTCAGACCCTGGCTGTGGTGGGCGAAAGCGGATCAGGCAAATCGACATTGGCCCGCGTGATCACCGGCCTGTTGCCGCCCAGCAGCGGCGAGATTCACTTTGCCGGACGAACCCTGTCGCCGGCTCTCGCTGGCCACAACCTCGAAGATCTGCGGGAATTGCAGATGATTTACCAGATGGCGGATGTGGCGATGAACCCGCGACAGACCGTTGGCACAATTATCGGCCGCCCGCTGGAGTTCTATTTCGGTATTCGCGGCCAGGAAAAGCGCAAGCGCATCATCGAACTACTCGACGAAATCGAACTCGGCGAAGCGTTCATCGATCGGTACCCGGCGGAACTGTCCGGCGGGCAAAAACAGAGGGTCTGCATCGCCCGTTCGCTGGCGGCCAAGCCAAAGTTGATTATCTGCGACGAGGTCACATCGGCATTGGACCCGTTGGTCGCTGACGGAATTCTGAAACTTCTGCTGGATCTGCAAAAGATCGAGAACGTCGCCTATTTGTTCATAACTCACGATCTGGCCACCGTGCGCGCCGTCGCGGACAGTATCGCGGCAAGGTGCAGCGATACGGATCAAAATCTGAAGTGCTGAGCCCTCCGTTCGACGATTACACCGACCTTTTGTTGAGTTCCGTTCCGGAAATGAAACTTGGCTGGCTCGAAGAGGTGATCGCAAACCGCAAGATGGAAAGCGCTGGAAACTGACCAGCAGGTCCACGCGCCCAACCTGTTTCTGTTCATCGACCGGTGGCACTCGTGTCACTGGTCATGTTCACCCTCATCGTGTTGAGTTCCGCAAAAGCTGGCAACTCCCGCACGCTCAACCCGATCATGACATGACCCTCTGGCACAAACAGTACCAGACGTGTCAAACAGCGGAACCAATCATGACAAGATTTTTTGGAGCGGGCGGCGGGAATCGAACCCGCGTCATTAGCTTGGAAGGCTAAGGTCTTACCACTACACAACGCCCGCTCAACAGAACAACCTGATATTTCCTTGCCGTGGGAACGTCAAGAACGGTTTTGATACGACCCGTTTTCAAGCTGCGGCGCGGTGTCCTCGGTGCGGGTTTTCGTTCAGGCGCCCCGTTTCCCCTTCGAACTTGAAAGCAGAAGATCAGGATTGTTCCGGACACGCTGGGGAGCGAAAACAGCATTGCCAGAGCTGTTTGCGCAAGCGTGCACCCGCCACCAAACCGAGGGTTTCGCGGACAGTTTGCCGGTCGTTGAGCATCGAGTGGATATCCGCAAAACCCGCGGAGCGAAGTTCCTGGTTAACAGAAACAACCGAACGTGGTATCTGTGAATTGTCCGATTTCATATTTTTGACAGGGTCATTGCATGACGAACATTGCCGGAAAAGCATATGCAATGAACGTTATCACTCCTAGCAATCCCAGGATCACGTGGATCAACCGGCTGCTTTTCATGGCTGCCCGCGGTATGCCCGAACGGCTTTTGGGCCTGTTGGGCCTGTCGCTCATCCATTTCGCGCGCTGGGTGATCATCAAGCCGGGGGATTGGCCCGATCTGGGTCAGGGAAAACAATCTCTCAAAAACGATTACACGCTGTTCTGTTCAAACTTCAACGGCACTTGGGACCAGTACATCGACGCGTTTTCGGACGGAATTCCGAACGGGCTGAACCTCTTTTGGTTCTCGGCGACCAAGTACCCATTGTCGATCCCGATCACACCGTTCAAGACCTACATCACGCACAACCAGATTAGCACCGACTACTATTACAACGCCACACCCGGCGCGGCACAGCGTGACATCAAGACATCGCTTCGGATGTACGATGCGCTTTTGCGGTTGAAGGAAGCCCACAGGACACAAAGCCCCGAGGAATTTGCCGAAACCTACAAGGCCACGTTGGGCGAGGTGCAGCTTGGTTTTGGAGATACGGGGTTTGGCCCGGTCGCGAGCCTCAGCACCGAACGAGCGGACATCAATCGTGGCGCCTATGTCACCAATCGATCGGATTGAGAGGGGACACCGATGCCCGATCTGGACAGTGGACATCTTTTCCTGACAACCCTCGCACCAATTCGCGATAGCGCCGCAAGCGAACACAAACACACTTCGTATACGCAGGCCGTGCGCATCGCGCTGGCCAAAATGCCATCGGCCCTTCAATCGCCCGCGACCCGGAAGATTGGCGTAAACAGCCCCTTTGCGCGCAACCGGCGGACACATCTGGCGCGAATGTTCGTGCTCAACGACACGGTCTTCAACGGCCGGACCGGCAAGAATGCGATTTTGGCGTCCCTTTCAGGCGATGATCCAGCCAAGGCCCAACCGGTCGATCGGCTCAACACATCTTACCTGGTATTCTGTGCAGATATCGACGCGGTCGAAGAAGACGGAGCGCCCCTGCCGCGCGATTTGTCGCCGCAACAGAAGCGCCGGGTGCGCGACGCCTATGCACGGGAACTCTGGAGCACCATGGAAGCGGAATTGCGCGAAATCTATAGCAACTGCGAAGGCTTTGATGGCATCGAAACGGCAGACGATTTCGCCGACTATCTGAATCGATGCCACGTGGAGACGACGATGCCATTCCACGACTACTATCTCGAGCTTCCCACATTCAACAGATTGCCGCTCAAGATGTTGCTTGGCGCGGTCGCGTTGCCTTTGATACTCTCGCTCGCCGCACTTGTGATGCGTCTGTTCGGCGTCATGGACATACCTGGCCTTGGCCTGGACACCCTGCTGGCTTTCATACTGGGGCTGGTCGTTGCCGCCGGCGCCGCGGTCGCGGCGATCCTTTATACACTGAGGAATGGAAACAAGCCGCTCCCACCGGGTGAATACGACGACCTGCCGTCGGTTCTGAAGGCACTTTACCTACAGCAGCACTTTTCAAATTTCGTTGTCGACACCCAAGGCGTCTCACCCCAGGATCTGCACGCGCAGTTCGGAGTTTTTCTTGACAGGCACAAACCAGAGAACCGTCGCGAGCCGACGCAGCCCCCCGGTGTCATCAACGCGACAAACGTGTAAGGGGACGGGAGATGGCACGCGTTCTCAACTTGCATGACATCCAGGGCAATGTCCTTCGCGCTTATGGTCGGTTCTCGTTTCCCTTTGCGCGATACTTCTTTTTCAACATCGCAAATCCGCAAGAAGGCCGAAAGTTCGTTGACGCCGTGCGCAGGCAAGTGACGACAGGCGCACGTTGGCCCGAAGAGGCGGAAAAACCCAATTGCACCGTCAACATCGGCTTCAGCTTTTTCGGGCTTTGGCAGTTGGGTGTGCCGGCGCGCACGCTCAAGGGCATGCCCGACGAATTTGCCGAGGGCATGAAAGACCGTGCCTTCATTCTGGGCGACCGGGATACCAGCAAAGTGGCAGAGGATGATCCCGACTGGGATGCCCATTGGGATCCGATCTGGCGCAGGAACCGGGTGCCGGGGGCCAATGGCCGCGATGATGTCCACGTCTGGATATCCCTGAATGCGCAACTGAAAACTCTGGGCAAGACCGACCCGGTCGATGAACTGGAAGAACGGACGCAATGGCTCCGCGAACTATGCGAAGCTTCCAATTCCGGGGTCCGGCTCCTGCCTGGGATCGGACGTGACGGCACAGCGGATTATCAGGAGGCGAACGCGGTTTTCGATCGGTTCGGCGACGTTATGCTGCCAACCCCGAAAGAGCATTTCGGGTTCGCGGACGGCATTGGCGACCCGGTATTTGACGGGCAATACCGGCCCTCGGACATGCCAGAACGCGTGATCGGACGCGGAAAACGCGTAGGCGGAAAATGGGTTCCCATAGCGACGGGAGAATTCGTACTGGGCCATCCGGATGAAAGCCAGGAACTGCCGCCCGCCGCCATGCCACCGGAGTTCTCGCATAACGGAACTTTCATGGCGTTCCGAAAACTGCATGAAAACGTGAGCAGTTTTGACGCGGTCGTGAGAGAAGAGGCGCAGCGATACGCCAGGGTGATGAACATCTCCGAGGACGAGGCGCGGGAAACCCTGCGCGCGAAGATGTGCGGCCGCTGGTCGGACGGTGCCCCTCTTGCCGTGCTGCCCACGTATCAGCAATGGCAAGCCTTCCGGTCGGAAAACGGATTTGACCATGCCGACCCGGCCAAGGCACTGGAAAACCAGCTCGCTTATCTGCGTTCTCCTGCAGCATCGGATTTTCGATATGCCGACGACATGCCAGGTTTCAAAGTGCCGGGGGGAGCTCATATCCGGCGGATGAACACCCGAGACTACCTGGACCCGCATAACAAGACCGGTGTCGATGACGCTGGAAACCCCTATCCAAATACAGACGCGACACATGCGCTCAACAAGCGGCGACGTGTTTTGCGGCGCGGCTTGCCCTATGGTGCGTCCGATCCCGCGCAGAACAGCGACGAGACGGAACAAGGGGTCGCCATGATGCTCATCGGCTCGAGCTTGTTCCGGCAGTTCGAATTCGTGCAGCAGCAGTGGGTGCAATACGGGCTTGATTTCCACCAGGGCAACAATACCTGCCCGATGCTTGGCGAGCATCGGACCCATACCCGCCACACCATACCTTCGGATCCCAAGAGCGGCATGCCGCCCTACATCATGAGCGGGCTCAAGACCTTTGTCGAATGCCGGGGCGGAGAGTACTTTTTCATTCCGTCAATGACCGCCTTGCGCTTGATCGCGATGGGGGTCGTCGACCCGACCTGAGAATTGTTCGGAGTGTCAGCATCCGCCATTGCCGCAGGAATTGCGGTCAGGTTCCGGATGGCTGCTGATATCATGCGCGTCTGACGCCATTCCATTGCGCCCATTGGGGATACCGAGAGATCCTGTTACCGTGTTTCGCGCCGGCAAGGCTTCTCGCGCCACGTTGAGGGACCCATGATCCGCAGTCCACAAGACAACGATCAATCCCAAGCGCCGGCGCTCCTGCCCACACCCAATGGCATTCAGGGAATACCGGAAGACTCCAGCCATCCGCCGCGAAAAATGACATTGCCGGTCGGGGCGACTCCGTCCACATATTGGCGAACAGGAACGAAGGCAACGAAATGCAAAACAAGCTTCTGCTCATCATTCTGGACGGCGTACCCTATCGAAACTTCCGCCGCCTTTTCGGTAATCTCGAAGGTTGGGTGGACACTGGCGAAGCCCAAGTCTGGAAACACCGGGCCGTGTTGCCATCGATTTCAGCGAGCTGTTATGCCTCCATTCACACCGGTGTCACGCCCCAGGAGCATGGCTGCACCGGCAATGGCAACGTGTTCCGCCTGTCCCAACCGGATGTGTTTTCCCAGGTTCGCGCCCAAGGGGGCGTGACCGGCGCGGTCGCGCATTCATTCTGGTCGGAGTTCTTCAACCGGTCGCCCTTCGATTACGTGCGCGACATCGAATATGATGAACCGGATTCAACAACCATCAACCACGGCCGGTTCCATTCCATGACGGGCTATGGGCATGACAATCAGATGACCCCCTCGGATGTCGATCTGTTTGCGACGTTGACCAGCCTTTGCATGCGGTTTGGCCTCAGCTACGGGATGCTGCACACATGCACGCTGGACAGCATGGGACACCGGTACTTTCACGACTGCGCCCAGATGGACCATGCCTGTGCCGTCATGGACGAAATGCTCGCCCCGTTCATTCCGAAATGGCGGTCCGCCGGTTACGAGGTGATCGTGACTGCGGACCATGGCCAAGATGAACGCGGCCACCATGGCGGTCGTGGCGAACTCCAGCAGGATACGGCGCTATATTATTTTGGTGCGGCGGAAGGCCCGGCAAAGGAGACCGTAATCGATCAGCTGCAACTGGCACCGACGATCCTGTCCCGCCTCGGAGTGCCGATCCCCCGCAGCATGCAGGCGACCCCGTTCCTGTCCTGAAACAGGCGGGTTCTCTTCAGTCGTAGGGCCAGATTTCCTGACCGAGCGCCTCGATGGCCAATTCAATCCGTTCGAAACTCTCGCGGGCGCGGGTGACGGTCGTGCGGGCGCGCAGATAGCCATGAACCAGTCCCGGTTCGTCGATCCAGTGAACAGTCCCGCCAGCCTCGCGCAACCGATCTCGGTACTCACGCCCATCATCATTCAACGGATCGCATTCCGCAGTCACGATCACGGTAGGTGGCAAGCCGCGAAAATCCGTGTCCTGCAGCGGCGCGTATGTTGGATCGGACACGGGCGCCTCACCACCGGAATGACGAACACCCATGTAGAACAATACGTCGTCCCGGGTGAGAAGAGGCGCATTGGCGTGAGTTTCCATGGATCCGCTGTTGACGTCACGGTCGTGACCTGATGCCAGTTCGGGGTAAATCAAAACCTGGCCCAGAATATCCTTGATCCTGCCCCTTGCATGATGGGCAACCGCCGCCGCCAGGTTTCCGCCCGCGCTGTCCCCGACAAGAACGAGGCCACCGGGGTAGTGTTCGGCACTCCACCTCGTGACGGTCCAGCAATCATCGAATGCTGCCGGGTGTCGGTGTTCGGGGGACAGCCGGTAATCCGCTGACACCACCCGATATCCTGTCTGGGCGCAAATCTCTGCACAGACGTCATCATGGCTGTCCAGCCCGCCAACGACAAATCCGCCGCCGTGAAAGAAAACGACCGTCCGCGTCGGATTACCCGCATGATAGATGCGGACGGGCACGCCATCCACCAACCTGCCTTCTGACGAGACGGATGCGGGATATGGCTGATGAAATTCCCTGCACATCGCGTCATAAACTTGCCGTTGGCCGGCAATCGGCAAATCGACGGCGTCCTCGGGATAGCTCTCTGCCGTTCGGCGAATGAACGCCCAGGTTTCCGCGTCAATCCGGGTTTGATAATCCATGCCCAGTTCCGCCTGATTGTGCCGACCTAAGACGCCCATTCCCATGGCCGAGTGAAATCGCCCAGCGCCTTGGACACCTCTTCTTCGTCCGCACCGTTACGCTGCAACTGGGCCACCAAACCGCGTTTCTTGTCGTCAATCACCACTTCGACACGGGCCTGAAGCCCGGCTTCTTCGAGCGCCTCGTTATAGACCCGGATGATCGCGTTCTTGCGAAGATCGGGTTTGAACACCTTGCCGACGGCAGTCTTGGGCAACTCATCGAGGATCGTGATGTGTTTTGGCCGCGCCGCGCGCTCGTGCACGTGTATCTTGCAATACTCGATCAGTTCCTCGGGTTTCACGGTCGCACCATCAACCAGCTCGACAAAGGCACAGGGAATTTCGCCGGCATGGGCGTCCGGCTGGCCTATGGCTCCTGCAAATGCCACCGCGTCGTGACCCAGCAAGGCCTCCTCGATCTCGGCAGGGTCGATGTTGTGACCACCGCGGATAATCAGGTCTTTGGCGCGCCCCGTGATCCACAGGTATCCATCCGGATCGATACGTCCCAGATCGCCGGTGCGCAGATGTGTTCCGAAGTAATAGAGATCGGCGTTCTTTTCGGCTTCGGTATAGGTCTGGCCCGCGAACACCCCGGGATTGGAGATGCAGATCTCACCGATTTCATCAACCCCAAGTTCAACCGGACCGTCAGGCGTCGATGTTATGATCTTCACATCGGTATAGGGAAACGGAATACCGATAGAACCGACCTTTTTCTCGCCATCCACCGGGTTCCCCGACACAAGACAGGTCGCCTCGGTGAGCCCATACCCTTCGATGATCGTTACACCCGTGGCCTTCTCAAATCGTCGGAACAGTTCCAGCGGGAGCGGAGCCGAACCGGAGAACGCCTTTTTCACGGTCGATATGTCTGCGTCGACCGGACGCTGCATACTCGCCGCAATGGCGGTTGGGACAGTGACAATGAAAGTGGTCTTGTAGCGTTCGTTCAGCTTCCAGAAATTGTCGAACACACCCTCGCCACGATAACCCTGTGGCGTGGGAAAGATCACGTGGCTGCCGCAATAGACGGCCGCCATCAGGATCACATGGCAGGCCATGACATGGAACAGCGGCAGCGGACACATGATGTTGTCCGCTTCGCTCAGCAAAAGCTCGCCACCGACCCAGCCATTATAAACCACGCCACCATAGGTATGTTGCGCAACCTTGGGCATACCCGTGGTGCCGCCAGTGTGGAAATAGAACGCGACCCGGTCCTTGCCGCCATCCGCAAAGTTCAGCGTCTTGGGCTGCTTGCTCAATTCCTTGTTGAAATCCTTGTAATCCGCGTGCGCCAGGAGTTCCTTGTTTGCGAGCTTGGGCCGGATCAGCGGCACGATCCACGATTTCGGCGGTGTGAGATAGCGATTGAGATCAACTTCCAGGACGGTATCCACATCGGGCGCATGACGCACGGCTTCGGCTGTCTTTTCGGCGACATCGGTCTTTGGGAAGGGCTTCAGCGTGACCACCACCTTGGCTTTGGTCTCGCGCAGAATGGAAGCGATCTGCTCAGGCTCCAGAAGCGGGTTGATCGGGTTGACGATGCCGGCAATGGCCCCGCCCATGATGGTCAGGACAGCTTCTGTGCAATTGGGCAGAACAAACGCGACCACGTCCTTTTCACCCACACCAAGCGAGCGGAAAAGATTGGCAGCCTGACAACTGCGTTCCAGCAGCGTGGACCAGTTCAGCGTTTCCGCCTTGTCTGTCGGCCCTGACAGGATCTGGTAGCTGATGGCGTTGCTGTTGGGATGCTTCTTCGCCGTACGCGACAACATCTGAAACAGGGTTTTCGGAACTTCCCGATCTGCCCATGGCATCTGGTTTTCGATGGCGTTACGATCCGCCAAGTTCGCTATGGACATCTCGTGGTCCTCCCCTGTTTGCCCGGTTCCGGGCTTTTGTGTTTGACCCAAAATGCGGGCAAATCACCGCGCGCGCAAGCCGGTGCAGACGCGGCCGGTGCGGTCAGGGGAAATGACGCTGCGCAACTTGTCGTCCCACCGTCCGGAAATCGGTGCGGCAATCGGAAAACAGGGCGGACAAACGACGAGTAGCCTGCGTTTTCCAAGGGAAAATGCCAAAACCAAAGGCGTGGCCCGGAACGGGCCTCCGCTGGATCACTCGGCCGCGATTCCGTCGGTAAACTGCAGCCGCGCGAGGCGGGCGTACAATCCGCCTTCGGCAACCAGCCTGTCATGCGAGCCTGTGGCAACGACCCTGCCCTGATCCATGACCACGATGCGGTCCGCCTTCTTGACCGTTGCCAGCCTGTGCGCCACGATCAGGGTGGTCCGGCCAGCGCTCATTTCATCCACGGCCTGCTGTACAAGTCGTTCGCTTTCCGCGTCCAGTGCACTGGTGGCTTCGTCCAGCAGCATGACCGGCGCATCCCTGAGAATCGCGCGGGCAATGGCGATCCGCTGTTTCTGACCTCCGGACAACATCACTCCGCGCTCGCCGACGTAACTGTCATACCCTTCGGGCAGGGCACTGATGAATTCATGCGCGGCAGCGGCACGGGCGGCGGCCTCGACCTCGGCATCGCTGGCCTCGGGACGGCCAAAGCGGATGTTCTCGCGCGCAGAGGCTGCAAAGATCACAGGGTCCTGCGGAACAAGGGCGATATAGTTGCGGAAGACATCCCGGCTGAGATCCGTCAGCGCGACACCGTCCAGCAATATTCGCCCCTTGTCCGGATCGTAAAACCGCTGGATCAACTGGATAATCGTAGTTTTGCCGGCTCCGGACGGTCCGACGAATGCCACGGTTTCCCCCGGCGAGATGTCCAGAGTGACCTTGTCCAGCGCAAGCGTTTCGGGTCTGGACGGATAGCGAAACGAAACATCCTCGAACTTGATGCGCCCCTGAACCGGCTCCGGCAGTGTCGCCGGGTTAGCCGGATCCTGAACCGTATCGCGGCTGTTCAGCAATTCGATCAAACGTTCGGTCGCGCCGGCCGCCCGCTGCAGCTCACCCCAGATTTCGGACAGGGCTGCCACCGACCCGGCAACCATCACCGAATAGATCACGAACTGAATGAGGGTACCTTCGGTCATGACGCCATCGCGCACGTCGCGCGCACCCATCCACAAAACCCCGACAACACCCGTGAACACCAGAAAGATCACGATCACGGTCATCAGGGCACGCGTGCGGATACGCCGGCGCGAGACCGCGTAAGAGGTTTCCGTCATTTCCGCGAATTGCGCCCGGCTCACCGCCTCATGCGTAAATGACTGCACCGTCTGCACAGCCCCCAATGCCTCGGAGGCGTTGCCGGAACTGGCCGCGATCCAGTCCTGGTTTTCGCGGCTGAGCACACGCAAACGCCGCCCCAAAACAAGAATCGGCACGATGACCGCGGGAACGATGAGAAGCACCATTCCCGTCAGCTTCCCGGATGTCAGCAGCATCAGGATCAGGCCGCCGATGAAAATCAACAGGTTCCGCAGTGCAATCGAAATGGAGGAGCCCAGTACCGACTGGATCAGGGTGGTGTCGGTGGTGATCCGGCTCAATACCTCGCCGGTCATGATCTGCTCGAAAAACCGCGGGCTCATTCCGATCACGCGGTCAAACACCGCCATCCGGATATCTGCCACCACCCGCTCGCCCAAACGGGTGACCAGCGCATAGCGCAAACCGGTGCCCAGCGCCAACAGGCCGGCAATGGCAAGCGCGGCAAGAAAATACTGATCAAGAATGGCGCCGTCCTTGACACGAAAGTTGTCGACGACCCGGCGCACGGCAAGCGGCAGGGTCAAGGACACGCATGCCGTCAGGATCAATGCCAGGCAGGACGCCACGATCAGGGCACGATAAGGCGCCATGAACGGCCACAGTTCGCGCAGGCCACCAATAGCCCGGGACCCGGCACGCTCTTCCGTTGCTCCGGGGGCTCCGGCTGGCAGGGATGCGGTCTGGGGTTGGCGGGCCATTCTTCGTCCTTTACTCACTCCGCGCTCAATTACATGCAGGAGTCCGTCTGCACCGCTTCATGGCCGCGCATCAGGTCGGGGTCAAGCATCAGTTCGGTTGGAAACCGGTTTGCGCCATTGCATGAAGCAAGCGCTTTCGGAAGTCCGAAAGCTGTTTGACGCACGGGCGTCAAAAGGGCAACCTGCATCAGCGAACAGAAGCAAGGGTACCCCAATAGCTGCCATGCAGGTCGTATTTCACACTGGCGCGCATTGCACCGATGGTGACCGGCTCATGAAATGCCTCTTGCGCAACCGGCAGGGCTTTGCGGATCGTGGTATCGCCGTACCCGGCCCGGGAACTTATCGCGATCTGTTGACACAGTCGTTTCGCGCCATGTCACAAAGCGAACCGTCGCCGGATGCGCGCGATGTCCTTCTGGACGCAATCCTCGACGGCGATAGCCCGGAGCGGATGATTTTGTCCAATGCATACTTTTTCGGTTTGAAAAAGGGGGCAATCACGGACGGTCAGTTTTACCCCGAAGCACCCCAACGCGTGATGCATCTCCAGAAACTGTTCGCCGGCGACACGATCCAAATCCACATGGGATTGCGCAACCCGGCCACGTTTTTGCCGGCGCTTTTGGGCAACGTTGTCGAGGAACGGCTATCAGAATTCATGGGCGGTCACGATCTTCGTGACCTGCGCTGGTCCGATTGCCTGAACAGTATTCGCAACTCGGCACCGGATGTATCCCTGACTGTCTGGTGCAACGAGGATACGCCACTGATCTGGGGGCCCATTATCCGGAGCATGGCAGGGCTGGCACCCGGAACGAAGATCACCGGCAGCTTCGATCTGCTGGCCGAACTAATGCCCGGCGAAGGCATACAGCGCTTTCGCGCCTACCTCCACAAGCACCCAAAACTGGACGACGCCCAAAAACAGGACGTCATGATCGCATTCCTGGAGAAGTTCGCATCGCGCGACCAGTTGGAACAGGAAATCGATATGCCCGGCTGGACCGAGGAACTCGTCGCCGACCTGAGCCGGCTGTATGACGAGGACATTGACCGCATTCGGACCTTGCCCGGTGTCACGCTGATCGAACCGTGAACCCGCTGCAACGCCCCGGTAAATCCACTTGCATCCGGGCACGCGCGCTTGCGATACGTGACCACAGCGCGTTCAGACGGAGACGGTGGAACATGATACCCCCCCTGCCACGCTGGCTGTTTTCGAGCCTGCTTGTCTTGGCGGTTGTTTTGGGGGTGCCCACACGCGTCCAGTCTCAGCCTGCAGTGACGGTGTTTGCCGCCGCCAGCCTGAAAACCGCGCTTGACGAAGTGGCCGAGCTGTATTCCGGAACCGGCGGCGCCGTGCAGATTTCCTATGGCGGAAGTTCGACCCTGGCACGCCAGATACAGTACGGCGCTCCCGCACAAGTATTCATCTCGGCCAATGCGGACTGGATGGACTTCCTGGAAAAACAGGAACTGCTTGTGCCCGGAACCCGTCGCAACCTGCTTACCAACCGGCTGGTCCTGATCGCAGGATCGCAATTCCAGGCAAGCCTGCCAATTCAGCCAGGATTCGATTTGTCCGGCGAACTGGGTCAGGACCATTTGGCCATGGCGCTGGTCGACGCGGTGCCAGCCGGGCAGTACGGCCGTGCGGCATTGCAATACTTGGGTGTTTGGGAGGACGTGCAATCCCGCATTGCGCAAACCGATAATGTACGCGCCGCGCTGAAACTTGTCGCGATGGGAGAAGCGCCGTTCGGCATCGTGTATGCGACCGACGCCCGGGCGGAACCAAGGGTTCGCGTCCTCGGGACTTTTCCGGCCGACAGCCACCCGCCAATCCTCTATCCGGTGGCCGTGGTGGACGGACCGAACCCCGAGCCGGCACTTGCATTTCTCAGCTTTCTTGCCAGTCCCCCGGTCGGTGAAGTGTTCCTCCGGCATGGTTTCGGGCTCGCGGAGAATGGCACGTGAGCAACTGGTTGGGACCGGAGGAATGGCAGGCAGTGGCACTGTCCTTGCGTGTCGCCATCTGGTCAACTCTGATCAGTCTGCCGTTTGGCATCCTTGTTGCCTATGCGTTGGCCCGGTGGCGTTTTCGAGGCAAGCAGTTGCTGAATGGCCTGGTTCACCTGCCGCTGATCCTGCCACCCGTCGTGACTGGCTACCTGCTCCTCTTGACGTTTGGCCGGCACGGAGCCCTGGGGGGATGGCTTGAAGAAACGTTTGGTCTGGTGCTCGCATTCCGCTGGACCGGCGCGGTTCTGGCCGCGTCCATCATGGCGTTCCCGCTGCTTGTTCGATCCCTGCGGCTGGCGATCGAAGCGGTCGACCCCAGACTGGAACAGGCGGCGGCGACCCTTGGTGCATCACGCGCCTGGGTCTTTGCTACCGTGACACTCCCGATGATGTTGCCGGGACTGATAGCCGGTGCCGTTCTTGCCTTTGCCAAGGCCATGGGTGAATTCGGCGCGACGATCACCTTCGTGTCCAACATCCCCGGGCAAACCCAGACCCTGCCGTCGGCAATCTATGCCTTTTTACAGGTGCCGGGGGGTGAAGCACCCGCGCTGCGGCTTGTGGCGGTATCGGTCGTCGTCGCAATGGGCGCCTTGCTGATTTCCGAATTGCTGGCACGCAAAGCAGTGAAACGGGTTTCCGGCGCATGAGTCTATCGGTCGATATCTCACATCATCTGGGCCCGCTCGACCTGCAGATCGCGTTCGAAGCCCCACGGGGAATCACCGCGCTGTTTGGCCGTTCGGGCACCGGAAAAACAACCGTGGTCAATGCCGTCGCAGGACTCTTGCGGCCGGATGCCGGAAGGATACAACTGTCCGGACAGACCCTGTTTGATGCGAGCACCGGTATCTGGCTACCCGTTCACAAACGACGGCTCGGATATGTTTTCCAGGACGGACGGTTGTTTCCACACCTGTCGGTGCGACAAAACCTGACCTACGGGCAACGGTTTGCACCCGTCAGGGCGGGTCCAACACTGGATGAGGTCAGCGACCTTCTGGGCATCACCGGATTGCACGACCGCCGGCCTGGCGCGTTGTCCGGAGGTGAAAAACAGCGGGTTGCCATCGGTCGGGCGCTGCTGTCGCGCCCCGAATTGCTGTTGATGGATGAACCTCTCGCCGCCCTGGACGCCGCGCGCAAGGAAGAGATCTTGCCGTTTCTCGAACGGCTGCGCGACCACACCGATGTTCCGGTTCTTTATGTCAGCCATTCGGTGGCCGAGGTGGCGCGGCTGGCAACTACCGTCGTGGTTCTCGAAGCCGGTCGGGTCGCGCGTTCCGGGCGGGCCGAACGGGTTCTCTCAGACCCGGACATGGTCCGGCAGATCGGACTTCGCGAGGCCGGTGCGGTTCTGCCCGCCACCGTTGCCGCGCATCACCCGGATGGATTGACAGAATTGACCATATCCGGTGGCCGACTCTTTCTTCCACAGATGGATACGCCGCCCGGAACCGGCACCCGCGTACGCATCCTTGCGCATGATGTCATCCTGTCCCGCAACGCGCCATCCGGGCTTTCGGCGTTGAACATTCTGCCTGTGACCATCATCGCGCTGCGCGAAGGCAGCGGTCCGGGTGTGATCGTTCAGATGCAATCCGGCGATGACCGCATGCTGGCCCGCATCACCCGAAGGTCGGCAGCGGCAATGGAACTGCGTGCAGGCGACAACATTCACGCCGTTGTAAAATCCGTATCCATTGCAAGAATGGATATCGGCGCGGGCTAGATTCGGTTCCGCCGCCTGACGACCCCGGCGCTACATGCCCAGGGCTTCCTTGTACATCTCCAGGATCGCCTCTTCTTCGGCGATGTCGTCCTTGTCGCGCTTGCGCAGCGCGATGACCTTGCGCATGACCTTGGTGTCGTAGCCGCGC
>CAYGNE010000030.1:0-26845 GCA_964351155.1 uncultured Rhodobacterales bacterium | reverse complement strand
TGTCCATTTCGAAGCTTTCGTTCAGGAGGGCTTCGAATTCCTCCATGGATGCGTTTTGAGCCATGTGGCCTATGATTTCCTTTTTCTTCGGTTTGACTGGCCGTGCGGTTGTCTCCGCCGGTCTTGGGGTTGGTCAGGCGGACACAAAGCAAAGAGGGCCGGATGGTTCCGACCCTGCTCATCTCAATGCCCTGCGGTGTTTCCCACCTTGTCGACGCGTGCCTCTTATCGGACACCCGTCGGGTTTGCAAGGCCTGGCGACAGTTCAGACGGTCAACCGCCGGAGACATTGCGTGTCAAACAGGTCAGAATGCCACAAGCCTGGCCCGAACCTGCCCCCATTTTGTTCAAATCGTTCCTATGCTAAGAGCATCCGGGAATTCCTTTCATCATACGAGTGACACCATGTTTCAGATGCATCCCATACCGATATCGCGACAATCCATGCCGGGAGGCCGCCTGTGATTATCGGCACGACCGGCAAGGACCGCCTGAACGGCAGCGACGGCAATGATTTTTTCGAAGGCCTGGCAGGTGATGACGAATTCAAGGGCCGCGGCGGGACCGATACCGCGATCCTGAGTGGGTCCATCTGGGATTACAGCTGGCGAAGCTACTCGACGTCGCGCGGAACCATGTGGGAGGTCACCGACGAGAATGCTTTGGACGGCGACACCGGGACTGACACGCTGGACAGTGTCGAGATACTCCGTTTTGACGATGCCGAAATTACCCTAGGACAGGAACAGCCGGTCCGGTTGCTGACCGAGCTTCCGGACGAGTTGCGTGTCATTGTCGGAGAAACTTCCAGTTTCGACGTCACCTTTGAAGACCTCGATGACCGGGAGATGTCCATACAAATCCACGAGTTCGGCGGCGATCTGCCTTATGGAACTCTGTCTGCCCTGCCCGATTACGATGGCGACTACCGTTATGGCGAGATGAGTATTCGCCGGAGCTATACTTTTACCTACGACGGCACACCCAGATACGGCGATTCCGATCCTCGCGTTTTGGCGGAAGATGAAGAATTCGTCCAGATGATGGAAATCATTGTTACCACGCGCAATATCTGGCTGGACGGCACATTCGGGGATGGCAGCGGGTTCGAGTACACCAAGTACCAGATCCCGCTGATAATCGTTGGCGTAAATGATGCGCCGACGATTTCGGGAACCGGCACATTGCGCGCCTTCGAGGACGGCCGGGTTCGTGAACTGGACCTGTCTGGTTTCGGGTCGGACATCGACAGTGACGACGATGGCCACAGCCTGACCTACGAAATCGTGTCTGCGCCACATGGCTTCCAGGTTTCGATCGCGGGGAACAAACTGCGGCTCGATCCGTCGAACCTCCAGGACAACATGACCTCGGATGAAAGGATGCGCGGTACCGTCGAGATCCGTGCCATCGATCGGCACGGGGCCGCGAGCGAGGGGACGATCACGCTGGACCTGGTCCTTCGCGGCAAGGATGACACGCCGCCACCGTCGGATTATCTGACGTCCTCCGGAGGTATCGACTATGGCGCGATGGGCGTGGACCCGGCGAATGCCACGGATCTCGGCGCGCTTTACGCATGGTCGGGATACAGCGATCCGGATGTCATTGTGCCATTGCTGATCGGTTTTTCTCATCGTGGCGACACGTTTCTTGCAACGGGTACGAGACTGGCCAGTTTCAGCGACGACTCTGGGTATTCCGTGGATGGAACCAGGGTCCTGGACAGCACCGCATTTCGCATGGCGGGTGGGGATGACGCATTTGTCTACATCGGTGCCGGCGGACCCTATGCCGGTGTGGAACTCACCGACGTTTTTACCGGTAAGGGTGAAGACATCATCAGCGTCGATCTGTCCACAACCGAAAGAGCGATCATCAACGGCTCGACATTCAAGAGCGGCGGGCAAAGCGACCGGGTGTTGTTGCACGCGGAAGCTCCGGGGGAAGTGTTTCTTACCGGCAGTGTCGAAACCGGGTCCGGGCACGACGTCGTCGACCTGCGCGTCGCCAATCCGAATGCATCGGGCACCCTGAGTGGTTTCGTGGTGGATGAATCGGTGCGGCTTGGCTCTGGCAACGACACGTTCAATTTCACGGCGGTTTCGGCAGGGGCGCGGTCATTGTCGCGGATCGAGTTGGCCATTTCCGCCGGTATCGGTGACGATGTTGGAACGGTTTCGACAATTGGACTGGGCCCCAATGCCGCCCTGAGCGCAGCCGAAGACCCGACCGGCGTTTTGCGTGAACTGTATCGCGGCGGCCTGGAGGGCAGCGTGACCATGGGTGGCGGCGACGATGTCCTGACTCTCGACCTGGCTGCGGCGACGTTCGATGTCAGTGCCGAACTGCGCGGAGACGGGTACTCCAATCGCGCAAAACAGGGCTATGACGTCCTGCACCTGAACCACCTGGTTGCCGGAACCTTTTCCAGTTCAACCGTTTTGGACATTTTCGGTGAAGAGGGTATGCGGATCGTCGATGGCTATCAGACACTGGACATCTGGGGCTTTGAAGAGATCCGGCTGGCTGACAACAGCCTGCTTGTCGTCTGAGCTACGGCGAGAAACCATTTCGGCTGCAATGAAAAACCGGCCCGCGCAGGGGAGGAATCTGCACGGGCCGGGCGTCCTCTGATCAGAACTCATGACCAAAGAAGCAAAATTTGGCGTTTCACACCCAGAAGCCGAATGACGGATCTTCGAATTCAGTGCCACCGGGAATTACCGGGTCGACATGCATTCCATCCAGCGCCGGATCTGCTTCGATGCCCAGACCGGACCCATCGCCGCTGCCCCAACTGATGGTCGGGTCATACTGACTTTCCCCGGCAATGTCGCCAATCTTCATGTAACCGGCAAGGGTGGTTGACGTGGTCCTGAAAACGAAAGTGTCCATAATTCTTCCTTAAAACATCTGGTTCCGGTTCAGGGCGATCCCTATGCGACGCCCCGATGGCCAAACGCTACCAGCAGCCGCCCGAAGACGTCAGTCCGGAATACATGACTGAGGTTTTCCTTACCTTGACTGCTCGGCAATCACGGCCAGCCGCGCGTTGACGACCCGTATCGCGGCCGCAACAGCGGCTTCAATATCCAGATCCGAAGTGTCGATGGTGACGGCGTCGTCGGCCGCCTTCAAAGGTGCATCCGCTCGGGTCATATCACGTTCATCGCGTGCCTTTACATCCGCCAGCACGTCCTCGAGCGTGGTGTCGGCACCAGTTCCGCGAAGTTCCTCAAAACGGCGGCGTGCCCGCACTTCCGGGCGGGCCGTGACAAACAGTTTTGCCTCGGCCTCGGGGCAGATCACCGTCCCGATATCGCGCCCGTCCAGAACCGCGCCACCAGAACGACGCGCGAACGCGCGCTGAAAATCGACAAGTGCGGCGCGCACGTCGGCGATGGCGGCGACCTTGCTGGCCGCCTGTGCAATCGCCGCGGTTCGCAAGTTGGCTCCATCCAGCTCCCCGGCCTGCAGGTCCAGCGCCGCCGCAACCGGGTCCGCACCGCTCAGAACACGTGCGCCGACCGCACGGTAAAGCAAACCGGTGTCCAGATGTGCAAAGCCGAAATGCGCAGCGACCGCCTTGCTGATGGTGCCCTTGCCCGCAGCGGCGGGGCCGTCTATCGCAATTGTGAAACTCATGGCCGCTCCCTTCTCCAAGCCAACCAGACACCTGCCAGACAGATGCCGAACAAACCGAATTTGGCAAGCGTGAACAGGTAGGCAAGGCCGGTGCCATCCGGTAAATCAGGGCAGGCAGCCACAGCGTCGCACAATGCGGTTTGGTCGACCACGCGAAGGATCAAACGGTTCTCACCCAGATCGGCAAGCGCATATAGCCCACCGGACAGGAGTGCGATGAGGGGCCAACTCCGCCACTGCATCAAAACAGAGAACATCGCGAAGGTCAGAGCAAACACGGTGTCGGGGTAGATCAGAACCGTTCGGTAGATTGCGCGCCCCTCGGCTCCGATTGCCATTGAAAAAGCCTGAACATCGCCATTGTCGTAACCGTTGAAATCCGACTGGGGCAGATCGAATGACGCGGCAACCGGGCGAATTTCCAGTTGCAGAACCAGCACCATCGTCACAAACGTTCCAAGCGCCAGAGCACCAAGCGCCCAGCACGCCTTGTTCATCACGTTCACGACCCTACCTGTGAAAGCGACGCGCCGAGATCGATCATGCGAGGCACGAAATCCGCAAATCCGGTGGCGAGGCAATCCGAGTCATCCACCGAGACAGGGTTCTGCGCGGCCATTCCCAGAAGCAGAAAAGACATGGCCGTGATGGGGTCGGCCTGACAGGCGCATATTGCGCCACCCATCACGGTCCCGGGCCCGTGACCAGTAACCGAAAGCCAGTCGTCGCCCTCCTCCACATCCACCCCGTTGGCGCGCAGGCCGACGACCATCGCCGCCAACCGGTCACTTTGCTGATCCCGCAACTCACCGACACCGCGCATCATCGTGACGCCATTCGCATTGGCCGCAAGAACCGACAGGACGGGAATATCTCTGATCATGCCTGCGGCGCGATCAGGGGGCACATCGACACCCCGCATGTCCGGCGAATACCGGGCGCGCAGATCTGCCACGGGTATGCCGTCTACTTCGCGTTCATTCTCGCTTGTCAGGTTTGCACCCATTTCCCGCAGGGACTGGACCAACCCGGCGCGCGAAGGGTTCAAACCAACTCCGGGCACGACGACATCAGATCCCGGAACAATCAGTCCAGCACAGACCGGAAAGGCGGCGGCGGACAGATCGCGGGGCAGAGTGAGGGTTTGCGGAGTCAGTTCCGGATGCCCTGTCAGGGTGACGATGCTGCCGTTTTTGCCTTGTTCGATCTGAACATCGGCGCCAAAGCGGATCAGCATCCGTTCCGTGTCATCCGGCGTGGCAATCTGCTCGGTGACCACGGTGCGGCCCGGCGCGTTCAACCCGGCCAGCAGTAGCGCGGATTTGATCAGCTCGGATGGAACCGGCAGAGTGTACCGGACCGGGATCGGGTTTCTTGCGCCGGTGATTGTCATGGGCAAGCGTCCACCTGTGCGCCCCACCGTCCGGGCGCCAAACTGGGACAGCGGTTCAAGAAGCCCCGCCAAAGACCGGGCGGGCGACATGTGGTCACCCACGAAAGTGGCCGTGATGGGACAGTTCACCATCGCCCCGAGCAAAAGCGACTTGGCATCGGATGACCAACCGCAGTCGATGGCCCGGTCAGGTTCCGCAAAACCTCCGACGCCGACACCGTGAACCGACCAGTCGTCGCCACCAAGGTCGCTCACCTCTGCGCCGAGGTGGCGCAGAGTTTTGGCCAGGCCCTGCACATCCCGTGCGTCAGACACGCCGCTTATCCGGGATTCTCCTACCGTCAGAGCAGCCAGCACCAGCGCCCGGAGCGACAACGGTCCGTCACCCGGCACAACGGCCGGTCCGGACAGTGCGCCACAGGCGGTCGATATCATCGGGATCGCGGGCATAACGTGTCTTTCCAATGATCGGTCCGACCGATGTAACCGATGGAATGGGTCGGGTCCACAACCAGACACCGCGACGGCTAGACCCGGCGGAATGTCAGGTAGTGCGGCACCCGCCCTTCGCGCAGCGCCTTCTGTTCATAGCGTGTGGAAATCCAGTCATCCCACGGTTCACGCCAATCGGCAGGCCGTTCGGCCAGCCACTCGAAACCGGCTTTGGGCACTTCTTCCAGGGTCTGGCGCACATAGTCGGGAATGTCGGTCGCAACCCGAAGGATTGCGCCCTGCTGCATGACCCGATGTAGCGGCTCAAGATGTTCCGGCGTCACGAAACGGCGGCGGTGGTGACGTTTTTTCGGCCATGGATCCGGGTAAAGCAGAAAAGACCGCGAAATCGAGCCATTGGGCAAAACATCCATCAGGTCGCGCGCATCGCCGGGATGGACCCGAAGGTTCGACACACCGGCGCGCCGGATCTTGCCCAGCAGCATGGCGACGCCGTTGATATACGGCTCGGCCCCGATAACCCCGACATCGGGGTTGGACGCAGCCTGGTGCACCATGTGCTCGCCACCGCCGAACCCGATTTCCAGCCAGACGGACCGGTCGTCAAACAGGGCATTGGTATCAATCGGATCGCGGTCGGGGTTCTCGCCCCATCCCACGGCTCCGGGCGACAGGGCGGCGAGGTCTTCATCCAGGTATTGTTTCTGGCTTTTCTTGAGCGACTTGCCCTTGAGACGGCCATAGAAATTGCGATGCGGGCGGTCAGGATGTGTCATGGCGCGCCCTTTAACCTGCCCCGCCGCGGCTCGCAACGGGGCATGGCCGGATTGTGCGGACCAGATCAGAGTGCGCTTTTCAGCGCCTCGGTCAGATCGGTCCGCTCCCAACTGAATCCACCATCCGCACTTGGCTTGCGCCCGAAATGGCCGTAAGCGGCGGTGCGCTGATAGATGGGCTTGTTCAGTTGCAGGTGCTGGCGAATTCCGCGTGGGGTCAGATCCATGACCTTGCCGACTGCCTTTTCGATCTGCGCGTCCGGCGCCTGGCCGGTGCCATGCGTATCCACATAGATCGACAGCGGGCGGCTGACGCCGATTGCATAGCTCAGCTGAAGCGTTGCGCGGTCTGCCAGTCCGGCCGCGACGATGTTCTTGGCAAGATAGCGCGCGGCATAGGCCGCCGATCGATCGACTTTCGTCGGGTCTTTGCCCGAGAACGCTCCGCCACCATGCGGCGCCGCGCCGCCATAGGTGTCTACGATGATCTTGCGCCCGGTAAGACCCGCATCGCCATCCGGCCCGCCAATCACGAATTTCCCGGTCGGATTCACGTGCCATTCGGTTTCCGCAGAGAGCCAGCCTTCGGGCAGAACCTCGACAATATAGGGTTCGACTATGGCGCGGATGTCGTCGCTGCTGAGAGCTTCATCAAGATGCTGGGTCGACAAGACCAACGAACTTACACCGACCGGGCTGCCATCGCGGTAGACGACCGACAATTGGCTCTTTGCATCCGGACCCAGAGCCGGCTCGGTCCCGTCCTTGCGTACTTCGGCCAACCGGCGCAGGATCGCGTGGGCATACTGGATGGGCGCCGGCATCAAAGCCGGTGTTTCGTTGGTGGCAAAACCGAACATGATCCCCTGATCGCCGGCGCCTTCGTCCGTGTTGCCATCGGCGTTCACGCCCTGCGCGATATGGGCCGATTGTTCGTGCAAAAGGTTGGTGATTTCGCAGGTGGCGTGGTGGAACTTCTCCTGCTCGTACCCGATATCCTTGATACAGGCTCGGGCGATATCTTCGATCCGGTCCATGTATTCATGCAGCTTGTCCTGATCGGACAACCCCACTTCACCGCCGATCACCACGCGGTTGGTGGTGGCAAAAGTTTCGGCGGCCACCCGCGCCTCTGGTTCTTCGGCCAGAAAGGCATCCAGAATGGCATCGGAAATCCGGTCACAGACCTTGTCCGGGTGGCCCTCGGAAACGGATTCTGAGGTGAACGTGTAGTTGTTGCGGGACATGAAGGCGCTCCATTGGGTTTATCCCGCCACGTCAGGAAGCCGTTGTGGCGGGTTTTGCCCGAGTTAAGACCGCCGAAGGGCCGGGTCAATCGCCTAAACGTAATTTCTTTTCCGGCGATGCAGAATGGGACATGCCAGAACAGCCACAATCAAGAGGCCGAAAACCGGCCCATCGCCGGTCCGGGCATAGAGGGTCGGCGGCAACGGTGCGGGCAATGCCGCGTCGACATACCCTGCCTGTCCCAGCGGCAGGCTGGCCACGATGCCGCCCACCGGGTCGATCATCGCCGAGATCCCGGTATTGGCTGATCGCACCATGGGCAGTCCCTGCTCGATTGAACGCATCCGCGCCTGTGCAAGGTGCTGGTAGGGCCCCACGAATTGCCCGAACCACGCGTCGTTGGTCACTTGCAGCAGGAAATCGCCTCGAACCGGCGTACCGGAAACATCCTGCGGAAAGACGGCCTCGTAGCAGATCAGCGGCACCGCCCGACCCAACGCACCGAAATCCATGATCTGTGGGCCGGGTCCGGCGCTGTAGCCGTCGCCTTCCTGGGCTGCAAACCCGCGCAACCCGAAACGGGCCGCCAGGTCGCCGCCCGGAAAGTACTCGCCAAAGGGGACCAGATGATGCTTGTCATAGATCGCGGCGACTCGACCTTCCTCGTCCAGTTTCACCATCGAATTGAAACTGCGCGCGCCTTCGCTGCGCTGTACGCCGACGGCCATCGGGGCCCCCTGTGCGGCGTCTTTCATCCGCTCAAAGGCGGGTGCCGCGTATTCGAGAAGCGTGGGCACTGCGGTTTCCGGCCATACGACCATGTCTGGACGGGGCGATTGAGCGGTGTAACCGATCTGCCGTTCAAAGAATACCGGCATCATCGCCGGATCCCATTTCTGATGCTGTGGCGCATTGGGCTGAACGATGCGGACCGTCCCTGTTGACGGATGATCATCGGGCAGCGGATCAAACAAAACCGTTCCCGCAGACAACAGAAAGCCACACGGGACCATGCCGCCGGCCCAGATCACCGGCAGGCCGCGACGGATCAGGATCAGCCCGGGCAACAGCCCGGCCATAAGGGTAACGATGGATAACCCGTGTGGCCCGATCCATGCCAACGACCGGCCGACCTCCGTTCCCACCCAAATCTGGGCCAGCCCGGCCCATGGGAACCCAGTCAGAACATAGGCGCGCGCGAACTCCGCCAGCGACAGGAACAGAACAAGCAATGCGATCCGGTTCGCATCCCCACGTGAAAAACGCTGCGCGGCCCCGAATGCCGCCGCCCAGAACAAGGCCAGCCCTCCGGCCAGGAACACCAAGGCAAAAGGCGCCATCCAGCCATGCCGCCCAATGTCGACCAGGAACGGTTCCACGATCCAGATCAATGCATGGGCAAAATAACCCGCGCCAAAGGCCCACCCGATCCAGCCGGCCCTGCGCGCGCCAGAAACGCCTTGCATCAGCCAGGGCACCGATGCCAGCGCGATCAGGGTCATCGGCCAGAATTCATAAGGCGCAAGGCCCAGCGCCGCCAGCGCGCCGAGGGCTCCCGCCAAGACCATGTGTCCGAAAAACCGCCAGCGCGAGACTGGCGTCATGCGGAACTGCCCGGCACCCGTACCCTTAAACGCTTGATCCTGCGCGGGTCCGCGTCGATCACCTCGAATTCCGGTCCGTCCGGGTGCGGCACAACTTCTCCCCGCGCCGGAACCCGGCCCGACAACATGAATACCAGGCCGCCCAGCGTGTCGATCTCCTCCTCGTCGACCTCGTCATGTTCAGTCAGGGATTGACCGATCTCGGTTTCGAACTCGTCCAACGGGGTCTTGGCAAGTGCGATGTAACAGCCGGGTTTTTCGAGCACCCATGTCTGGTCCTCGTCGGTATCGTGTTCGTCCTCGATCTCGCCAACGACCTGTTCGATCAGGTCCTCGATGGTCAGCAGACCATCGACACCGCCATATTCGTCAATCACCAATGCCATGTGGCGTCGCTCGGTCTGCATCTTGGCCAGAAGCACCCCAATCGGCATCGAAGGGGGGACAAACAGCAGCGGGCGCAGCATCGAGGCCAGATCGAACTCGGTGGTGTCGCCGTTGAACCCGTGGGTCAGCGCGAAATCCTTCAGGTGAACAAACCCCTGCGGCGTGTCCAATGTATTTTCGTAGACCGGAATCCGGGTCATGCCCGAGTCGCGGAACACCTGCACCAGTTCATCCTTGGTGATGGTGCTGGGCACGGCGACAATGTCGGCGGTCGGGATCGCTACGTCCTCGACCCGCATACGCCGCAGGTTGATCATGCCGTGGGACTTGGCAAGCGCGCCATTGATCGGGTTTGCCTGAGCGGTATCCGTTGGAGTCAGTGCGTCAATGATGCGTCCGAAGAAGCTTGATCGCTCTGCTTCTTGTGCCGTGTCCGGGGTTTCCGTTTCCCCGGTCGTCGAGTTGTCCTGTGACTGCGCGCTTTGCGCCGCGTTAGAACTGTCGTCTGTGTCGCCCATTTTTCCTATCCGAAAGTGGGCCCAAAGACCCGTACATCCCCTAATATGGGTTATCTAACCCCAGTCTGCCAAGTATTTCGACTTCGAGGGTCTGCATCAAAGTGGCATCCGGGTCACGGATGTGGTCATAACCCAGAAGATGCAACACACCGTGAACGATCAGGTGCGTGACATGTTCGCACATCGGTTTCCCGGCCTCGTCCGCCTCGCGCCGGCATGTTTCATAAGCGATGGCAATATCGCCAAGCTCGCCACCCGTAACCGGGTCGGGTAGCTCGGGATGCAAGCCGGGTGCATTCACGGCACGTTCCTCGCTTGGCCAGGACAGCACATTGGTAGCCTGTGCCTTGGAGCGGAATTCACCATTCAGCCCGGCAATGCGCGCATCGTCACATCCCAGCAAGGAGATTTCGAACCGAGTTGGATCAAGGCCCAGATGCGTCAGCGTCGCACTTGCCGCGCGCTTTGCCAACCGATGCAGTCCAGCGTCCTGCCACCGGTCGTCTTCAAGTATGATGTCCACACACATGCCTCTTTTTATCCGATCCCGCTTGGTGGGCAAGAGGACGCCGTACGACGTTGACGGACTCCCGAGAATCAAGTATCTGATTAAAACACTCAGGTTAATGGAGCCTCTCATGAAGTCACGCCCCAACACAGCATCCCGTCGCGTAAGCCCCCGAAAATGGGCGCTTTTGACGGCGACCAGCCTGGTCGCCGCGACCCCGGCAATCTTGCCGATTGTCAGCGTCAGCCCGGTCCACGCCGCCACCAGCGAAGCCGGTGAAGGCGGCGAAGCCGGTGAAGGTGGAGTTGTTCTGGGCGAGGGACCGGCAGCATTCCTGACCAGTCTTGGCTTTTTTGAAGGCACCTACCGGATCGTCGCGACCCTCTATCTCAACGGGGACCGTGACCTTGCCCGACAGCATCAGGATGAGTCCCATCACGCCTACTACGACGATATCGAAGCCGCACTGGCCACGTATGGCGCGCCGGGTTTTGCCGAACAGGCAGAACGGTTTACCGCCGCAATAAAGGCGGATGCCAGCAACGAAGAGGTGCGGGAAGCACTTGTTGCACTCCTGACGGCCCTGCGGACAGCCGAAGCGGCGGCAAAGGCAAGCTCGTGGGAACAGTTGATGTCAATTCATGACCTTATGGCGCTGTCGGCGGCGGAATATGATGGCGGCGTCGAGAATGGCAAGGTCGGACTGGCGATCGAATACAGGGACAGTTGGGGCTTTTACGCGACCGCTCTGGCGCGCGCGCAAACCCTGTCCGAAGCGGCCGACCCTGTTCTTGCCAAAGCGGGTCGGGACGTTCTGGACAAGCTCGACGGGGCGGATGCATTGTTTCCCGGATTGACCGCAGACACCGCTTCGACCGACCCCTCGCAGCTGGCCGCTGCGGCTGGCTGGGCCGAAATCTTTGCTCTGCGGACCAAATGACAGATGCCGATTGTCCTGTCCGCTGTCCTGACTCCGGTTGAAGCAGAAGTTCTGTATCAGGCCGCAAGCGCCCTGCCCTTCGAGGACGGGCGCAAATCCGCCGGCCGCACGGCGGCCAGGGTCAAGGATAACCTTCAAGCCAAACCAGGCGCAGATACCAATGCGGTGCTGGACAAGGTCGCGAACAGCCTAATGGCGCATCCGACATTTGCCGCCGTCGCCTATCCAAGGCAGTTCGCCAGATTGATCGTGTCCCGTACCGAAGGGGGCGGGCAGTATGGCGACCATGTCGACAATGCCCTGATGGATGGCGCCCGTACCGACCTGTCCTTTACGATGTTCCTGACCCCGCCCGACGCTTACGAAGGGGGCGAGTTGACCATCGCCGACCGGCTGGAAGATCGTCAGGTCAAGCTCTCGCAGGGCGAGGTGATCGTCTATCCGTCAACGACCCTGCACCGGGTCGAGCCGGTGACCCGCGGCAGCCGGGTCGTTGTCGTGGGCTGGGTCACCAGCCACATCCGGGATGCCGCGCAACGCGAAATTCTTTTCGACCTCTGGCAGGCCATCAACCTTGCCGAAGCATCGGCAAGCAGAGATCAGGCGCAACTGTTGTCAAAATCGCGGACGAACCTGATTCGCATGTGGGCCGGGTAGAGGTCAAATGGGCGGGCCGGTCAGTCCCGGCTGTCGCCGCCCATGTCTTCCATCACGTCGTCATCGATGGCCGCCTGAACTGCGCCGCTGACGGCCTCTCGCTGCCTGGGCGTGAGGTCATCGACGTTGGCATCCGCAAGCCGTACCGTGACCTCACGGTGGGCGAAATGGATACCTTCGCGGGCGAACAGCGCCCGGATTTCTTCGTAGACCTTCTTGCGAACCAGCCACTGATCGCCGGGTTTGGTCATGAACTTGACGCGGATAATCATCGCACTGTCCTGCATCTCGATCACACCCTGCGATTTCAGCGGCTGGATGAAGTTCTCGCCGATGACGGGATCGCTCAACAACTCCTGTCCGAGCTTCTTGATCAGCTTGCGCACCTTTTCCACATCCGTGTCGTAGGTGACCCGCAACGGCAGTTTCATGATCACCCAGTCGCGAGAGAAATTGGTCAGAACCTTGATCTCGCCGAAAGGAATCGTGTTCAGCGCGCCCAGGTGATGGCGAAGCTGGAACGACCGCACAGAGATCTTTTCGACCGTTCCCTTGACGTCCCCGATATCGATGTACTCGCCCTTCCGGAAAGCGTCATCAAGCAGGAAAAAAGCCCCGGAAAAAATGTCACGCACCAGCGTCTGCGCGCCGAACCCGACCGCCAGGCCCACGACACCGGCACCGGCAAACAGCGGGCTGACATTGATTCCCAGTTCCAGCAACGCGATCAGGGCAATCGATACCACGACGACGGCCAGAATGGCCCCCCGGAACAGCGGCAGCAGCGTGGCAAGGCGGCTCGCACTGCCGGCACCACCCTCATCGCCCAGTTCGGCCTCGGCATCGTCTATGGTTTCCTCTGCGATCTTGCTGTCGATCCAGATACGGAAGAAGTGATAAAGGATGTAACCGATGAACAGGATGCTGATGACATCAAGCAGACGTCCGACGGCCGAGTCCGGCAGAATCAGGTTTTCCGGATCCCACACCCGCAACAGCGCATAGCCCCCGGCGACAAAAGCAAGAATCCCGGCAACGCGGCGCGCCAGAGCTTCAAAAGTCATGATCCGGTATTCCGGAGTTTCCTGGATATCCCGGTTTTCGCGCAGGGCCTCTTCCGCTTCGTTCGCGGCCAGTTCCGTGTTTATGCGTTCGACTTCACGCGATCGGGTAAAGAAGCGTTCGATAAGGTAGTTGAACACGCCGTAAACCACGACAACCGACAGGAAAACGGCATAAGCTCCGGCAATCAGCGGGATTGAAACCGGCCGTTCCAGAACCAAGTCAAAGGCAAGCTCCAGCCAGCCGAAAATGACGTATGCGATCAGAAGAGGAGCCCATGCCACCGACAGGAACCGGCTCAGAAAGGAGACGGTTTCCCGGGACCGGCCGCCGCGAATCGCATTCGAGATATCGCCCGCGTTGAACAGGACCATGAGAATGTTCGCCAATGCGCCAACCAGTGCAAGAACCCCGTACAGGATCGCATAGACGTTATAGTTGAGTCCGAAATCCGCGATCCACGTGCTGAACATCCCTGTTGCAATGCTGTAGGAGCCCAGGATCACCGCCCAGTAATACAGCCGTTTTGCCGCCCGGTCCGACAGGGTCGGGATACGGTACTGGGGCAAGAATGGCGACAGCAGCATCCGCCAGATATCCGACAATGTACGCGACAGAAAGAACGCAGCATATATCGCTGCGATTGTCAGTTCGATCGACTGATCGTCCACCGGTCCGAATACCAATGTGCCGGTGATAAAGGCGACGGCCATGCAGAAAACCGTGCCTCCGATTCCCATGAAAAAGCGAAACACGAGAAACGGTATCTTTTCGCGGTACCCTTGCGGGTCTTCCAGAACACGCGAAACAACAAACCCTCTGACAAGGCGCTTGCCATAGATCTGCCGCGTCGCAATCCAGCCAAGAACAAACAGCGCAATGCTCCACAACAACACCTCGACATATGTCATTATGCGACCATCGGGGCTGGTGGCCCGCAGGATGAACGCCACCTCGTCGAGTGAATTCTTCAGCACCGCCAACCGGCCGGTGAGGGTCTCGCGGAACTGGCTGACTTCGGCCTGGGCACGCATCAACGGCGATGCCCCCTCCATTTTATGGTCTTCGGAAGACGTGCCCGAAGGATCGGTGACAGATGGCGAAACGGCCGCCACAAGCTTGCCACTGCCGTCCAGAACGATGACATTGACACCACTTTCCGCCGCCTGGCGGATGGCTTCGGTCAGCGCATTGTCGGTTGCATTGGCGCCTTCGCCACTGCTGCCAAGGCCGAGACCCGGCAGGGACTGTGCCGAAGCCGACATCGCCACAGCCAGGCTGAGCACAACGGCCAGAACAAGTTGAAACAGGAATCGGTGCATTCCGGAAATCGGCCCTCTGAAAAACTTCTGAACGGAACGCTATATGAGCCGCCGATCCTGTGCAAACCGCTTCATTCGCCGATACCGGGGCGCACAGTTTTTGGTTTGCATTCAAGCACAGTTTCAATAGTAGAAGACCGTCAGCGCTTTATCTTGGCCCATTCGGGGCCTCGGGACACGCATACCAAAGACAAACGCATCGGGTGAGTACGGGGACAGGCATGGTGCAGAACATGGCATTCGGCCCGTGTGCCTGTAACGATAAATGTGCGGCGCGGCGCGGCAGAATCGATATGCAGGTCCGGCCATGACGCAGATAAATGCCAGAAATCCGCGCATCATGCTCTACAGTCACGACACGTTCGGACTTGGCCATCTGCGCCGGTCGCGGGCTTTGGCCGAGGCGATCACACGTGCCGACCCGACAGCCTCGGCGCTCATCCTGACCGGATCGCCCGTGGCAGGGCGGTTTACCTTTCCCAGTCGCGTGGACCATGTCCGACTGCCGGGCGTCACCAAGCTGCGCGATGGCAGCTATGTGTCTCAGACAATGGGCATGGACATAGAGCAGACCACCGATCTGCGCGCCGGGCTGATCAAGGCCACGGCAGAGCAGTACGACCCCGATGTGCTGATTGTCGACAAGGAACCAACCGGTTTTCGCGGAGAATTGCTGCCAACGCTTGATCTGTTGCACAGAAATGGCAGGGCGCGGCTTGTTCTGGGACTGCGGGACGTTCTGGACGAGCCAGAGGTCCTGGCGGCGGAATGGGCGCGCAAGGGTGCGGTGCACGCCACCGAAACCTATTACGACGAGTTGTGGGTTTATGGGCTGCGCTCGGTCTATGACCCGACCGCGGGGCTGGAACTGAGCGACAGTGTGCGTCGCCGGACGCACTGGACCGGATATTTGCGACGGGCGGCCAGCAGTTCCAACGCGCCGCCAAAAGATCCCTACATCCTCGTGACACCGGGTGGCGGTGGCGACGGTCAAGCCATGGTGAACCTCGTTCTGTCCGCCTATGAGCAAGACCCCGGTCTGAGCCCGCGTGCAATCCTGGTCTATGGCCCGTTCCTGTCTGGCGACACGCGCGCGGATTTCGAGGCCCGGGTCGCCAGGCTGAACGGGCGCGTCACGGCCGTCGGGTTCGATGCGCAGATCGAGACCTTGTTCACCGGCGCACAGGGCGTGGTTTGTATGGGCGGGTACAACACGTTCTGCGAGGTTCTGTCCTTTGATCAGCGCGCCGTGATCGTTCCACGAACAGTGCCGCGGCTGGAACAGTACATCCGCGCCAGCCGCGCCGAAGAAATGGGGCTCGTGCGCATGCTGGACGAGACCCGCGACGGCATGACAACCGATGCCATGATCCGGACCATCCGTGCCCTGCCCGAACAGCCCAAACCCTCGCAGTCCTTTACCGAGGGATTGCTGGACGGGTTGGATTACGTCACGAGGCGGGTTGCAGTTCTGCTGGCCGGATCAGCGGACCGGGCAGCGGAATGACCGCACGCCTTGCCGTCGTCGTCAAAGGTTGGCCACGCCTGTCCGAAACCTTTATCGCGCAGGAACTGGTAGCGCTGGAAGACGCCGGGCATCGTTTCGATATCTGGTCGCTGCGTTATCCGACCGATACCAAGACCCACCCGCTGCATGACCGGCTCAAGGCCCGGGTGCGCTATCTTCCGGAGTACCTTCACGAGGACCCCGCGCGGGTCTGGCGGGCGCGGGGCGCGGCCAAATCTCTTCCGGGCTACGCGAAGGCCTATCGCATTTGGCGCGCCGATCTGTCCCGCGACCTCGACAAGAACCGCATTCGGCGGTTCGGGCAGGCCTGCGTTCTGGCGACCGAACTGCCACGGGAAACCCGTGGCCTTTATGCCCATTTCCTGCACACCCCCGCCTCTGTCGCGCGATATGCGGCGATCATGCGCGGACTGCCCTGGGGCTTTTCCGCCCATGCCAAGGATATCTGGACGTCGCCCGACTGGGAGATTTCCGAGAAGCTGTCCGATGACGGCACCGGTGCCGAATTCGGTGCAACCTGCACCGCCTATGGCGCGAGGCAATTGCGCAAGTTGGCCGCCGATCCGGGACGCATTGACCTGATCTATCACGGCCTGGACCTGTCGCGCTTTCCGGACCCGCCCGACCGCACGCCCCGCGCCGCGGGGGATGTTCTGCGCCTGGTATCGGTGGGTCGCTTGGTCGAGAAGAAAGGTTTTGACCGGCTGATCGCCGCGCTGGCATTGTTGCCTGACCGGCTGGACTGGCGCTGGGTGCACATTGGAGGCGGCCCGCTTTCCGCTCCGCTCACAAATCAGGCAAAGGCCGCGGGCATCAACGGGCGCATAACGTGGCGCGGGGCCTGCGATCAGCCGCAAGTCATCGCCGACATGCGCGCGGCCGACCTGTTTGTGCTGCCCAGCCGGATAGCGGCCGACGGCGACCGCGACGGGTTGCCCAACGTGCTGATGGAAGCCGCGAGCCAACGGCTGGCCATCCTGTCCACGACCGTGTCCGCCATTCCCGAGTTCATTGAAAACGATGTACATGGCACGCTGGCCGAAGACACACCCGAAGCGCTGGCCAAGGCAATCACAGCGCTTGCCGATGACCCGGCCAGAACATTGGAAATGGCGGATGCCGCCCTGAAACGGCTGCAGGCCGAATTCGCCATGCAACCCGGCATTGACCGACTTTCAGATCGTTTGCACAAGCTTCTCGAGGATTCCTAGGCGATGCGGCGGGTTGCCTTTTATGCACCGATGAAGTCGCCGAACCACCCGGTGCCGTCGGGCGACCGGGCATTTGCACGCGCCCTGATGACGGCCATTGCCAAGGAAACTGTACGCGTCGAGCTGGTCTCGGAATTCCAGACCCGTGAGAGCAAGGGCGATGCCGCGCGGCAGTCCGAACTGCGCCAGGCGGCCGCAAGGGAAGCGGCGCGGCTGATCGACATCTTGTCTTCCGACCCGCCGGACCTCTGGGTCACGTATCACAATTACTACAAGGCACCCGATCTGATCGGCCATGCGGTGACTGCCGCGCTTGAACTGCCCTATGTACAGATCGAAGCCAGCCGCGCCAGGAAACGCCTGACCGGACCCTGGGCGGCGTTTGCCGCCTGTGCCGAGATGGCGATCGATGCAGCCGATCTGGTATTCTATCTGACCGAACATGACCTGATAACCCTTGACCGGCACCGCCCTGAACGGCAGCGGCTGATCAATCTGCGCCCGTTTTTGCCCGCCGAAACCTTGCCGGGTGCCGCAGCGTGCGGGGCCAGCGGGCGGGCGATCCTGACAACCGGTATGATGCGACGCGGCGACAAGCTGTCCTCTTACCGGATCATTGCCGAGACGCTGGCCTACCTCGCCACACCAGGGTGGCGACTGGCCATTGCCGGCGATGGCCCCGCACGACCCGAAGTCGAGGCGATGATGGCTCCTTTCGGGGATCACGTCCGGCTACTCGGTCAATTGGACAGTGCCGCGATGCAAGCGGCCTATCAGGACGCCGCGTTGTTCTTTTGGCCGGGGGTCAACGAGGGTTTTGGCATGGTTTTTCTCGAAGCCCAGGCCGCGGGGTTGCCGGTGGTCGCGCAGGACCGCCCCGGCGTGCGCGATGTTCTTGCTCCGGGTGTCTATCCCTTGCCGGCGGACGGTCCCGCTGCACTTGCGGCGCGGATCGATACGCTGTTGGGTGATTGCGGGCTGCGCCAGCAATTGGGTGACACTGCACGGCAGATAATCGCCCGCAATCACTTGATCGACACCGCGCGCGAAACGTTCTGGTCCGCCGTGACGCCGTTACTGGAGAGCCGCAGATGATCCGCCTAGCCCTGTTGCGTCATGGTCATACCAGTTGGAACCGTGCAGGCCGGATACAGGGGCGCAGCGATATCCCTCTGGATGACGATGCCCGCGCCGGCCTCACCGCCTACCGTCTTCCGTCACCATGGGAGCAGGCCGCGCTCTGGTCCAGCCCCCTGAGCCGGGCCGCCGAAACTGCACGGATCGTAGCCGGACGCGACCCGCAAATTGCGCCGGAACTGACCGAGATGAACTGGGGCGACTGGGAAGGGTTGCGGGGCGTCGACCTGCTCGCGCAACCGGGGTCGGGCTTTCGTCATATCGAGGACTGGGGCTGGGAGTACCGCGCGCCAGGCGGCGAGAGCCCGGCGGAGCTTGACGCCCGGCTGCGCCCGTGGCTGGCGCAATTGTGCGACGATACCATCGCGGTTTGCCATATGGGCGTGATGCGTGTTCTGCTGGCCCGCGCCCATGGCTGGAATTTCGACGGCCCGGCCCCGTTCCGGATCAAGCGGAACCGGTTGTTCGTTGTCACCATCGACGGTGATGCGCTGCACGCCGAACCGGAACCGGTCCGCCTGAGGCCCAGGTCATGAAGGTGATGATCGTTGTTACCCACCTGCTGGGGACCGGTCATTTGCGGCGTGCTCTGGTACTGGCACAGGCGTTCTCGGCGCGCGGGCATGAGGTTCTTCTGGCAAGTGGCGGAATGCCCGTTCCGGAGTTGGATTTCACCGATATCACGCACCTGCAACTGGCTCCGCTCCGGTCTGACGGCGTGGACTTTGGCCGGTTGCTAGACGCAGACGGCGTGCTCGCGTCCGATGCCGTAAAGACGGCGCGACGCCATGTGTTGTGCGAGACGCTGGCCGGGTTTTCTCCCGACATCCTGATCACCGAGCTGTTCCCATTTGGCCGTCGCAATCTGAAAGAAGAGTTCAACGCGCTTCTCGAAACCGCTTGGGGGTTGTCGCCACGCCCGGTCATTCTGTCCTCGGTCCGTGACATTCTGGCGCCACCCTCTTCCGCGGCCAAGGCATCGCGAACCAAAGACATCATCACAACCCGTTATGATGGGGTGCTGGTCCATTCCGACCCCCAAGCTACGACCTTGGAACAAAGCTGGCCCGTGGATGCGGAACTGGCACGGCGGTTGCACTATACCGGCTATGTTGCCCAGCCTGCGGCGGGGCCGCATCCGGACCGGACCGGCGACGGCGAGATACTGGTCAGCGCCGGGGGTGGAAACGTCGCGACACGGCTTTTTGACTGTGCCATCGAGGCCGCGCGATTGATGCCCGGGACACGATGGCGGTTGCTGGTTGGCGGCAACGATACCGATCGCATAAACGCACTGCGCCGCAGGGCAGGCGATAGTTCGGTTGTAATCGAACCCACGCGGCCGGATTTTCGCCAGATGCTGTTTCACGCTGCCGCCTCGGTCAGCCTGTGCGGATACAATACCGCGCTGGATGTCCTGCAAGCCGGCACACCCGCCGTGTTCGTCCCGTTTGACGAGGGCACCGAAGTGGAGCAGACGAGGCGCGCGGAAAGCCTGTCGCATCTGCCCGGCATCATGTCCCTGTCTTCGGCCGATGCAACGCCGCAAAACCTGGCGGAGGCGGTAAGTGCCCTGATGACCTCGCCACGTCGCGAAGGCTCCACCCTGCGATTTGACGGCGCGGTGCAATCCGTGGCAATCGCTTCCGTCATGGCAAGGGCACGCGCATGAAACCGGACTGGGCCGTTCTGGACAGGGAATTGGAACGTTGGGCAAAGGCAGATCTGACGCTGCCGTTGTGGTGGCGGGACGACGATGCCATTGACGCCACGCACGCGCTGGACCGGTTGCTGGATCTGGCAGTCCGGATCGGTCTGCCCGTGCATCTGGCGGTGATCCCCGCCGGCGCAAAGCATTCTCTGGCCGGGCTGAGCGGCGATCACATGATCCCGGTGGTGCATGGCTGGGCCCATGAAAACCACGCGCCCAGGGCTGAAAAAAAGGCCGAATTCGGTGCACACCGGGCGACGGCGGAAATGCGGATTGAGGCTGCGCGTGGGCTGATCCGGCTGAGCGGGGTATTTGGTGGTGCCCTGGCGCCGATGTTTGTACCGCCGTGGAACCGTGTGGCCCCGGATCTGGTGGCCGAACTGCCGGGTGCCGGATACAGGATGCTGTCCACCTTCACCCCGCGCAACGGGCGCGAAGCGGTGCCGGGGCTGGCCGTGATCAATACGCATCTGGATCCGATCGACTGGCGGGCGGGCAAGGTGCTGCGGGACCCGGACGTTCTGATCGCACAAGCAGCGCGTCAACTGGCCGACCGGCGCGAAGGGCGGGCGGATGCGTCGGAACCCTATGGCATTCTGACCCACCATCTGGTTCATGACGAGGCAATCTGGAGTTTTGCGGAAACCTTGCTGACCCGATTGCTGGCCGGTCCGGTCGAACGCTGGACCGCCAGAGGAAAAGGAGCACCCGATGAGCCGACTTGATTCCATGCTGCGCCGTTTTACCGCGCAGCGCGACGGGCTGAACTGGGCCGCGGACCAGGTCGCAGGACAGCCGGGCGCGGTTTTGGACCTTGGTCTTGGCAATGGGCGAACCTATGACCATCTGCGCGAAATCCTTCCGGAACGGCGGATCTGGGTAATTGACCGGGTGCTGCAATGCCATCCGTCCTGCACGCCGCCCGAACAGGATTACCTTGAAGGCGAGGCGGAGCCTATGCTTCTGAAACTGAAGGAAAAAGGCGCAAGCATCGTTCTTGCACATTACGATTTCGGCATGGGCATCAAGGCGGATGACGTCGCCGAGGCGGCCCGGCTGAGTCCGTTGATCGCAGATGTCATGCAGCCGGGCGGGTTGATCGTTTCGGGTCAGCCGCTGGTCGGATTCGAGCAGATCAAGGGGCCGGAAAGCATCGCCCCTGACAGGTACCTGTTCTACCGCGCCTGACCCCTACCCTTGCCCGGCCTGCGGGACTATATGTTGGCCGACCAAATCCGGAGACTGCCCCATGACTTTTGACCGCAAGATCAAGATTGCCCCGTCCATCCTGTCCGCCGATTTCGCCAATTTCGGCGCGGAATGCGAAGCGATAGAGGCACAGGGCGCGGACTGGGTGCATGTGGATGTGATGGACGGGCATTTCGTGCCCAACATCACCTTTGGTCCGGCGACATGTGCAGCAATACGCAAGCATATTCAAGGGGTTATGGATGTCCACCTGATGATCGCACCGGTTGATCCCTATATCGATGCCTTTGCCGCCGCAGGGGCCGATGTGATCACCGCGCATCTGGAGGCCGGGCCGCATATCCACCGAACCTTGCAGGCGATCCGGGCGGCCGGGGCCAAGGCCGGGGTCGCGCTCAATCCGGGCACGCCGGCCAGTGCCATTTCCGAGCTGATGGATATGGTCGACCTGATCTGCGTGATGACCGTAAACCCCGGATTTGGTGGGCAAAAATTCATCGACATGACAGCCAAGGTCAAAACCCTGCGGCAGATGATCGGCGACCGGCCGATCCATATCGAGATCGATGGCGGCGTCGATCCGACCACCGCGCCGCTGGTGGCGCAGGCCGGCGCCGACGTTCTGGTGGCGGGCTCGGCGGTGTTTCGCGGCGGGTCTGTCACGCGGCAGGAGGTCTATGGCCAGAACATCCGTGCGATCCGCGCGGCGGCCGAAGGGGTCTATGCCTGAGCCCAAATCTGCCGTTTTGCAGGAGGCGTCGGGGGGCGTTGTACCGTTTTGTACAAATCTCCCGAAGCGGAATTTGGCGCCTGTTCATTCCGATCCTGCCTTGCGCAGGGCGGACTCCAGAATGCGCCGGTGGTCGGGGGATTGGTCCTGTATCAGGCCCATGATTGACCGGATGGAGGTATCAAAACCAAGCACACCGTATTCCTGGAGGCTCCATTCGGCATCCTCGATCCGGCCCATCTCGGCATAGTTGACGATCTGAAACCGAAGGCAGTAGGGCGACGTCGGCATCTGGTTCAGGCACCGGTCCAGGGCGGTGGCGGCCTCGGCATGCCGCCCGGTCTGGAACAGCGCATGCCCGTAGGTGAAGAAATACCAGAACGGCGGGTCGGGATGGGTTTCCAGAACCGCCTCGATGATCGGGATCGCCTCTTTGGCACGTCCCAGAATGACCTTGACGGCACCGTAATAGACCCGGGCGTCGTCATTGGCGGGCTGCAGCGACATGGCACGTTCCAGATGGGTTTCGGCCTTGTCGAAATCCTTGGTGCCCATGACGGAATGCAGTCGCCCGGACGCATAATGCGCGAGCCAGAGATCGGGATCGATTTCCAGGGCACGGTTCGCGAAGAACATCGCCTTTTGCTCGTCCGCCACGCTGAGCACGGTCCAGCCGTTTTCGAACCGGATGGCATAGAGCGCCGCCAGTTCGGCATAGGCCCGGGCATAATCCGGGTCGATCCGGATGGCCGCGCGCAGGTGCCGTTCCGCGACAAGGCTCTGCGCCATGCTGAACTGGCCCAGGGCCCGGCGGCCCTGCAGCAATGCGCGGTAGGCGGAGGGAAAACGCGTTCCCGTGGTCTCGATCCTCTGCCTGTCGGGCGGGCGAAGGCCATGCAGAATGGCCGAGGCGATTTCAGTGACCATCTTGTCGCGGATTGCGACCAGCCGGTCGCGGCCTTCGTCATACCGTGCCGCCCAGCCGATCGTCCCGCTTTGCGCATCGATCAATTCGAGCGAAATCCGGACCTTGTCGTCCACGTATCTGACGCTGCCATGCACCACGTATCGCGCGTCAAGCGCCCGGGCGGCGGCGACCGGTTCACCGTCGCCCCGATGCGCGAAGGACAGCGATGTCGGCACCACCTGAACGCCTGACAGTTCGGCAAGCCGGATGGCCAGGTCCCCGGCGAGGCCCGGCGCGACATAATCCTCTGTTCCCTGGTTTTCGTCCTGCCGGAAGGACAGGATCGCCACCGCCTCGCGGAGCGGGGGCGCCTGTGGTTCCGGGTTTTGCCGGGTCCACCAGAAAACGGCGATGCCGATCAGTATCGCGGCGCCCGCCGCCAGAAAGACCGGCCCGCGCCGGCGTCGGGCGGGCGGCGTGGTGGTCACGATCCGGGCGTTGATCCGGTACCCCCGTTTGGGAAAGGTCTCGAGAATCTCGTGTGATCCGTCCTGCAGGAGCCGCCTGACATCGGCGACGCATTGGCTGATGCTTTCATCGGTCACCGCCAGCCCGGGCCAGACCGCCTCGGCGAGCCGCGATTTGCTGACGATACTGCCATTCTCCTGCAAAAGCGTTTTCAGGAACAGCAACGACTTGGCCCGCAGCGCGACCGGTTCGGCATCGGCATCGTAAAGCATGCCGTCCCGTAGCGTGAACGACCGGTCTCCGAGCAGCAGATCGAGTGGCGGTGAGGCCGGTTGAGAAATCATGGCTCCTGACGTGACAATGTCTGACCGGGCGATTCTAGACCGGGCGGCGGGCCAAAACCAACTTTGAATCGGGAAATGGCCTGCCGAACCGCCGATTTCCGGTGGATTTCAGATAGATTTCAGGACGCTTTCAAGACTCCCGCATCGCGCTGCAGAAGGCTGACCGGACCGGAAACATAAACCGGAGCAAACCAGCAAAGGAGTCCGTCATGATCTGTCCAGATCGCAGGAAACCCACGTCATTTCCGCCTGTCCGGCGGTTGATTCTCTGCGCCGTTGCCGCCGCCGCAATCGGCGCGTCCGCATTTGCGCAGGGGGCCGGCAAGCTTGGCAACGTATCGTTCAAGACCAGTTGCGCGCCACAGGCGGACGCCGCATTCAACGACGGTCTCGGCCTGCTTCATCACATGATGTATGCGCAGGCCGAGGCCGTGTTCCGGGCCGCAGGCGACGCCGCGCCCGATTGCGCGATGCTGCACTGGGGTGTCGCGATGAGCAAGTTTCATCCGCTGTGGCCCGGTCGCCCCGGCCCCGAGAAGATCGCCGAAGGCCGGGCCGCGATTGACCGGATGAACGCGGTGGGTGCCGGGTCGGATATCGAACAGGCGTTCGCAGATGCGGTCCGGGCCTATTACGCCGGCTCCGACACGCCCTATCCCGCGCGCATCGCAGCTTGGGCCGCCGGGCAGAGCGACGTTTGCGCCCGGTTCCCGGACAACGCGGATGCCGTCACCTTTTGCGCGCTCGGGCTGCTGGCGACGGCGCCGCGGGATGACAGGACACTGCCGAACAATCGCAGGGCCGGCGAGATGCTCGAAGAATTGAACACCCGGGTCGATTTGCATCCCGGTGTCTATCACTATGCCATCCACGCCTATGACAATCCGGTGCTTTACCGGAAGGGCCTGCCGTTTGCCGAGAGGTACGGCCGGATCGCCCCGGACGTCGCCCATGCGCTGCACATGCCATCGCATATCTTCGTTCGGGCCGGGCAATGGGACAAGGTGATTGACTGGAACGTCAGGTCGGCAGAGGCGGCGCTGGCCCATCCGGTCGGGGACCGGATTTCCAACCACTATGCCCATGCGATGGACTATCTGATCTACGCCCACCTTCAGCGCGGCGAATTTGCGCGCGCCGAGAGCCTGCTGGCCGAATTTGTCGGGCGTGCCGGCCATCAGGACACGTTCGGCGTGGCCTATGCGCTTGCGGCCTCGCCGGTCCGGGTCCCGCTGGAGCAGGAACAATGGGACAAGCTGGCCGACATGGATGGGGCGCTGCATCCGTCGATCAGCTGGGACAGGTTCCCCCAGACCGTCGCCATACGCTGGTTCGCCATCGGCCTGGCCGCCGCCCGCACGGGGAAGGCCGACCGGGCGCGCGGGGCGCTGGCCGAACTGGCCGGGATCCGGGCCGAACTCGAAGCCAGCAACCAGGGATACTGGCTGCAGCTGACCGATGCGCAGATGCTGAGCATCGAAGCCTGGATGGAACTGGCCCGCGGAAACGAAGCGCTGGCAGTCAGCCTGCAGACCAAGGCCGCCGATATCGAGGACAAGGCGGGCAAGTCGCCGGTGACGCCGGGCCATGTGCTTCCGGCGCGGGAACTGTTGGGCGATCTGCTGATGCGGACCGGACAGGCGGATGCGGCCAGGGCGGCTTATGCGGCAATGCTTGCACAGGCCCCGAACCGGCGTCGCAGCGTCGTGTCGCTGCAATAGGCCCGGGTTCACGGTCGGGGTGTTTTCCGGCCGTCCACCGGGACAGCCGTCATGCCGTCACCGGGAGCGGTCCGGCCATGGCCGGACCGTTCGGCATGTCGCCGGTCATCTGCCGACCGGGTCGCATGCAGGTCGGAGGGTGATCGCCGCGGCTTGCGGCAGATCAAGGCCCGGCGGTGTTGACCCGGGTAACAAGGATCTGCCTGCAGGTCATTGTGGAGGGGGCGCCGGGGATGGCACGTTTTCTTTTGGCACTGATGTTCGGTCTGCTCATCGACCCGGCCACGGCCGCCACGGTCGAGGTCGCCCCGCAGACCGTCACGGAATGGAAACTGGTCTATGGCCAGGTGGAAACCCGTGATCGTGTCCCGGCCCGGGCGCGGATCAGCGGCACGGTGATTTCGCTGGATGTGACCGAGGGCGACCGGGTCGAGGCCGGCGCAAAGCTTGCCGTGGTCGAGGACACGAAGCTCAACTTTCGGATCGAGTCGCTGAATGCCCGGCTTGAGGCGCTGACATTACGGTTGCGGGCCGCCCGCTCGGAGCTGACCAGGGGCGAACAGCTGATCGAGAGGGGCGTGATCACCAGCCGGCGGATGGAGGAGCTGCAGACAGCCGTGAGCGACATCGAAGGCGAAATCTCGAGCCATGAGGCCGAGCGGCTGGTTCTGTACCGGCAGATCGAGGAAGGGACGGTACTGGCCCCCGGCAGCGGCATCGTTCTCGTGGTGCCGGTTGCCGTCGGATCGGTCGTTGCGCCCGGCGAAGCGGTGGCGGTTGTCGGTGGTGGCGGCATCTTTCTGCGCCTGTCGGTTCCGGAGCGCCATGCCGTCGACCTCGCCGAAGGCGCCACGATCGAGATTGGCACGGCGGGCGCGCAGCGGCAGGGTACGCTGGCCAAGCTATATCCGCAGATCGAGGGGGGCCGCGTCCAGGCGGATGTCGAGGTCGAGGGGCTGGACCCGAATTTTGTCGGCCAGCGGGTGCCGGTCCGTTTGCCGGTGGGCGAGCGGCAGGCCATTCTGGTTCCCGATGCCGCCCTGTCGCGCCATGGCGGGCTTGATTTCGTGACCGTTGAAACCGGGGACGGGCCGATCCAGCGCGTGGTTGTTCCGGGCGCGGTTCTGGCGCGCGACGGCGTCACCTGGCGCGAGATCCTGACCGGCCTTGACGCGGGTGACCTGGTGGTATCCCCCGATGAGTGAGGAACACGGTGCAGCGTCTGAACACCTGGGGATCGCGGGACGTCTGACCCAGGGTTTCTTGGCGTCCCCGCTGACGCCTCTCATCCTGCTGGCCTCGCTGGCGGCAGGGCTGATCGCGCTGGCGAGCCTGCCCCGGGAGGAGGAGCCGCAGATCTCGG
>CAYGNE010000029.1:0-27131 GCA_964351155.1 uncultured Rhodobacterales bacterium | reverse complement strand
CCGCGCAACCTGCTCGACCTTGTCGACAAGCGCCTTTGGGGCGTCGTCAAACAACAGGTGCGCCTCATCAAAAAAGAATACCAGCTTTGGCTTGTCCGGGTCTCCGACCTCGGGCAGTTCCTCGAACAGCTCGCTGAGAAGCCAGAGCAGGAACGTGGCATACAGGCCCGGGGCCCCCATGAGTTTATCCGCAGCAAGAATATTGACCATGCCACGCCCGTGTTCGTCCGTGCGCATCATATCGTGCAGACTCAACGCGGGTTCTCCGAACAGTTGGGCGCCACCCTGATTTTCCAGCACTAGCAGGCGGCGCTGAATCGCACCGATCGAAGCGGTCGAGACGTTTCCATAACGCAGGGAAAGCGTGTCCCGGTTCTCGCCGATCCAGACCAGCAGGGATTGCAGGTCCTTTAGATCAAGCAGCGGCAGACCTTCCTCGTCGGCAAGACGGAAGGCGATGTTCAGGATGCCTTCCTGCGCCTCGGTCAGTTCCAGCAATCGCGCCAAAAGCAACGGTCCCATCTCGGCGACTGTGGTACGCACCGGGTGGCCCTGTTCTGCAAACAGGTCCCAGAATATGACGGGATAGGCGCGATAGCTGTAGTCGGAAAAGCCGATCTTGCCGGCGCGAGACAAAAAGGCGTCATGCAGCTTGTGTTTGTCGGTGCCGGATCGGGCCAGACCGGACAAATCGCCTTTGACGTCGGACAGGAATACGGGAACCCCCGCATCGCTGAAACCTTCGGCCATGATCTGAAGAGTAACGGATTTCCCGGTTCCCGTCGCCCCGGCAACCAAGCCGTGCCGGTTTGCGTATTTCAGGGTCAGCCCTTGCGCATCGGCATAGTCGACGCCACCGCCACCAATAAAAACCTTGCCATCCATGTCCCACTGCCCTTTCTTCATGTGCCCGTTTCCCCTGACCATACAAAGTTAACCTTTGGCTGCCATAGTAAATTCTGCCCGCCATCGGGGTCCTTCGGGTCCGGCGGGCACTTCCTCCCTGTCAGACTGGCCGTACCTCCGGGTACGGCCCTTTTTTTTTGCAAACCACGCAGAATTCGTCCAAGTTCCCCGAATTCCGCGACTTTTTTTCGGTTTTCCTGTTGACCGTTAGAGCCCCCTCTCGTAACCTCGCGTCAATTACTAAGTCGGCCAGTCCGACGGGGAGAGACACATTCCGAAAGGGGGCTGACAGGCCCCCTTTTATTGTTTTTGGCAGAGGTGTTCGAGACCTCTCCAATAAGCGACTGACACTGGTTTCAGGGCGTGGTAGATCATCGCCCAATGGTAAACTGCAGTCGCCGGAATCATCGGCCAGCTGCGCTTGCCGATGGCAGTCACAAACCTAACGAGACAGTTCAATGTTCAAACAACTTCCAACACTCGCCGCGCTGATACTGGCCACGATGGCCGTGCCCGCACTGGCCCAAAGCACCGACACGACCACTGATACCGAAGCCCCCAAGACCGAAGACGCCGCCCCGGCGACCGACCCGCAATTGGATCTTGGCAAGCCGGTACAGGATGGTCCGCAGCTGGGCGAACGGTACTCCAAAGAGAAGTTCGGAGACTGGGATCTTGCCTGCATCAAGACCGAGGCGGAAACCGATCCCTGCTCGCTGCTTCAGATCCTGCAGGACAACTCTGGAAATTCCGTGGCCGAGGTCTCGCTGTTCCGGATCGAGAATGGCGGACAAGCCGAAGCCGGCGCAACCGTTCTGGTCCCGCTTGAAACCCTGCTGACGGCGCAACTGACGATCGCGGTCGATGACGGACCGGGCAAACGCTACAATTTCGCGTTCTGCAGCCCCATCGGATGCGCCGCGCAGATTGGATTGACCAAGGAAGACATCGACGCGTTCAAGCGGGGCAAGTCCGCGACGGTTTCCATTGTTCCGGCGCCTGCGCCTGACCAGGTGGTCAAACTGAACCTTTCACTGACAGGGTTCACCGCGGGCTACAACGCCGTGGATGTCGTGAAGCAATAACAGAGAATTCGGATGGTTCCGAATGGCCGGGCCCCTTGGGTCCGGCTTTTTCATGCGCGTTGCAGAACCAGGACGGCGTTCATGCCTCCAAAGGCAAAGGCGTTGGAAATCGCCACACGGACTTCTTCCTCGCGGGCAATGTTGGGAACCACGTCCAGGGCGCATTCGGGATCAGGTTCTTCGTATCCGATCGTCGGGGCAATGATCCCGTCGCGCACCGCCATGATGCAGGCCAAAAGCTCAACCGCGCCGGTTCCGCCAATCAGGTGACCATGCATCGATTTGGTCGAACTGATCATGAGCCGGTCAGCGTGCGGACCGAAGACATCGGCAACCGCCGCGCACTCGGTCTTGTCGTTGGCGGCCGTTCCGGTGCCATGGGCATTGATGTACCCGACGTCCTCTGGCGACACGCCGGCATCTTTCAAAGCATTGGCCATTGCCCGGGCGGCACCCTGTTTTGACGGCATCACGATGTCGGACGCGTCCGAAGTCATTGCGAAACCCGTGACTTCACACAGGATTTCCGCACCGCGCGCGCGGGCATGTTCATAGTTCTCGAACACAAAGACACCCGCGCCCTCGCCCTGCACCATGCCACTGCGTCCAAGGCTGAAGGGGCGGCAGGCATCCTTGGGCATGACCCGAAGACCTTCCCAGGCCTTGACGCCGCCAAAACACAACATCGACTCTGACCCGCCCGTTATCATCGCCGGCGCCATTCCACTGCGAACCATTGCGAAGGCCTGGGCCATCGCGTGGTTGGAAGAGGCACACGCGGTCGAGACCGTGAAGGACGGGCCTTTGAGATTGTATTCCATGCTGACATGGCTGGCTGCAGCGTTGTTCATCAGCTTGGGTACGACAAACGGATGCACCCGGTTCTTGCCATCCTCGTAGACCGACCTGTAGTTGTCATCCCACGTGGAAACCCCGCCACCTGCGGTTCCCAGAACGACACCGGACCGGGCAGCAAGATCACCGGTGAAGGCCAGCCCCGACTGACCGATCGCCTCCTTCGCCGCTGTCAGCGTGAACTGGGTGAAGCGATCGTAAAGTGACATCTGTTGCCGGTTGAACCGGCCTTCGGCCTCGAAATTGCGTACCTGGCCGCCGATGCGGATCGCCAGGCGGTCCACATCCCGGAAATCCAGTTCACCGATACCGCATTTACCCTCGCGCATGGCGGCAAGCGTTTCCGGAACCGATTGACCAAGCGCGTTGATCGTGCCGGCTCCAGTTATGACAACCCGGTTCATGCGCGCAATGCCCTGTCTATGCCTGTTCCGCCGCCAGGTTTTCGATCCCCGCGATGATGGTTTTGACACTGGAGATGTCAAAATCACTCTTCTCGGGTTCGTTGGCATTGAATGGAATAGAGATGTCGAACTCCTCTTCAATCGCAAAGATGCTTTCCACCAACCCCAGACTGTCGATGCCCAGGCTTTCAAGCGTGCTGTCCAGCGTTACATCAGATGGGTCAAGCACCGCCTGTTCGGCGATTATCGCGATGACCTTGTCCTGGATGCTCATGTTCGGCCCCTGATCTGCTTAGCATGAGGCTGATTTAGTCATTCGACTCTTGTTTGAAAACAGCCTTCTGCAATGCTGCGACGTCGCGGGCCATCCGGGGCAGCCGTCTCTGGGCTTTGTAGATGTCGGTGTGAATCTCCATCTTGACCGCCGGATAGCCCATGACCACCCTGCCCGCCGGGACGTTTGACAGGATCTTGCTGCCGCCGCCGGCAATGACACTGTCACCGATGAAAATGTTGTCGACCACCCCGACTTGACCGCCAAGAACCACGTTGTTGCCGATCTCGACCGATCCCGATATCCCGCACTGTCCGCATAACAGGCAATCCTGGCCGACCCGGACATTGTGGCCAACGTGAACGAGATTGTCGAGTTTGGTTCCGTTGCCGATTTCCGTGCTGCGGATCGTGCCATTGTCGATGGTGCAGTTTGCACCGATTTCGACGTCGTCGCCGATAACAACTGCCCCCAGCGAGTGAATGCGCACCCAGCTTTGCGGCTTGGCGTCACCCTGGTCCCCGAGCGTTTTGCGCGCGTTTTCGGCACCTGAAACTTCGGGGGTGACGAAGGAAAAGCCGTCAGCCCCGACACGGGCACCGGGCTGGGCGATGAAACGGTCGCCAATCTGAACACGGGCGCCGATGCTGACCATTTCCCGAAAGAATCCGCTTTCGCCGACGCTGGCATCCGCACCAATCACGCAATGTGGCCCGATTGTCGAATTCGCGCCGATACGTGCGCGCGGACCGATGACGCAGAGCGGCCCAACCGAAACGCCCTGGCCCAGTTTCGCAGTCGGATCGACAACCGCCGTAGGGTGAACCCCTGGTTCATACCCCTGCCCGGGATCCAGCATTGCGGTCAGACCGGACATGGTCATACGCGGTCGCGGCGCAAAGATCGCGGCCGCCAGACCAAATGCGGTCCAGTCCGCGCCCGGCCACAGGATTGCCGCCCGGGCCTGTCCCGACGAAAGGTTCTCGGCATATTTCGGAGACATGGCCAAAGCCAAATCTTTCGGTCCGGCTCCGGCCGGTTCCGCAGCCCTTTCGATACTCAGGGACAAGTCGCCTTCTGCGTCGGCGCCAAGAGCGCGGGCGATCTCTTCAATCGTATAAGCCATCTTGCGGTCCCATTCCTGACTTTGGGACCGTGATTACCCCCGAACCGCGCGCAGGGCCACCCCCGCGTTTTCCAATGCCTGCCAGATCTTGCCGTCGCGCCCGTAGACATCTCGCCGGTACTCGGCGCGGCCCTTGGAATCGATAACGGCGGTTCGATAAATGATGTGAACCGGAACCGGTTCTTCCAGCACGATCTTGGTTTCCTTGCCGGTGTTCAGCGTTCGCTGGAACAATCCTTTGGGATCGCTGCTCTGGCGTGCCAGCAACGCGTAGGCAAAGTCAAAGGGATCGGCCAGGCGGATGCATCCATGCGAAAAGGCACGGGTTTCACGGTCGAACAGGTTCTTTGACGGCGTATCGTGCAGGTAGATATTGTACTTGTTCGGGAACATGAACTTGACCAAACCCAGCGCATTTCGCTTGCTCGGCGGTTGGCGCATCGCAAACGGGAAATTTCGCGCATTGAACTGTGAAAAGTCCACAGCGGCCCTGTTGACCCGTCGGCCCCGACTGTCGGTAATCTCGATATGTCCGGCCGCATTGGGGTTGTTCTTGAGTTTTGGCAAGTATTCCTTGGTCACGATGGAGCGCGGAACATACCAGCTCGGGTTGACCACCATGAATTCCATGACATCGGAGAATTCCGGGCTGCGCCGATCACTGGTATTCTTGCCGATGACGGATCGGGTCTGAAAGGTGACATTGCCCCTATCCACGATCTTGGCGGTAAAATCGGTCTGGTTTACCAGGATATGGCGACGCCCGAGATCCATGTTGATCCAGCGTTCGCGTTCCATTGCCACGATGACGGATTGCAGACGCTTCTCTACCGAAACGTTGATTTCATTCATCGTTCCCGTACCCACCACCCCGTCAGAGGTCAGGCCATGTGCGGTTTGAAAAGCCTGAACGGCCTTCTGAATGTCGGCGTCATAGCTTTGTGTCGCGCTGCGCCCCATGTACCCCATGGCAATCAGACGGTTGCGAAGTGCCACGACGTTTATCCCGCTCTGCCCCGGTTTCAGGCTGTTGGCAGGTACCGTTGCACCCCAGCCGCCCTGCCCCAGAAGCCGTTCGAGCCGCAGCTTTTCCTTCATCAACGCCCGGTACTGGGATGATTGCGGCGGCAGCGCTTTCAGGAATCCGCGCGGCGCGCTCTTGGCGAAATTAACCAGATACGATGATCTGTCGCGATACGGAATCTCGCGGACGATCCCGGAATCCACCCGGGCAGGAACCAGCATTCCGGTTTGGACATCCCGGGCATATCGAAGGAAAACACGGCTGAGTTCCACCTCGACAAGTCCAAGATCGCGGGTTGTGCGGGCGGACTCCATCTTCTTCATCAACCCGTCAACATCATAGCGGGCCGCCGAAAGACCATGCAGCTCGGCATCAGACAGCACACGTACGAGTGCGGCACGCCGCTTGCGGTGTTTGCCAGAGTTGCCGGTCCAGAGCGCTTCGTAATTGTTGGATCGGTAGAACGCGGCGACATCGCTGTCGGAGGCCGCGGCTTCGGCCACCGCCTGTTTGAAAGCCGTAACCTGTGCCTGCGCCGGAGAAATCCACAGAAGAACCGACACGAACATCATCGCGCAAAGAGAAAGGAACCGAACGTCGCCACGCGAACCAGTTAAGACAGTCATCTTGGAATCCCTGAAATCATCAACAGTCATCAAATCACCAGCATTTCACCCCACAGTTAATAAGCGCCTTATCGCTGTCCATTCACATTTCCAACAGTGCGCCAGACTCGCGCCGGCCTGATGCTCACATGCATCGGTCCAACGATTCCCGATGTTTCATTAGCTTTGCGCGAGAATTCGCCGAAAATCGATTGTATCTAAAAGTTGCACAATTCCAGACTTGGAACAGAATTTTTTCTGTGGCATAGAAGTAACATATCTGGGGATGGATATATGAAAGTGCGCGTAACATCGCGTGCAGGCAGGAATAGAAGCGTACAGGACGGCGCAGAAACATGGGACAGTATGGCTTGACGGGCTTGACCCGGCGTACCCTTTTGGGTGCATTTGCAGCAACTGCGGTCACGGCCGCACCGACTTTTTCCAATGCAGCAGGTTTTTTACGGGGCGGAGGCGATATCCGACGGATTCGCATGTATTCCGGTCGGACTGGCGAGCGGATCGACATGATCTATTGGATTGATGGGCAATACATCAAAGACGCGGTCAAGGAAATCAATCACTTCATGCGCGACTGGCGCACGGACCAGAAGAAACCCATCGACCTTCGCACAATCGACATCATGGCCGCGGCGCATAACTTGATGGATATCAACGAACCCTACATGCTTCTGTCCGGTTATCGCAGCCCACAGACCAACGCAATGTTGCGCAGCCGGTCGCGCGGTGTCGCCAAGAACTCGCTCCACATGAAAGGCCAGGCTGCGGATTTGCGGCTGTCTTCGCGCAGTGTCAGTCAGATGGCGCGCGCGGCGAGCGCCTGCCGGGCCGGCGGCGTCGGACGGTACTCCCGTTCAAACTTTGTCCACATGGATTGCGGCGTGGTCCGCACCTGGGGCGGCTAATACTCCACTCACACGACGACGAACCAAGAAAACCGCTGCAATTACCGCAGCGGTTTTTTTGTGTGCCGGGCGGCATTTCATTCATCACGTGTATGCAAGAAGAGTGGCCCGCAACGGGGGGGCCACTCTTCAAGCCAATGACTGCGGCGGGCTAGAAATTCAGCGACAGGTCGCGATGGACGGAACTACAGCTTGCCAGGAACAGCGCTTGATCCCGGTTCAACCGCAATTGCTGTCGAGACCCGATATTGCCGGAAATCGCATCCAGGTAGGCCTGGACGCCAGGCCTCAGGCTGGCCTGCGCCGTCTTGCGCCACTCCAACTCGGCCCTGAAGGCGGACAACGCCATGTCATACTCTGACGCGGCCTTGTCCGGATCGAGCTTGCCGGCCCTCAGGGCGCGCCGCACCTTGCCCAATGGCGAGGCAACAGCCCGTGCGCCCTCTACCCTGCCAAACGCCTTGGCGACCTCATCGGCCTTTTCTTCGGCACCCGCCTGTTCGGGGTTGGCAACGACCTCGGCCAATCCATCCAACTGGTCCTGAAGCGCGGCAAACCGGTCATTTGCGTCAACCACCGCCAGGAATTCCCGCGCCTGTTCGACCGCTTCATCCGCCGCGCGCCGATAAGCCGACCGGGCCTTTTCTTCGGCCTTGGTCAACTCGCTGAACACCTTGTGAGTTTCCTCCCAACTTGTAGGGATACGCGCCTCGACCGCTTGTTTTTCAGCTTCCAGGCTCTCTATCCTGGCTTCGATCCGGCTGCGCTTTTCGGCGTCTGCTTCCCGGTTCAGGTACCGCGCGGATTTCTCCAGCTTGTCGATCTCCTCGTCGAACTTGCGCATCTCTTTCTGCAGATCGCGCACAACGGCCATGACGGGTCGATAATCGGCGGATGCCTCGACCACGGCGGCTTCTGCCACGGAAATCTCTTCCATCAGAGACAACGCGCTGTCCGCACTGTCAAAGGCGCCGGACAAATCCGATGCCAGGGATTTGGGCAGAACGGACAGGTCCAGCCCCTTGGCCGTAGCAATCGCTGACCGTATGGCCGATCCATTCTCGGCAACCTGATCCCGCACGTATTCCTCAAGGCAGATCTGCAGTTTCGGATTGCGCGGCGGGGGCGATGTCTCGGACAGGAAACTCATTCGGTTTGGCAGGTAGTTTACCAGTTGCGGATAGTAACCGACGATACCCAATGCCAACAGTTGCAGGCCGATAAAGGCGATAACGCCCTTGTAGATCTGGACTGTCTTCACGATGGCCGGTGCCACTCCGCGCAGGTAAAACAGGGCGAAACCGAACGGCGGCGTCAGGAACGAGGTCTGGATGTTCAGCCCGATCATGACACCCAGCCACACCGCCGTGATATTTGCTTCGGGGTCGGCCAACAGGATCGGCGCAACAATTGGAACGACAACCACCGCGATCTCGATAAAATCGAGAAAGAAGCCAAGGACGAAGATCACCGCCATAACGATGATGAACTGGCTCCAGAATCCACCGGGCAGCGAGTTCAGAAAATCGCGAACCAGCTCTTCGCCGCCGAATGCACGGAATGCCGCGGTCAGCATCGCCGCGCCCAATAGAATGATAAAGACCAGTGACGTGGTCTTGGCTGTTTCGATCATCACCCCGTAGAGTGTGTTGTCGATCCTGAACACGCGTATACCGCTCCAGATCAGCGCAACGACAAGCATGATCACGGCGACCATTCCGATCATGATCCCGGTCGTGTCACCTCCGCTGGTCAGCACGGCCTTGACGTTCATGTTGAAACTGGCCTGCGCAAACCCGATCAGGATCAGCGCAACGATGGCGAGCAGCGCAGGGTAATAGGTTGTCTTGTTCTGTTCGGTGATCCTGTATCCGGCCATGATCATCGCGCCGGCGGCACCGATAGCACCCGCCTGGTTTACCGTTGCAATGCCAGTGATGATCGACCCAAGCACCAGAAAGATCAGCGCCAGAGGTGGAACCAGGGTCAAGAGAACATTGCCCCAGAATGCCGCATCCCGCGCCCCTTCATAAGGCACGGCGGGCGCGGATTTCGGACGCAGGATGGCAAAGACCAGAATGAACGCCATGTAAAGCAACACCAGAACGATGCCAGGCACAAATGCACCGAGGAACATCTCGCCCGCGCTGGTCGAGGCGACGTCAAAGGCGCTTGGCATGCCCAGTTCGCCGGTGGCATCCTTGTACAGAGCCTTGCGCGCGGTGCTGGCCTGATCCGAGGCACTGGCCAACTGGTCGGCCAGAATGATCAACACGATGGACGGTGGAATGATCTGTCCCAATGTCCCAGAGGCCGCAATCGTGCCGGTGGCCAGCGATTGCGAATAGTTGTTGCGCAGCATTGCCGGCAGCGAAATCAGGCCCATCGCGACCACCGTGGCGCCGACGATGCCGGTCGTTGCGGCGAGCAACGCCCCGACAAACACAACCGATATCCCAAGCCCCCCGGGGACCGGACCAAACAGGCGCGCCATCGTTACCAGAAGATCTTCGGCGATCTTGGAACGCTGCAGCATGATGCCCATGAAGATAAACAATGGAATCGCGATCAGGGTGTCCCGTTCGACCTCCCAATAGACGCCGCGCAGGTTGGTCACGCCGGCTGTCAGCCATTGCGACGGTCCGCCCGAATGAAAATAGGCGTCCACATTGTCGACCATGAAATAGCCGGTTCCGGCGGCCAGGACGATGGTGATTATGGCCGATCCGGGCAAGGCAAACGCAACGGGAAAACCCGACGCCAGCGCCGTTGCCATGACAACGATCAGAACGAAAAGAAAGAACAGTTCCATTGCGCGGGCCTCAGTGTGAAACGGCTTCGGTTTGACGCTTGCCCGGTTCATCCCGCATGTCGGCCACGGCTTCGAACAGGTAGCTTACGAACTGAATCAGCATGGTGACGGCGAAAACCGCGAGAAAGGCAGCCATCTGGTATTTGATGAACATGCCCGCCGAGCCGGATTGCGACACCTCGAAATTGGCGACAGGCGAATTCACGATCGATTGTTTGCCGGACAGTGACACAAGCAGAATAACCCAACACGTCGCCATTCCCAGAAGGATCGCCCCGATCGCGTTGACCTTGCCACGGGTCCGGGTTCCGAAACCCGCATACAGGACGTCGACCCGGACATGGCCGTCTTCCAGCAGCGTGTATGCCGAAGAGAACAGGAACAACGCAGCATACCAGTAGCGCACGAGGTCGGCCATGAAGGCCTGTTCGTAGGAAAAGACAAATCGCGAGATCACGATCAACAGCTCGGCCATCACGATGAGCAGCGCCAGCCACATGAAACCGAGCGATCGCAGAAAGATCGCCACGACGAACCCCAGAATGATCAGCGGAACATGAAGATACACGGCCGTCCAGTTGGCCCGGTTCAGCCCTTCGCTGACAAAGTCGGGGAACAGGAGGGACAGCTGGTTTTCAACCCGCAGAAAGGCCACGGAAAAATCAGCGACACCGACAAAGAGAACCGCGAAAAAGAAACCGCGTATCAGGTAGGCATTCAGGTCACTGATGAAATGCGCATCAAAGCGCAACGCGCGGGCCGGTGTACGGGCTACCCATCCAATCGCCAGGACAAGCGCGGCCACATAGGTTCCGGCCATGATCCAGCGCGCGGCGTCACCGCTACGGAATGCGTCCATGAGTGTCGGGAAATCGTACCAGACGATAAGGACGTTGTTGATCAGAAACGCCACCAGAACGAACAACGATGCCCAGCCAAATCCGCGCACCAGCGGTGCCGGGGATCCGCGGGGGGATAGTAGTTCGGCGTCGGAAACGGCGGTCATCGTGATGTCCTCCGATGAGTCAGGCCAATCCGTCTGTCGGGACTCGCCCCGGCAAACTCAGCCCGGGAAAATGCCGGTCAACTGAAAGGCACAGCAGGAGTCGGCTGAACAGCCGACCCCTGCCTTGTTGCAAACAAACAGGATCAGGTGAGACCCAGAACCCGGTTACGCTGATTGACGAAGGTGATCTCGAACTTCGCCATCATGCCGCCGATTTCGCGCAGCTTGGCCTGGAAGGCATCGTCAATTTCCGCCGCCAGTGCCGAATGGCCCCGGGTTTCCTCGAACACTTCCTCGGCCGCTTCGCCAAAGGCATCCCAAACGTCGTCGTTGAATTCGCGGACCTGAACGCCATGGTCGTTGACAAGACGCGCGAGGTATTCGCCGTTCTTGGCCACGGTTTCCTCGTATTGCGCGGCATGTTCTTCCAGGGCTGCGGCAGTGATGATCTGCTGCTCCCAATCGCTGAGCGAGCCCCACCAGGACGCGTTCATGCCGAGGCCCAGGCTGGCGCCAGGTTCGTGCATGCCGCCAGTGTAGTAGAACTTGGCCGCCTCGTAGAACTTCATGAAGTAGTCATTGTAGGGACCAACCCATTCAGTGGCATCAACGGCACCCGATACAAGGTTCTCATAAATCTGGCCGCCCGGAAGGGACACTGTGGACACGCCGAGTTTGGACATCACCTGTCCGCCGAGACCCGGAATACGCATCTTGAGGCCCTGCAGATCGTCGGGGCTCTCGATTTCCTTGTTGAACCAGCCGCCGGCCTGAGCGCCGGTCGAACCGCAAGGCAGCGCCTTGAGGCCAAATTCGCCGGACATCTTGTCCCAAAGCTCCTGCCCGCCTGCAAACTTGATCCAGGCGTTCCATTCCGGGGTCGACATGCCAAACGGCACGGCAGTGAAATAGGCAAAGCCGGGATGCTTGCCCACCCAGTAATACTCGGCCCCGATATAGGCCTGGCTATTGCCCGAGGCGACTTCGTCAAACGAGTCAAACGCGCCGACCCGTTCGCCAGCAGCGAAATACTCGGTCGTGATTGCGCCCTCGCTCAGTTCGGTGATGCGCTCCGCAAGACGTTGCGCAGAGATGCCGAGACCCGGAAAATCTCTTGGCCAGGTCGACACGATTGTCATTGTCTTGCCGCCCTGCGCCACGGCGGGCGCTGCCAATGCCGCGCCGGTACCGGCTATTGCTGCGCCTTTCAAAAACTTGCGACGTTCCATATTCTGTTTTCCTCCCGTTGGATTCTGACTGTTTTTTGCTTTTTGGCGGACCCAAGCAGCTGGTCGCTGCATGCACCCGCCCAGATTGCCGCGCCAGCGTATTCGGAAGCTCCGGAAATGCAATGGCTTTTCACGGAAAAACCGGAGTTTACGGCGCATTCCCGCAATGGTTTTCGATGCCTGCTGCAAAATACCGCAGCTTGACGCAGGGGCAGCTTTCGCGATCATTGGCGGTTCGAAAAACGTCGCGTATCAAGGCTGGCCATCGGGCATTTTTCGGCGCGGCAATCACCGTTCGGGCACCTGGCTTTCCAGTTTGCGGAACATCAGCGCGATCATCCCTGCGATGATCATGTAAAAAACCGCGAGCAGGAGAAGGGGTTCGTAGACGATGAACGTGTCAGAACGCACACGGGACGAGACCGAATAGAGTTCGACCACCGTGATGGTTGCCACCAGCGGCGTCGCCTTGAGCTGAAGGATCGTTTCCCCGCCCAGGGTTGGCAGAACGTTGCGGATGGCCTGCGGCAACCAGATGCGGCGAAACATCGTGAAACGCGGCATCCCAAAGGCGTTGGCCGCTTCAAGCTGGCCTTTGCTGACGCTCGAAAACGCACCGCGCATCACCTCGCCTTCATAGCCTGCGTAGGACAGTGTCAGCGCAAGAACGGCGTATGGCCAGGCCTGGCGCAGATAGGGCCAAAGTTCACTGCCGCGAATCCATGGGATTTGTGGAAAGAGCGACCCCAGACCGTAATAAAGCAACCAGATCTGCAGCAACAGCGGCGTCCCCCGGATCACGGTGCAGAACACCCTTGCCGGAGTCGACAGATACCAGGGCCCGACCGCCTGAGCGAGGCCCAGGGGGATTGCCAGAAGAAATCCCAGAACTGTCGTGACCACGAGTATCCAGATGGTGCGCCACAATCCTTCCAGCGCCAGTGGCGCGTATGCCGGAATCCAGTCCCATCGCAGCGCGAATCCACACCAGACCACCAGCAGGGCCGCCAGCCCCATCAGGACGATCCTGTGCGGTTGCAACAGAGCGCGCCACCCGGTCATCGGCCCGTTCCCTTGAGTGACGGCTGCCCTCTGCGCGCCCATTTCTCGATCCTGGCAAAAACCGCGCCCGAACACAGCGTGACGATCATGTAGAGCGCGCCCGCTGCCAGAAAGAAGGTGAAATAGGCCCGTGTACTGGCTGCGGCCTGGCGGGTTTCCAGCGTCAACTCGCTGAACCCGACAATCGCCAGAAGCGCCGTGTCCTTGGTGGCGATCAGCCACAGGTTCGCCAACCCGGGGGTTGCAAACGACATCATCGCCGGGATCGTGACGCGCCGCATCAGCATGAAAGGCGGCATGCCAAAAGCCCGCGCGGCCTCGATCTGACCGGGTGGAATTGCCTTGATCGCCCCGCGAAGTACCTCGGTTGCATAGGCGCCCTGTACGATCCCCAGCACCCAGATTCCGGCGACAACACCGCTGATTTCGACCCGTCCGTATCCCATGGCCTGCGATGCCTGATTGATCAGGTCGGTGCCCACGTAATAAAGGATCAGGATCAGGACCAGCTCCGGAACGGCCCGGATCACCGTCGTGTAGATGGCGAGAAGATCGCGTGTGACCACCCCGCCATACAATTTCCCATAGGCCCCGAACAACCCGATCAGCAGCCCGAAACCAAACGCACCGAAAGCGATCTGGAGCGAATTGGCCAGGCCGCGCAACAAGTTCCCCCCCCAGCCCGGAGGACTGAGCGAAAGTAGTTCCGCGCTCTTGGCCAGGCCAAGCAGTTCGAGCAGGTGTTCCACCAGAGACTATTTGTTATAGATGCTGGTCGTGAAGTAACCCGAGGTGATCTTGGCGTGGGTGCCATCGGCGAGGATTGCGGCAATACCCGCATTCAGGCTTTCGCGCAGGGCGTCGTCGCCCTTGCGGACCCCTGCCCCGACACCGCGGCCCAGAATTGACTCGTCATTTGCGACCGGTCCCTTGATTTCACAGCAGGCCCCGGCATCGGAGGCCACAAAATCGGCCATCGCGATGCTGTCGGCCTGGGTGGCGTCGATCCGTCCGGCAAAGAGATCCTGGTTGGCCTCGTCCTGGGTTTGATAAACCCGGATTTCGGCGGCATCCTTGAAATATGCGTTGGCATAGGCCTGGTGGATCGTCGAGGCCTGAATGCCGATGATCTTTCCCGCCAGCGATTCAGGTGTCGGCTCGATGTCCATGGATTTGTCGGCCACGATAACGGCGGGCGTGTTATAGTACGGATCGCTGAAATCGATGGTTTTCTGACGCTCCTCGGTGATCGACATCGACGCCATGATCGCATCGATCTGCTGACCGGTCAGCGACGGAATAATCCCATCCCAAGCTACCGGCGTGATCACGCAATCCAACTTGGCTGCCGCACAGACGGCATCGATCACCTCGATCTCCCAGCCCACCCATTTGCCCGCGGCGTCGAGCGAAGCAAACGGCGGGTACGGCTCGGCGGCAATGCCAATCTTAACTTGTTCTGCAGTTGCGCCGACGGTGCCAAACACGACCGAGGCGAGGGTTGCGATCGCGAGTTTCCTGATGTCCATTGTTGTTCTCCCTGTTGGTTTCTCAGATTTAGCCGACTGTTTTCAGGAATTGTTTCAGCCGGGCGGATTTTGGATCTCCAAAAAGCTGTTCCGGTGGCCCCTGCTCTTCGATGCGGCCCTCGAAAAGATAGACGACGTGGCTTGCGACCTCGCGCGCGAACTTCATTTCGTGGGTGACCAGGAGCATGGTGCGGCCTTCGGCGGCCAGATCGCTTATCACGGTCAGCACCTCGCCAACCAGTTCCGGATCAAGCGCGCTGGTGGGTTCGTCAAACAACATCACGTTTGGCTCAACCGCGAGTGCACGCGCAATTGCTGCGCGCTGCTGCTGACCACCGGACAGAAACGACGGAAACGCGTCTGCCTTGTCCCCCAGACCGACCCGGTCCAGCAGGATGCGGGCGCGCTTGATGGCCTCGTCTCGCGGAACTTTCAGCACGTAGACCGGCACCTCGATCACGTTTTCGATCAGGGTCCGGTGTGTCCAGAGGTTGAAGGACTGGAAAACCATTCCAAGCCGGGTGCGGATCCGTTCGATCTGTCGGCGGTCGACCGGAGTTCCATCCGGGCGCATGGCGATGTTCTCGCCGTTGATCACGATCTGCCCGGAACTCGGCGTTTCGAGGAAATTGATGCATCGCAGGAATGTCGATTTGCCCGACCCGCTGCCGCCGATGATGGCCACGACATCGCCCTTGTTGGCGGTCAGTGACACCCCCTTGAGCACTTCCAGAGAGCCAAAGGATTTGTGCAGATCGGTGACGCGGATGGCCTCGTGCTGCATGTCCGGCACAACGCTGTTTTCGACGGCCGTTTCCGCAGCTTCCATTCGCAGTCTCCCGATTTCCCGCTTGTAGTTATGCCCGCTTCCCGTAATTATGCAAGCGTATAATTACGGAGTTGCAACCACCGTGACAGAAACCGTCCGAAAATTCAGACGCGCGCCGGCAGAGCAGCGCAAGGAGGCGTTGATTCTGGCAACCTTGTCGCTGATCGCCCAACAGGGCGTCCGGGGGGCAACGGTTCGTGCCATTGCCGAACGGGCGAAGGTAACCCAGGGGCTCATCCGGCATCATTTTGTTTCCAAAGAGGAACTGATCACGGCGGCTTACGAATTTCACATGAGCCATTTGACCGACCTGACCACCACCACCAGCAATGGGGCACATACCACTTGCAGATCGCGGCTGGCAGCGTTTGTTGTGGCGGGCTTGAAACCGCCAGTTGTCGATCCGGGTTCCGTGTCGCTTTGGGCCGGGTTTCTGAACAAGGTTCGCGAAGATGCACGCATGCAGGCCATACACGAACAAACGTATCGCGAATTTCGAGACCGCTTGCAGGCGCTGATTGAAAAGGCCCTGGAAGAGGCGGGAATCCCGAGCACGCCTTTGCAACTGCGTCGGTTGGCCATTGCCTGCAACGCGGTGATCGACGGGCTGTGGATGGAAGGCGGCGCATTGCCGGATGAATTCCATCCCGATGAACTGCCCGCGATCGGGCTGCAATCGGTTGGGGCCATAATCGGTCTGGATTTGACAGAGGCAGAGCAAAACAAATGAGACAGACAGCAATCACCAGACGGCTTGCAGGACTGGGCGGTGCCAAGTGGGAAGTCCATCTGAAAGCCAAGCAGATGCAGGCACAGGGCCGTGACATCATAGAAATGACCATCGGCGAACCCGATGTCCCGGTCCCGGGCGAATTGCTGGATGCGGCCACTGATGCGATGTTCCGCGGACGCACGGCCTATTCCGACGGGCGTGGCGAGAAAGGACTGCGCATCGCACTGGCCGAGCGTTACACCCGCAGTACCGGTCGCGACATAACGTCGGATCAGGTCCTTTGTTTTCCGGGCACCCAAACCGCTCTTTTCACAGTGCTCATGGGCGTGGCCGAGGCAGGTTGCGAGGTCCTGGTGGGCGACCCGATGTATGCCACCTATCAGGGCGTGATCCGCGCCACTGGGGCCGACATCGTACCGGTGCCACTGCGCCCGGAGCATGGATTTCGCATCCATGCGGCGGATATCGCCGCACGGATCACGCCTCGGACCACGGCGATCCTGCTGACAACACCGCATAATCCGACCGGATCGATTCTGGCCGATACCGATCTTGCCGCCATCGGCCAACTGGCCATCGCGCATGATCTGTGGATCATTTCGGACGAAGTCTATGAGGAATTGGTCTTTGATGGATCAACCTTCTCCTCCCCCCTCGCCCGACCGGAACTCGCCGAGCGGGTGATCGTTGTGTCATCGATCTCGAAATCCCACGCGGCTCCGGGTTTTCGCAGCGGCTGGTGCATCGGCCCGGAGGTCTTTACCGAAACCTTGCTGCCGCTATCCGAAACCATGTTGTTTGGAAATCAACCCTTTATTGCTGACATGACTGAACTGGCCATTCGCAAGGGCTCAAGCGTCGCCAGCGGAATGACACGGCGTTTCTCGGACCGGGCCGATCGATTGCATACCCGGCTATCCGGGGAAAGCCCGCTTCGGGTGCACCGCCCTCAGGCGGGCATGTTTGCAATGATCGACGTTTCTGCAACCGGCCTGAACGGTGACGACTATGCACTTGATCTGCTCGAACACGGCAAGGTCGCCGTCATGCCCGGGTCGTCTTTTGGCGACACGATGGACAACTGGGTCAGGGTTGCTCTGACGGTGAGCGATGCGGATTTTGCAACCGCCTGCGACCGGATCATAGCGCACGCGAACCGGCTGCATCTGGAGACGGCATGACCAGTATTGGCGAAGCGCTGGTGATCGAACTGGTCAAGCGCGGCGTGGACACCGTGTTCGGAATCCCGGGCGTCCACACGATAGAGCTGTACCGCGGTCTGGCGGCATCCGGTATCCACCATGTGACGCCGCGCCACGAACAGGGCGCGGGCTTTATGGCCGACGGTTATGCGCGGGTTTCGGGCAAACCGGGTGTGGCGTTCGTGATCACCGGTCCGGGGTTGACGAACACACTGACGGCTATGGGACAGGCGCGTGCCGACAGCGTTCCCATTCTGGTTGTCTCGGGGGTGAATGCCCTGCCCAGTCTGGGCAAGGGTTTGGGGCACCTGCATGAATTGCCGGATCAAAGCGCAATGGCAGGTACGGTTGCCGTGCTTTCGGAGCGGGTGGAGAACTCGAACGATCTTGGTCCTGCGCTGGACCGTGCATTCGCCAGTTTTCACGCAGGCCGACCTGGCCCGGTGCATATCGAGATACCTCTTGATGTTGCCGGTTCGGCCTTCACGGCCACAACCGGAAACGTTGCGAACCTGGCTGTCGCCGACCCCGACACGGACACCAACCTGATTACGCAGGCGGCTCTGCTTCTGGGAAACGCAAAATCGCCGGTCATTCTTGCCGGCGGCGGCGCACGGCGCGCGGCTGACAGGATTTGCACCCTTGCCGAAGAATTGGGAGCCCCGGTTGTACAGACGGTGAATGCACGCGGACTCATGTTTGACCACCCGCTGGGTGTTCCCGCCAGCCCGAGCCTGCAGGCGGTGCGGGACCTGATCGAAACGTCCGACGTGGTGCTGGCGGTCGGGACCGAACTTGGCCAGACCGATTACGACATGTACGCAACCGGCAAGATCGCCAGAATGAGGTCCCTTGTCCGTATCGACCTGTGCCCGGATCAGTTGAGCCGGCATTCCGCCGCCGTGGCGATCCGCGGAGAGGGAACGGTTGCTCTCTCGGCAATCCTGGGCGAGATGAACCGGCCGTCAAGCGCCCGGACTGGCATGGAGCGGGCTGCACGGACACGGCGCGAGGCGTTCGAAGAAATCGGTGCGGGGATGCGCGGGCTGGTCCAAATTCTCGAGTCCATACGCGCAGCCGTTCCACGGGCCATACTGGTCGGCGATTCCGCGTATCCGATCTATGCGGGTAACCTGTTTTATGACCATGACCGTCCGGGCGGGTGGTTCAATGCTGCCACTGGATTCGGGGCGCTTGGCTATGGCATTCCTGCCGCAATCGGGGCAGCCTTGGCCGCACCGGACACACCGGTCATCTGCATTTCGGGTGACGGGGGCGCGCAGTTCAGCCTTCCCGAACTGATGTGCGCGGTGGACGAAAACCTGCCAATCACTTTCGTGATCTGGAACAATCACGGCTACCAGGAAATTGCCACCTCCATGCAGGCGGTCGGGGTCGAAGTTCTGGGCTGCGATCCGACGCCGCCGGATTTCGAACATGTGGCCCGTTCCTGCGGCCTGCCCTTCTGGCGCATCAGACCTGACCCCACGGTTGTTGCCGAAACTCTGACCTCTGCACAATCGGTTCCCGGTGCACGGCTCATCGAAATCCGTGCGCCGAACCAAGCGCACATATCCCGACCAAGGACATCTCAATGACTAACCCGACCTTTGAATTTTCCCGCGCGATCACACGCCGGCCTGCCGCCAGCATCACCCGGGGCCTGCGCGCCGAGGATATCGGCACCCCCGACCTCGACCAGATGCTGAAAGATCACGCGCATTACGTTGCAACACTCAAACAAACCGGTGCTGAGGTCATCGAACTGCCGCCACTTGCGGAGTATCCGGATGCGGTGTTTGTCGAGGATACAGCGCTTTGCTTGCCGCAGGGCGCGGTGCTGATGCGCCCCGGCGCGCCCAGCCGCATGGGCGAGGTTGCTGAAATGGCCCCTGCCCTTCGCGCGGTCTATGACGATGTCCGGGAAATCGACGGCCCGGGCCACATCGAAGGCGGCGACATTCTGGTAACCGGGCGCGAAATTCTGGTTGGTCGTTCGGCCCGCACAGACGCCGAGGGCGTTGCAAGTTTGGCCGGCATTGTCGCCGAATGGGGTCATCGGCTGCGCGAGGTTTTCACGCCGCCGGGTGTGTTGCATTTCAAAACCGATTGCTCGTTGCTGGATGGTGAAACGATCCTCTCAACACGGCGCCTGGACGCGTCGGGCTGTTTCGAAGGATATCGTGTTCTGCACGTCGCGGACGGCGAAGAAGCGGCGGCCAACAGTATTCGCTTCAATCAACTGGTCCTGTGCCCGGCAGGTTTTCCGCGCACGGCCGAAACGCTGAGCAACGCGGGATACGAAATCGTGGAAATCAACAACTCCGAATGCGCCAAGCTGGACGGCGGCATGTCCTGCCTGTCCTTGCGCTTCTGAAAGGACGGGAGCGGATGGCGCACCTGAGAGGATTCGAACCTCTGGCCTCTGCCTTCGGAGGGCAGCGCTCTATCCAGCTGAGCTACAGGTGCGCAATGCGGGCGGTATAGCGGCGCGGCATATCTCCTGCAATCGCAAATATTGCATGGCGATCGCATTCTTTTCTTCCAGCCATTGCGTCACGCGAGCTTCCTGACGGCATTGATTGTAAGCCGCCGTTTGGTCATGCTGAACCCTGCCGTCGACAAAGGAGCCCGATTGTGAATGTCCTGCGCACCCCTGATGACCGTTTTGTCAATCTGCCCGATTTCCCGTTTCGGCCACATTATGTTGAGGATCTGACGGGTTATGAGGGGCTGCGCATTCACCGGGTCGACGAAAATTCACAAAGTGGCGGACCCACTTTTCTGTGCCTTCCAGGCGAGCCGACATGGGCTTATCTCTTTCGCAAGATGATCCCGGTCTTTGCCGCCACCGGCGGGCGGGTTGTGGTTCCCGACTGGCCGGGTTTTGGCCGGTCGGACAAGCCGGTGGATGATGATGTCTATGGGTTTCATTTCCATCGCAACTTGATGCTCGCCTTGATCGAACGACTGGATCTGCGCGATATCACGCTTGTTGTTCAGGATTGGGGTGGGGTTCTGGGTCTCACCCTTCCCCACGAGATGCCAGATCGGTTTTCACGTCTCATCATCATGAACACCGCGCTTGCCACCGGCGCTCCGCCCAGCGATGGGTTTGTTGCCTGGCGCGACTATGCGGCGCAAAACCCGGACCTGGCTGTCGGCAAACTGATGCATCGGTCTTGCCCGCACCTCACCGAGAATGAAATTGCCGCCTATGATGCGCCTTTTCCGGATGTCACCTTCAAGGCCGGCGTTCGCAGGTTCCCCCAGATGGTGATGACTGACCCGAACATGGAGGGCGTGAAAACCTCGCTTGCGGCGCTGGACTTCTGGCGCAACCAATGGGCGGGGCAAAGCTTCATGGCCGTCGGCGCAAAGGACCCCGTACTGGGCATCCCGGTCATGGAAAAGATGCACAAGATCATCCGCAACTGTCCGCCGCCGATGATTCTCAATGAGGCCGGTCATTTTGTTCAGGAATGGGGAGATCAGGTCGCCCGTGGCGCGTTGGAACAATTCGCCGCGTAATACCATTTCCGGCCAGCGAACCCGCTCGCGTCAACCTGCCCTTCAGCCAAAAAGCTCATGTGCCAGTTCGAGAGCCTCGATCAGGACATCGACCTCTTCAACGGTGTTGTACAGCCCAAATGACGCGCGGCAGGTGGCGGTCAGGCCCAGATGATCCATGAGGGGCCCGGCGCAATGATGGCCGGCGCGCACTGCAACACCTCGCTTGTCGAGGATTGTCGAAATGTCATGGGCATGCGCCGCCCCGTCCAGCGTAAAGGAAAAAATCGCCGCCTTGTCGGGCGTCGTGCCCTGTACATTCAACCAGTTCAACCCGCCAAGCCGGCTAACGACATGGTCGCGCAGCATGTTTTCATGCGCCGCGATATTCTCCATGCCCAGCTCCATGAGATAGTCCAGTGCGACCCCCAAACCAATGGTCTGGACGATGCCCGGTGTCCCGGCCTCGAACTTCATTCGCGGATCGTTGTAGCTCCCTGCGTCCTCGCTGACCTCCTTGATCATGTCCCCGCCACCCAGAAACGGTTGCATTTCGGCCATCCTTTCGGATTTGACATAGATCGCCCCGGACCCGGACGGGCCGTAAAGCTTGTGACCGGTGATCGCATAAAAGTCACAGCCAAGATCGCTGACATCGACTGGCATGTGCACGGCTCCCTGGCTGCCATCAACCAGAACCGGAACACCCCTGGCATGAGCAGCTTGCGTGATCGCCTTGATGTCGACCTTTGTTCCAAGAACATTGGAAACCTGGGTCACGGCCACCAGCCGGGTCCGCGGCCCGATCGCATCAATCACGGCCTGCGGGTCCAGGGCGCCGGTTGCATCCACATCGACCCACTTCAGGACAACGCCCTGACGTTCGCGCAGGAAATGCCAGGGAACGATATTTGCGTGGTGTTCCATGACCGACAGGACGATCTCGTCGCCTGCCGTCATCCTTGGCATGGCCCAACCATAAGCGACCATGTTGATGCCTTCGGTCGTGCCGGAATTCAGCACGATCTCGTCCTCGGAGGCGGCTCCGATAAACCGGGCGATCTTGCCCCGCACGGCTTCGTATTTCTCGGTCGCCAGGTTGGACAGATAATGCAGGCCCCGGTGCACGTTCGAGTATTCTTCGGCATAAGCCCGGGTGACCGCGTCGATCACGATCTGCGGTTTCTGGGCCGATGCGCCATTGTCCAGATATGTCAGAGGCTTGCCGTTCACCTGCCGTGACAGGATTGGGAAATCTGCGCGGATTTTTTCAACGTCATACATGGGTGAATGATCCAATGATTGCGCCCCCGAACAGGGAAATGAACAGGCTCAGCCCCAACACCATGACAACCATCGCGGCGATCAGGACACCGGACGATTTGACCAGCGAGTCCAATTGATGCGCCTGGTTGATGAAATGTAGCAGGATGAATATCCCGTAAAGTGACGCGCCGAGAACCAGCACCACGGAAAGTGATGGCAACGTCAGCAGCAGGACCAGCGCGCCGGTCTGAACAATGATGCGCAGGACCTGCAACCACAGGATCGTGCGCATGATATCATCGACCGCCCCCTTGCCACCCATCGCCCGGCCAACCCAGAACAGCGCATAAATTGTCAGGATCAGGCCACCAGCCACAAGGAAACAATAGATGATCGGCGTATTGAAAATGACCGGCAAAGGTGTCGGGCCCGGAACCAGCAGGTTGGACACGGAAAACAAAAGCGCATTCAATACCGCGACAAGGGCCAGCGCGGTCCACATCGCTTCGCGTGGCGCCGGTGTACTGAGCAGGACGCGTGCCGCCTGGGACGGGTCCCTTATCGACAGAACCGCCAGTTGGCGCAGGTTGATTGCGGTCATGTGACGGACCTTTCGGCTTGTTTGAGGCTGGATATCCAGAACCAGCTGAAAACCGCAAGCCACAATAGACCTACGGCCTGCAAACCGGGCCCTGGTCCAATGAAACCAGCCACCAGTCCGTGCAACAACAACAGCGGTGTCGAGGCGAGCAGCGACCAGAAAAGCGCCAGCCTCGCGCCAAAGAAACTGCCCTTGCCGCCCAACATCTTCGCCAGCAAGTGGGTCGCCCCGGCCAGTGCATACATCAGAAGGGGCGCGATGAATATCCAACCCATCAATGCGCCGCCAAGCAAGATGTTCAGATCCTGCCCCGTCAGATGCGCTTCGCGCGACAGGCGCGGCATCTGGGCAACGAACACGATCACGCAAGCCGCCATCAGGAATGCCAGTGCACGATCTTCGCGTTGCCCCATCGACAACAGCCGCTGCATGACCCGGCCCGGCCCCCGATAGGTTGCCGTGATGTCGGATGTAACCGGCATCAGCGGCGGCGGGCCAACCAGCCTTGCAGGCGGCTCAAAATATCGTCGGCAAGTTCCTGATCCTCCACCTCGTCCACGGCTTCGGCCAGAAATGCCAGCGTCAAAAGATCGGTTGCGGTGGCTTCCGGCACTCCGCGCGACCGCAGGTAGAACAGGGCCTCATCGTCGATAGCACCGCTGGTCGAGCCGTGCGAACAGGCCACGTCATCGGCATAGATTTCCAGCTCGGGCTTGGCGAGAAACTGGCTGTCTCCGTCCAGAAGCAATGATTGACTGATCTGGTAGCCATCCGTCTTCTGCGCCCCTTCCTTGACCAGGATCTTGCCCTGAAAAACACCGGTAGCCCCGTTTCGCAACACTTTCTTGAACACCTGCCGACTTTCGCAGTTGACCGCGTCATGGGTAACAAAAACCGTGTCATCATGGTGAAACTCGCCATCCCCGACGCAGGCCCCGGCCACGTGCGCCACGGCATCATCACCCATGAGTTCGATGACGGCTTCATTGCGCGTCAGGATGCCGTTGACGGTCAGGGTGAAGGATTTGAACACGGATTCCGCACCCACACGCGCGAACATATGCGTCACGGCCTGGCGTTCATGATCGCGCCCCTGAGAGCGGACATGGTGCAGTACACCGCCATCGGCCACGTCAATTTCCATGCATTTGTTGAACCGTGCTGCGGCGGGTCCGTTTTCCAGGATTGTCACCTCTGCCCCGGCATCAACGCGCACCACGTGGTGCAGGATTGCATCCGAGGTTTCCGAGCGATGTTCGTAGATCAGGCTGATCGGTTTGGCCGGTCGGCCTGTCACATGGATGAGAACGCCGTCACTGGCAAATGCGGTGTTCATGGCAGCGAATGGGCGATCGACCGGTGACTGTCCACGGGATTCAAGTACTCCGTAGATGTCCTTGGCCCAATGGATGTCCGACGTGGCCGTGTCGGCGAGACGATCAATCGTTACGCCGTCAAGGGTCAGATCGTCCGATGCCTCGGCATCATAAACCCCGTCGACGAAAACAATCTTCAGCCGGTCGATGGAGCCAAACACCGGGTCCTCGTCATTGTCAAACAGCGCGGCACGGGGCGGTCCCGGTTCCAGCAAGCTGTCCGGGCGGGTGTATTTCCAGTATTCGTCGCGCCGCTGCGGCAGACCCGTGGCGACAACCCGGTTCAACGCGTCGCGGCGCGCGGCATCGGACCACCCGCCTTGGGGAAGAGCCATCCCTGCGAGCCGTGCCTCGGTTGCACTCTGTTTCCGATCTGGAACCGCCATCATGCCACCTCGGCCAGAATGCCGGCATAGCCATTTGTCTCGACCTCGAGCGCCAGCTCGGGACCACCCGATTTCACGATGCGCCCATCGGCCATGATATGCACGACATCAGGTTGGATATGGTCCAGAAGCCTCTGATAATGCGTAATAACAAGGAAACCTCGCCCTTCCGACCGCAAGGCGTTCACGCCTTCGGCCACCAGCTTCATCGCATCGACATCCAGGCCGGAGTCGGTTTCATCAAGAATGCACATCTTGGGTTCCAACATCGCCATCTGAAGGATCTCGTTGCGTTTCTTTTCCCCGCCCGAGAATCCCACGTTGACCGGGCGCTTGAGCATGTCGGCATCGATCTTCAGCGCCTTGGCCCGTTCGCGCACGGCCTTGAGGAAATCCGCAGCGCTCATTTCTTCTTCGCCGCGCGCCTTGCGCTGTGCATTCACCGCCGTCCGCAAAAATGTCATATTGCCCACGCCGGGAATTTCCACCGGGTATTGAAATGCGAGGAACAGACCCGCGGCCGCACGTTCCTCCGGTTCAAGCTCCAGCAGGTCCACGCCATCCATTTCGGCGCTGCCCTCGGTGACTTCGTAGCCGTCGCGGCCTGACAGGACATAGGACAGAGTCGATTTGCCGGACCCGTTCGGTCCCATGATCGCGTGAACCTTGCCGGCCTCGACGGACAGGTTCACGCCCTTGAGGATCTGCTTGTTCTCGTCATCAAGTTTAACGTGCAAGTTCTTGATATTCAGCATTATTCGCCCTTTTCATACATCCTGTTTTCGCATCTCCGGGTCAATCCTCGACCGGTGCGGCTCGTTTCTTTGGCCGAACGAGGTAATTCTTGTTCAGCCGGTATCTCTGCATCTTCTTGACGGTGGTGTATCCTGCGTCACCCATCCACTGCAGGAACGCGTCCTCGTTATCGTTGTCTACCTCGACCAGCAGGACGGGCCGACATCGCTCAAGGGTCTGTTTCAGCCCGTTCAAAACCTTGAGTTCCATGCCTTCGACATCGATCTTGATCATCGATGGCTGCACCTTGGGCAAAACCTCGTCGCCTGCGACAACCTGCAGATCGCCTTCTCCGGGCAACATCTTGGCCCCGCCGAGGTTTCGGGCGCGCTGCTCCATTGCATACCCGCCGCCGGGTGCATCAGAGACACCGACACCGATATTCGACAGATCGAACACGGAACTGAACCCGTTCAGCGCCACATTTGCCAATAGCAGTTTGTAAGCAGCCGGGTTGGGTTCAAAAGGAATGACGCGCGACGGCGACAAGAAACCGGCAACGAAAAGACTGTGGTTTCCCACGTTGGCGCCAATGTCCACGAATACGCCACCAAGTGGGAAAATCCTTTTGATTTCATTCAATTCCGCGGCTTCGTAGAACTGTCCGCGCCGATGGTTCCGCTGTACCGGGTCGTTCACCATATCGACGGCAAAACGGAAATCACGCCCGTGGATGCGACAACTGATCACGTCCACGTTGGAGAACGCAAACGGCTTCCCCCGCGCCAACGCGCGACGCGCCTGTACCAGGTCGAAAACCGGGCTATCCGGTGGGCTATGCGGACTCTCCAACGACATGTCAGCCCAGAACGACGGCTGTGCCCGCCGCCGAAACCATCAGCATCGACTGCCCGACCACTTCGTAATCCAGATCCACACCGACAACGGCATTCGCGCCCTTTTCGACTGCGCGCTGTTCCAGTTCACGCAGGGCGGTGTCGCGCGCATCCTGCAGTTTGCTTTCATACGCGCCGGAGCGCCCGCCGACGATGTCCGTGATGCTGGCAAAGACATCGCGCACCACGTTCGCGCCCATGATGGCTTCGCCGACGACGATGCCCTTGTAGGCGGTGATCGAATGGCCTTCGACCGACGGGGTTGTGGTGATGATCATCCGGCTTTCCCGTTTTCACTCTCGCGGTTGCCACGAAGCAGCGTGAAGTAGCCAAAAACTGTCCAGAGCGAGACAAACATCGCCCCGCCCAGAAACACTGCTGCGATCGTCCACAGGCTTGAATCCTCTGAGCCTGGCCAAATCATGACTGCCGTTCTTGCCAGCAGAGCGAACATCACGACACATAGAATGCCCAGAAAAACCTGTGCCTTGAATGTCGGTGGAAACAACCATTTCAACATCGGATGCGCCATCGGTTACCCAACCGACCCCTCAAGCGATATCGCAACAAGCTGCTGTGCCTCCATTGCGAACTCCATCGGCAGCGCCTGCAGAACGTCCTTGCAGAACCCGTTGACCACCAGTGCGACGGCTTCCTCTTCGTCCATGCCCCGGCTGCGGCAGTAAAACAACTGATCGTCATCCACCTTGGAGGTGGTGGCCTCGTGTTCGACCCGGGCCGAGTTGTTGCGTAC
>CAYGNE010000028.1:0-27618 GCA_964351155.1 uncultured Rhodobacterales bacterium | reverse complement strand
GCGTCGCCAACATCCGCGAGACCGGGGTGTTCTGCGTCAACATCGTCGAATACGCCATGCGCGACGCGATGAATGCAAGCTCGGCCATGCTGGCCAGGGATGTCGACGAGTTCGAGGCCGCCGGTCTCACACCCGTCGAATGCGAAACCATCCCCTGCGCCCGGGTGCCGGGCGCGCCCGCATCGCTGGAATGCCGCCTGACCCGGATCATCGATTTGCCGGGCGAGTCCAACCGGCTGGTGCTGGGCGAAGTCACCGGCATCCACATGCGCGACAATTGCATCCGCGACGGCCGGTTCGACGTGACCACTTTCCAGCCGCTGTCCCGCCTCGGGTACCGCGACTATTCCCGTGTCGACAACATCTTCGAGTTGATCCGCCCGGATGAAAGCTGAGGCCGGCTCTCCGGCAAGGCGGCCCGACGCAGGACAGATGCGGCCCGGGTCCTCGGATGCTTGACAATGGTCGCATTGCGGCGGCCCCTGCCGGCGCTCAGATCTCTGCGTTTGCGCGAACGCCACATGACGCAATGCGGCGTGAAAACCTGCCATTCGAAGTGATCGCAACGCCGCGTCCTGCTTCAATGCGCAAGCCGCGGGATCATCCGCACTTGTGGATTGCATGGCTCAATGTCCGAATCCACATCTGAAATTGTCCCATGCGGCCAAGACTTCGCCGTTGCCGCGACACAACCTCCCTGTCCGCGCATGCTTTGGAAATGCACGGCCTACCCGCCAAGGCATGCCTTCAATTTCTGCGCGAAAACCAGCATCAATGGGATGTCTTCTTCCAGGTCCCGGACGGATTTTCGCGTGGTCAGTGAATGGGTCGAAAGACAGGCGATCAGGCCTCCGGTCTCTCCGTAGATCGGCACAGCGGCACCAACCATGTCATCAAACCATTCTTCCCTGTCGATTGCATATCCGGCGTCACGAACCTGATCAAGTTCGGCGGCAAACGCCGCCTTGGTGGTAATCGTGTTTCGGGCAGAGGTTTTGTCTGCAATATGCTCGAAAACGCGCATCGCGACCGCGGGTTCAAGGGTGGAAAGGTAGAGCTTTCCCGAGGCGCAACAATGCAGCGGCAGCGGAGCCCCGACTTTCAGGTTCACCTGAAACGGCCAGTGCGACTCCAATCGGTCGAAATAGATGAGCTTGGTGCCCTGCGGGATCGACAGGCTGACAGTCTCCTTGAGCTGCTCTGACAAGGAACGCAACAGTGACCGTCGCTCGGTGACCTTTGGCTCGTATTGAAGGCTGTTCAGGACCAGATCGCGAAACCGCTCGCCTGGGACATAGTGCCCGGATGCTGTCGGCGCGATGAACCGCTCTTCGCTCAACGCATCCAGCCAACGATAGATCGTCGGGGCCGGGATCTCCAACGTTCGAGACAGGCGGGTTGCCTGCCCCGCATCGGGATTGAGTCAGTTGGACTCGATTATCTCAAGAATCCTGCGGGGTGAATTCCGGGTATTTTTCTTTTCAGTCACGCGCAGGCCTTCTTTCTTGGGTCTCGGATGCGGATGACGCCGACAACGCGGCACGTGGCGGTTATTCGATCCAGCTCCGACATGCGCAAAATATGAAGACAGTCTTTTTCCATTGCAATCAGCCTGCGATATGGAAAACGGGCTGTCAACTAAATGAGAAAATTATTATCACTTAGTTGACAGACGCAAAATGCTCGACATAGTCTCACGGATACTCCCGCAGAACTGCGCCTGAGAGTGAAGGGAAGGAACCGTCGATGAGTGTCCGAATTTGCGCCCCGCGTTTCATGTCAGTCGGAGGTGACGCCCTGAACGGTATTGCCGACATCCTGGGTCGCGCGGGAGCCATCAGAAATCCGCTGATCGTGACAGACAGGTTCATGGCTGAAAGCGGCATGGCTGCGCGTGTCCAGAACCTGCTCAGCGAGGCCGGGCTGACATCGTCGGTTTTTGACGCCATTCTTCCTGATCCAACGGATACGGTTGTACTGGCCGGGATCGAGGCGCTTGAGAGTGGCGCGCATGATGCGGTGATCGGGTTGGGTGGCGGCAGCCCGATCGACGCGGCCAAGGCGATCGCCGTGATGTCCCAGGGCAGCCGCGACATACAGGATTACCGCCCGCCAAAGCAGTCTGACACACCTGGCCTGCCGATGCTGGCCATCCCGACCACAGCGGGCACGGGGTCAGAGGTCACGCACCATACTGTTGTGATCCACGACGCCAGCCGGGAAAAGATTTCCTGCCGCGGCGAAGGTTTTGTGCCGACCGCGGCCATTGTCGATTTCAAGTTGACGCTGACCAAACCGAAACGGCTGATCGCAGACAACGGGTTGGATACGCTGACCCACGCGATTGAGGCCTATGTCAGCAAAAAGGCCAGCCTCTACTCGGATCGCATGGCGCTCGATTGCATGCGCCTGGTGGCGGCGAATCTGGACGCGGCCTATGCCGATCCCGAGGATTTGCCCGCCCGCGAAGCACTGATGCTGGCGGCCACTTTCGGCGGGTTGGCATTCTCCAACGCGTCTATCGCGCTGGTCCATGCGATGAGCCGCCCCCTTGGCAGCCTGTTTCACGTGCCCCACGGGATGAGCAATGCGATGCTGCTGCCGACCGTCACTGAATTTTCGAGATCGTCGGCCCTGTCCCGCTATGCCACCTGTGCCCGCGTGATTGGCCTGGCCGATGACAACGACAGCGATGAGGCGGCATCTGCCGCGCTGGTTGACGGTCTCTATGCCTACAACGACCGGCTCGACGTGCCCAGCCTGTCAGGTTTCGGGATCGACAAGGCCGCCTATGACAAGGCCGCCAACCACATGGCCGAGGATGCCGTTCGTTCCGGCGCACCGGGCAACAATCCGCGCGTGGGAAGCGCCCAGGAAATAACAGACCTTTATCACGAGGCATGGGCCTGACCGCCCGATCATCGGTTTCCTGTCCAAAAGGGATCGACACCTGACAAGACCAGATATCAACTGTGGAGGAACCAGAATATGACCACCAAGACCCAAAAACTGACCAGCCTCGGCCGTCGCGCCGTCGGCATTGCGGCTCTGTCCGCGCTATGCCTTGGCGCTGGTTTGGCAACGTCCGCCGAAGCGCAGGAGAAAATTCGCTGGAAGGTTCAGGCCACGTTCAATACTGGCTGGCCGGCACTGGGAGATCCGATTGCCCGCGTCGCCGAAACGCTGGACGCGGCGACCGATGGCCGGATCAAACTGAAGATTTTCGAGCCGGGCAAGATCGTGCCGCCGCTGGAAATCTCGCCTTCGATCAGCAGCGGCAACCTGCCCGCGGCCTACAATTACCTGGCCTATGACCAGGGGCGCATCCCGTCGGCCGTGCTGTTTTCGGCCGTGCCGTTCGGCATGGAGCCCTGGGAATATGCCGCGTGGTGGTTCGAGGGCGAAGGCCATGGACTCGCGGAAGAAATCTATGCTGCGCACAACATCCACCCGCTTCTGTGCAGCACGATCGGGCCGGAAACCGCGGGCTGGTTCCGGACCCCGATCAGTGATCTCAGCGACCTTGAAGGCCTGAAAATCCGGTTCTCGGGTCTGGGCGGCCAGGTGCTGAACCGCATCGGTGCCTCGGCAACCCTGATGGCCGGTGGCGAGATCTTTGCCGCACTTGAGAAAGGCACGCTCGACGCCACGGAGTATTCCATGCCGGCGATCGATGAAATCTTGGGGTTCCACAAGATCGCCAAGTACAACCTGTTTCCGGGCTGGCACCAGCCATCCACTTCGACGCATCTGCTGATCAATCTGGACGAGTGGAACAATCTGTCATCTTCCGACCAGGCACTGTTCGAAATGGCCTGTACAGCGGCGACAATGCGCGCGCTGACCACCGGCGAAGCGTTGCAGGGCGCTCAGATCAGGAGTTTCCCCGACAAGGGCGTGACCGCGGCCAAATTGCCTGACGACGTCATTCAGGAACTCAAGCGGGTGACACTGGAAGTGATGACCGAGGAAGCCGAGAAAGATGCAGACTTTGCCCGGGTCTGGGAATCGCAGAAGGCTTTCCACGCCGATTACCAGATCTGGAAAGAGCTCGGCTACCTGCCGCGCGACTTTGACTGACTTTTCAGAATAGACTGATCGCGTGGCAGCCCGGCCCGGAAACGGGCCGGGCTGTTGCATTGGGTTCAGGAACTGGGGGGACCGGGCATGAAGGAAGAAGACGAGCAAATCGGCGCAGTCCGTGCGGGCGATCTGCATCATCACGATGACGAGGTCATGCGCGACACAAGGATCAGCCGTGTGATCGACATTGTCGTGGGCAAGATTGGCGAAGCGTTCAGTTGGCTATGGCTGGTGCTGCTGGCCGTCATCATCGGCAATGTCATCCTGCGCTATGTGTTCAGTCAGGGCATGATCGAACTGGAAGAACTGCAATGGTATCTCTACGCCGCCGCCTGGCTGGTCGGACTGTCCTACACGTTCATTTCTGACGGCCATGTGCGGGTGGATGTCGTGCACGACCGCTTGTCATTGCGGACCCGGATGGTGCTGGAATTCCTGGGCCTGACGCTTCTCTTCCTGCCATTCGTGGTATTCGTCATCATCTACGCGATCCCCTTCGTCGAACTCTCCTGGCAGACCAATGAAACCTCGACATCGGCCAATGGTCTTCCTGCCAGATGGCTGATCAAGGGCTGCCTTCTGTTCAGTTTCGTGCTGTTGCTCTTGGTCGGTTTGGCGCGACTGTTGCGCGTTCTGGCAACCCTCAGATACGGCGCGGCACCGGCGACGGGGGATGCCTGATATGGTCAGCGACCCCGCACAATACATGGCCATCGCGCTGTTCGTCAGCTTTGTTGCCCTGATCTTTACCGGCTATCCGGTTGCCTGGCTCATGGGCGGTCTTGCCGTTGCGTTCACGGTCATCTCGGTGCTGTCCGACACCTATCTCGACACGTTTTTCGGCGTGGACTGGGGTTACAGCTCGATCGTGGTGGACCGCATCTATGCGGTGATGAACAACTGGGTGCTTGTCGCCCTGCCGATGTTTGTCTTCATGGGGATCATGATGGACAAATCGGGTATCGCCGAAGACCTGATGACCGATCTGGCCAAGCTGTTCGGGCGCGTGCGCGGCGGGCTTGCGATCACCGTCGTGGTGATCGGCGTTTTGCTGGCCGCCTCGACCGGCATCATCGGCGCCGCCGTGGTCCTGCTGGCCATCCTCGGCATTCCGTTGATGCTGAAACACCACTATGACGCGTCGCTGGCCTGCGGCGTGGTCTGTGCAACCGGCACCCTTGGCATTCTGATCCCGCCCTCGATCATGCTGGTCCTCATGGCCGACCAGATCCGCATTTCGGTCGGGGACCTGTTCATGGGGGCCATGCTGCCCGGCCTGATGCTGGGTCTGCTCTATGGTGTCTTCATCCTGGTCTACGCGTGGCTGCGACCCGGCGTCGCGCCGGCCCCGAAAGACGCCGAACCGGTCCGCCTCGCGCTTGTCCTCAATGTGCTGAAATCCACCATTCCTCCAACCCTGCTGATTATCGCTGTTCTGGGGAGCATCTTCCTTGGCATTGCCACCCCGACCGAGGCCTCAGGCGTTGGCGCGCTTGGCGCCACCTTGCTGGCACTTTTGCGCAAACGACTGACTTTCGCGGGCCTGCGCGATGTGCTGCAGGGGACCATGAAAACCACGTCCTATATCTTTGCCCTCTTCGTTGGCGCCACGGCTTTTGCCCTTGTTCTGCGCGGGTTCGGCGGTGACGAGTTGATCGAAGACGCGCTGACCAGCCTGCCATTCGGTCCCAGCGGCGTGGTGATCGTGATCCTGTTCATCGCGTTTCTTCTTGGTTTCGTGCTGGACTGGATCGAGATCACGCTGATCCTCTTGCCCCTGATCGCGCCGGTCCTGCTGGACATGGACGTCAACCTCGTCTGGTTCGCCGTGCTGTTCGCCGTGACCCTGCAGACATCCTTCATCACGCCCCCTGTCGGGTTTGCGCTGTTCTACATGAAAGGCGTGGCTCCCAGGGGCGTGACCACCGGCACGATCTACAAGGGCATCATTCCCTTCATGGCGATCCAGCTGATCGCGGTCGGCGTGATCTTCCTCTTTCCGTCTCTGGCGACCTGGTTGCCAGCCGTCGCCTACGGGCCCTGAGCCCACAATCAACCAAAGGACACTTGAATGAGCCCTGTCACACACTTTCTGTCGAACGAAACCTGGTCCGGCACGTCAACGCGCACTTCCGACATTTATAATCCGGCCACCGGCGCCGTATCGGGCCAGGTGACGCTGGCATCAAAGGAAGATGTGGACCAGGTCGTCGCAACCGCCGCCGCGGCGCTTCCCGGCTGGGCCGCAACACCAGCCGCGAAACGCGCCATGGTCATGTTCGAATTCCGCGATCTCTTGAAGAAACACACGGACGAGCTGGCCGAACTGCTGTCCGCGGAACATGGCAAGACCCTGCCGGACGCCAGGGGCGAAATCGCCCGCGGGATCGAGGTGGTCGAGTTTGCCTGCGGCATTCCCCAGCTTCTGAAAGGCGAATATTCCGAGGCCGTCTCATCCGGAGTCGACAGCTTCAGCGTGCGCCAGCCCGTCGGCGTCGTGGCCGGTATCACACCATTCAACTTTCCCTCCATGGTGCCCTTGTGGATGTATCCCGTCGCCATCGCCTGCGGAAATACCTTTGTTCTGAAGCCGTCCGAGCGCGACCCCTCGGTCGTCATGCGCATCGCGGAACTGCTTGCCGCGGCGGGGCTTCCAAAAGGTGTCTTCAACGTTGTCAACGGCGACAAGGAGGCGGTCGATGCACTTCTCGACAACCCCCGCGTCGATGCGGTCAGTTTTGTCGGCTCGACCGCCATCGGCCAATACATCTATTCTCGCGGGACATCGAACGGGAAACGGGTTCAGGCGCTTTGCGGCGCAAAGAACCACCTTGTCGTCATGCCTGATGCTGACATGGACCAGGTGACCGATGCGCTGATCGGGTCGGCATACGGGTCTGCCGGAGAGCGCTGCATGGCCATTTCCGTCGCCGTGCCCGTGGGCGAGAAAACCGCCGATCGGCTGGTCGAGGCGTTGGAACCACGCATCCGCGCGCTGAAAGTCGCGCCCTATACCGACCCGGAGTCCGAGCTGGGGCCGGTCATCTCGAAAGCCAGCTACGACCGCATCCACAGCTATATCGACCAGGGCCTTGAAAAAGGCGCGAACCTGGTTGTCGATGGCCGCGACATCAGCCTTCAGGGGTACGAGGATGGCTACTTCATCGGCGGGTGCCTCTTTGACAACGTCACCACAGACATGTCGATCTACACCGACGAAATCTTCGGACCCGTCCTTTCTGTCGTGCGCGCGCAAAGCTACGAAGAGGCCGTCGACATGATCAACGCCCATGAATACGGCAATGGCACCGCGATCTTCACCCAGGACGGTGACGCCGCCCGCGATTTCTGGGCCCGCGCCCAGATCGGCATGGTGGGTGTCAACGTGCCGATCCCGGTACCGGTGGCCTATCATTCGTTTGGCGGCTGGAAACGGTCACTCTTTGGCGACCACCACATCCACGGCATGGAAGGCGTGCGGTTCTACACGCGCCTGAAAACAATGACCATGCGCTGGCCCTCTGGCATCCGCACTGGCGCAGAGTTCCACTTCACCGGCGGCAAGGATGTATAGGTGATCCCGGGGCGCTGAAGACGTTTCTTGATCGGGGATTTGCCCGACCGTCGCTTGAAACAGGCGGCGGTCGGGGCGCAAAGGATCGACGTTCCGAACCCCAAGCGCATGGCCTGCCGGCCCGCATGCACCGCCCACCTGGTGCAGTCTGGCGCCAGATCCAACAACCCGGGTTGCCTTGCTGATGCGGGACGACAAGCGGAACAGGCCAAACGCACCATCGCCTGTATCATGTTGCTGCGTTCAGGTTTCCGCAGGTTCGACCTCGGCCGCCACTTGCCCCCATGCGAGCATTGTGAAAACGGCTGTTCCGCCGATGACATTGCCGAACAGAACCGGAAGGAAAAACCCGAAAACGGCCCTGAATTCCGACAGTTGCCCTTCGAAGATCATGAACCACATCTCGACGGAACCTGCGATGACGTGGGTAAAGTCGCCGGCGGCAATCAGCCATGTGAACAGAACGATCAGCACGACATCGTTTCCTTTCTGGCCGGGCAGCATCCAGACGATGGAGGCGATGAGTATTCCGGCCGGCACGGCCCGGACGAACCCTTCAAGCGCGGAAAACCCGGTTGCATGGGCCGAAAGATCAGCGACGTGTTGCAACAGATCGGCCGAAAATGCCCCGGAATAGGCGATGAAAGCCGCAGCCACGGCCGTCCCGGCGATATTGGCTGCAAGTACAATGCCCCAGAGCCTGAGCACGGCAAGAAAGCACGACATGGTCTTTCTCCCGACCAGCGGGAAAACCGTCGTGATCGTGTTTTCCGTGAACAGCTGCATCCGGCCCAGAATGACCAGCAGGAACCCAAGGCTATAGCCCAAATTCTCGACCAGGAATCGCCACGGCGCATCGTTCAGGTAGGCTCTCAGGATGGCCTCGCCAAGCACCGAAAAGCTGATCAGCACGCCGGCAGCGATTCCAGACCAGACCAGCGAATTCGCCGGCCGCTCAAGCTCTTCATCGCCTTCGCGCCGGATGATTTCGTAGAGTTGCCTTGAATTCAAGGAAGCCGCTTCACTGATTTCCTGCTCTTCCGTCATGCCTTGCGTCCTCAATTGTCTGGCGGCCGCGACCGCAACACTGTCCGAGAATAGCGGTGGGGCGTGTCTGGCCTGCCCGTCGCTCCGGGTACCAACGTCGTTTGAGCCATACGGTTCACTTCGGATTTCTTCGTCCGTGGATTGAACCGATTGCCTGCTCGCTCGTTGACCTTCCATCAAACCGAAAAGGGAAACAACATGAGAACGACGACAGCAACAATACTGCTTCTTGCATTTGCCTCTCCGTTGGCTGCAGAAGCCGACCTGAACCGTGCCGACATGATCCGCACCCGCGACATTACGGGCGCCGAGGTCTACACCACCAATACCGATGGCAGCATGGCATGGCATGCCGATCAGACCTTCGACAAAGTCGAAGACAGCTGGGACAATATCGGCGAAATCGAAGATGTGGTTCTGAACCGCGAGGGTCAGATGATCGGCGTCATCGCCGAGGTTGGCGGGTTCCTGGACATCGGCGACAAGCATGTCTTCATCGAAATGGACGGCGTCAGGCTGGTGCCGGTCGATGACCGCAACTACAGCCTCGTCACCGGGATCTCCAAGGACCAGTTGATGGAACGCAAGGACCTGGACGAAGGCTTCTGGGACTAAAGGCACCAGGGGCCGCCCGCCATCGCGGGCGGCCTTTTCTGTCGGCAAATTTCCAATTTCAGAAGGGACTCGTCCAATGAGGAACATCTTCTACATCATCGGGGTCGTTGTTGTCGTCCTCGCCGTAATCCAGATCGCATTTTGACGGGAGTTGGACATGACGAAGAAAAGTCACGAAAACCCGGAAAGCGCGAACACGCCTCTCGAATCGGGACAGGGCCCGGCCCGGACGAAAAGCGGTCAAACCGCGCAAGAGAAACTGAAAGAAACCGGCCGTGTCACAACCGGCGCGGTCAATGCAGCGACAGATGCCTTGACATCGGGTGCCTCGGAGCTGGCCGATCAGACACAGAAAACCGCCGAGCAGACAGCACAGACCGTGGGCGATGCGGTTGACCGCGTCGGCGACAGCCTGCGCAGCGCCGCCGCGTCGTTGCAGGACGGGTCGATCCATGAACGCACCTTCGGCCAACTGGCGCAGAGCCTCGCAGATGTCTCGGATGCCATCCGGGATCGGGACATCCAGGACCTGGGCAGCAGCGTAAAGGATTTTGCCCGGCGCAACCCGCTGCTCTTTGCGGGCGCTGCCGCGCTTCTGGGATATTCGCTGTCCCGGATGATCTCGCATGACAGGGGTCGGACATGAGGACGGCACCCGATGTTTCGACACCGGAACTGGTCGGCCAGGCGCTTTCCCAGACAAGCACGCTGATCCGGGAAGAGTTGCGGCTTGCGCGGGCCGAACTCTCTGAAAGCGCGGCACAAGCGGTTGTCGCGATCGGCTTGCTGGTCGGCGCGGTTGTCGTCGCCCTCGTGTCGCTGAACGTGCTGGCTGCCGCATTGGTCGCGGCGCTGGGTGAACTTGGCCTGGCGGACGGCTGGGCGGCCCTGATCGTCGGGTGTACGCTGACGGTTTCCGCATTCCTGATGGCTCAAAAAGGCGTCAGCGACCTGAAAGCCGCAAAGATGGCACCGACACGCGCGTTCCAAAGCGTGAAACAGGATGCCAGGACCTTGAAGGATGCGGCCAATGGATAGCGACAGACGCACCGTCGACGAAATTCAGCGCGCCATCGAGCGCGAACGCGCCGAATTGGGAAAAACGCTGAATTCACTGCACGACACGCTCTCCTACGAGAATATCAGCGCATCGATTGGCGAACGGGTGCGCGACATGGGCTCGGACCTGTGCGACGACCTTGCGCGCAAGATCATCGACCGCGGGCGTGAGAAGCCGGCGGCGGCCGGATTGATCCTGGCAGGGCTGGCATGGATGGCACTCGGCGCGCCGAACCATTCGGCATCCTTGCCCCGCGCCGCTGCGCCGCAGACGCCCGCGCACGCGCAGAACCCCGCTGCCTTGCCAGCCGAGCCGCGACCGGCCCCGCGTTTCGAAAGCACGCGCACTGTCGGGGACCCGCGCATCGCGCGTTTGGCGCAAGACGCGAAATCGCTTCGGGACCGCGTAACGGAAGGCACCGAAACGCTTTCAGAGGAAGCCCGGGCGCGCGTTGTCCAGGCCCGCCAGGCCGCGGCCGACGCCGCCGAGGCGGCTGTTGACGCCATGCGCGCGGGCGCCCGTAAAACAAGGGATGTGGTGCAGGGCAATCCCGTTGCCATGGGCGGGATTGCCCTTGCCATCGGCGCGACCGTGGGCGGGGTCATGCTCCTCCGGATGCAGAACGACGCGGCCCACGAGGCCCGAAACGATCTATTCCGACAAGCCGACCGCGTCTTCAAGGACGAACTGGAGCGGTCCGCATCGCGCGGGGCAGCAGGCGGCAAAGCCTAGGGAAACGCGCGCAATGACCCGAGGACGGAACGCGAAAACACCAGGCCGGATTCCGGCAACCGGGTGGTTCGACATTTCCTGGCGCATAAGGAACCGGCTGGTGACCAACCGGGTCAGCCTGATTGCGGCGGGGGTGGCTTTTTACGGTTTGTTGGCCCTGTTTCCCGCGATTGGCGCCGTTCTCGCGGTGGGCGGCCTGGTGGTGGAACCACAGACCATCCTGGATCAGCTGGTGGCATTCGGCGGGGTCGTGCCCGAAGACGTGCTGTCGATCATCGAAAACCAGGCAACCGAGGTCATCGGCGCCGATCGCAGGGGGCTGGGCCTCGCGGCCATCGTCGGTTTGGTTTTGTCTTTCTGGTCAGCTTCCCGCGGGGTGGCCAATCTCGTCATGGGGTTGAACCTGATCTATGACGAAGAAGAAAAACGCGGCTTTGTCTGGCTGAATGTTCAGGTGCTGATGATGACCGCGCTTCTGGTCGCGGGCGTTCTGGCCGGCATCTTTTTGATCATCGCGGTTCCTGCGATCCTGTCGATTGTCGAATGGCCATTGATCGGCGAATGGCTGGCCAATGCGTTCCGTTGGGTTGTCATGGCCGGCGTCGCACTTGCGGGGCTTGCCGTCATCTATCGGATCGGGCCCTCGCGGCGCAGCGCCGAATGGAACTGGGTGACTCCCGGAGCGCTGGTGGCCTGCGTTCTTTGGCTTGTCGCCTCTGTCGGGTTTACCTACTATGTCGGCAGTCTTGCGTCCTACAACGAAAGTTTCGGCGCACTGGGTGGTATCTTCACAATGATCATGTGGCTTTGGATATCGGCTTTCACTGTGCTCCTGGGCGGCCAGATCAATGCCGAGATGGAAGCCCAGACCAGGGTCGACACGACAACCGGACCGGATCGTCCAATGGGCGCACGAGGCGCGGCCAAGGCCGACACCCTCGGCGAAACCCGCGCCGGGAATGATACATGAGATCCGACGCCAACTGGGCCATCATCGGAATATTCCTGCTCATGCTCATCCAGGCGCTCGCCTGGTCGGCGGACTTCCTCACGCCCATCACCGCGGCCGTCCTTGGATATCTCACCGTTGGCCCGTTTCAGCGCCGGCTTCGCCGGTTGGGTGTGCCCAGCCCGCTTACTGCGTTCGGAATCATCCTGTGCCTGTCCTTGGGGTTGGCCTATGCGCTTCTGACCTTTGCCGAACCCACGGCCGAATTGATCGACGATCTGCCGCAGTTGATCCAGGACTTCTCAAAGGAGATTTCCGGGCATGGCGGTGCGATCGAAAAGTTGAACGAAACCGCCGACGCCGCCGAAAAAGCCCTGTCCTCCGACAGCGACGCCGACGCCGTCGAGGTGAAGGTCGTCGCACAGGACAACTTCATCGTGCGGGTCGTCGGACGCGCACCGGCAATCGTGGGACAGATCGTCTTTACCCTTGTCCTGCTGTTTTTCCTGATCTCCTCGGGCGACCTTTTCATCGTCAAGATTGTCGAGTCCTTTGGTCGGTTCGAAGACAAGAAGAGCGCAGTAGCAGTGGTCAAGCTGGTCGAAAGGAAGCTGGGACATTACCTGGGCAGCATCATGCTGATCAACACGGGGCTGGGCGTGACAATTACCCTGGCGATGTTGCTTTGGGGCCTGCCAAACCCCCAGGTTTTCGGCTTTGTCGCCTTTGCCCTGAATTTCATTCCGTTTCTGGGGGCCTTGGCGGGGGCGGCGTTTGCGGCACTTGCCGCCTTCTCGCAGTTTCAGGAACTGTGGCCGACCATCGGGGTTTTCCTGACCTACATGGCCCTGAGCAGCGTCGAAGGTCAGCTCATCACGCCCAAGCTGCTATCGAACCGGCTGAAACTCAACACGACCGTGGTGTTTCTCGCGGTCGCCTTCTTCGCCTGGATCTGGTCGGTGATCGGCATGATCGTCGCAGTTCCCATCCTGATTGTCGTCAAGATCATCCTGGATGAGATCCACGCGACAAGGCGCATCGGCGCGTTTCTCGGCGGATCCACCGGCGTGCCGAAAGGCAGGCAGGTCTGAAGGTCCGGGCGGAGTCCGGGTTCCGGATGATGCGCGGCCCGGCGAACGTCACCGCCGGGCACGGGCCACCCTGCCGCCTGCACCTACACGGCAGAGCGCGGCCCGGCGACAAACCAGATGATGAACCCCAGGACCGGCAGGACAATGACGAGCAGGGACCACAGCACCTTGTGACCGGTCGATGCCCTTGATCCGAAAATCGAGATCAACGCCCAGATATCGAGCGCCAGAATGATGATCCCGCCGATGCCAGTAAGTTCGAACATATCCGCTCCACTCCATTCAAATCCTGCCTTCCCGCGAGATCACGCGCGGGTGAAGCTATCTGCCCCCGCAAAAGCGAGCGGTGAAGGACCGAACCCTTGCACCGGTCGCACGCCAGGGACCCATGTCAACGGGCACCCTGCCGGATGGTTCCATTTCAGATCGCAAAATTGCGGGCGTGGCTGTTGCTAGACGCCTGCCATCAACCGCCCCGGACGCCAGGCATGGCGATCGGACCTGCGCGTGAACTGCAGGTAGCCGCTTTCGAATCCGGCGGCCTGTTCCAGTCTCGTCCGGTTCAGGACAAGGAGCAGCGCGTTACGGAAAGAAATGACCCCGTCGCGCTCGAAAGCCCGCAACGTCTTGTTCATGTGGACAACGGAAATGCCAAGAATGTCGGCGAAATCTTCCTGCGACATCGGTATGACGAACTTTTCGGGGTCCGTGATGCCGATAATCTCCAGCCTTGCCATCAATTCGCACAGGACATGAGCCGTCCTTTGCCGCGCGGACCGGCGTCCCAGCGAAACGATGCGTTCCGCCAACAGGCTTTCCTCGTGCGCATTGACCCAGAACAATGCGGCCGACAGCATTGAATCGCGCATCAGCGCATTGCCAAGACGATCAGCCGGCAACCGAAACGCCGCGATGTCCGTCTTGCAGCTCAATTCGAAGTCCGATGTCGCGAACAAAAGGGCGTTCATCGCCACGAAATCGCCCGGCAACGCCAGGTTCACGATCTGGCGCGCACCGTTCTCAAGACTGCGCGACCGAACAACCCATCCCCTTTCCAGCAGAAAGATGTCGCCATAGTCGCCGCCCTGGGACACGATAACCGTACCTGCATCGAATTCTTGCAGATCGGTGCAGATCTCGGCGAAGGTCGATTTGACCTCGTCGGTCACATCAAAGAAGCCGGATATTTTCTTGAGCAGGATCTCGGTCAATTGGATTAACCCGGCTTCCTCGGCGATGTCCACGGTGTTGTTCCGTTCATGACGGTGATCTTTGAGTCCAAATCACGATCCATAGGACCACTTCCTGCGTCAAAGGTCCAGCCTGACAGAGTTGCCCTCGACCTGAAGCCTGCTGAGGATTGCGGCGGCCTGTACGTTCTCGGAAGACGAATGTCCGTCGTGACTGTGTCTGTGCGCGGCAATCGCGGCATCGAATGCCTCATCGACCTCGTCAGACAACAGAACCCCCTTGGATTGCAACGTCAGGATTATCGCCTCAAGCAATGACAAGGCCGCGATCCCGTACACGTTGGAACAACCGGTTTCATCGCCTTGATCCTCTCTCTTCTCCATTGCCTTAACCTCCCAACTTTGCGCCGGTACGCGTGTGTCTGCTGTGGCCCTGGTGGCGAAGACGGTTCTTGTCCGACAACGATCTCGGCTTTGCTTTCCCCGCCGAAACGCTTTGCGCGGGTGGTTCCGATCCCGGTGCGTCTTCCGCTCTTGTCATAGTGAACGCACGCCTCGCGCTTTCGTTCCAATTTTCTCCAGCAGGCTTTTTTTGGGACGGATCCGGGCAGCTATGTACTAGTTTAAGGACGCGCCCTGACAACCGCGCGATGCTCCCTTCAAACAACGCGCTTACAGCCCGGCCGGCTCCCGGTCGGTGCTTGATTTTCTGGGGGTAAACAATGCCGGACGGTACGCTTTCCGATATTCCTGTTTCGTCCACACTGGGTGGCAAGACCGTCGATCTTACCGATGGCGAACGCTTTGACCTTGGGCTGCTCAAGTATCACAAGAACCTGAAAGCCTATGCTTGCAGCTTGGTGCGGGATGTCGAACTGGCTGATGACCTGGTGCAGGAGACCATGCTCAAGGCCTTGTTGAATCGTGATAAATTCGACGTTGACACCAACCTCCGCGCCTGGTTGTTCACCATTCTGAAAAACCTGTTTCGCTCAGGAAAGCGGCGCCAGAAGCGCGAGGTCGAACTGACCGATGACATGGCGAGCAGCGCGCTTTGCGCGACCGGGGGCGCACAGGAAGACGCCCTGCTTCTGAAGGAAGTGACGCAGAGGATCAGGGCGCTGCCCCGGTCACAGATGAAAGCGCTCGTCCTGGTTGGCGCGTTCGGATACTCCGTGGACGAAGTCGCGCGCCGCGAGAAATGCCCCGCCGGCACAATCAAGAGCCGGGTGAGCCGGGGACGCAGCGCCCTGGTTGACCGGTTTGGCTGACGCGATCCGGACGATCTCCCGAACAGATGCGCATCATGCCGGATTTGCCGGGCCCATACCGGGCCCGGATCAACACATTCATGCGGAAAATGCCGGAAACAACCGGCAACATCGCGTGCAAGACCTTTTGACATCCGGCTTTCAAGGCAATGTCCCGACCGGCCTGCCCCGCCCCGTTTACCTAGCGTCTTGCCGCTCGCTGCTGCCCCGGCGCCCCGATGGTTCTGATGGCCTCCTTGACCTCGTCGCAGATTGCCTCGATCTCGTGTTCCAACGCGTTGCTCATGCGGATTTCCTGGGCCAGGTACTCCAATTCGCTCTTTACCGTGTCCTGGTCCCGCACCGGCACTGATCGCGCGATACGCTTCAAAGCCCGGATGATCGCGGCGGTTACAAGCCCGTTGCCGCGTGCGGCCCGGCGAAGCGGTGGTATCGAGTCAAGAAACAGCGACCGCGCGGTAATCGACGGATAGACAACCCGCACCGCGCCGTCTTCGTCCCTGCAGACACCGGCACAAAGACCCGACGCCCAGGCCCGCGCAAGTGACGCCGACAACCGGTCGATGCACACGATGGCGGTGAACGTGTCGTTGACGCCCGGTGACAGCGCCCTGAGCGCGATCTCGACCAGCAGATGCACCGAGAAACGGATGTCGCCGTTCGGATCCCGGGCGGGTATCAACGGCGCCGCCGCAAGGACAATTTTCTCAAGCCCGTGGTCCGCACTGCCATATATCTCGGCCACGACATCCGTCTCGGCCAGAAAATCGCCGGGTCGAACCGCATATATGACGACGGCGTCGACCTCTTTGCACGCCTTCGCCATCACGTCGGCCTCGATCGAGTTCACGTATCCCGATCCGGCGGAACATACGATCATGGGCGCACCATCCGGCGAGGCGATGTCAGACGAATGCATGTCCGAACTGACTTCAATTGCCGCATCGATCTGGCGATCCAGTGTTTCGGATATGCGCGCTGCTTCCTGGTCGATGGTCACGCGCGTTGACACGGTGTGAACAAAGAGAAGCAGCAACAGAACCGAGATGATGGCGTAAAGAATGGCAACGCCGACGACCAGGTTGAGCGACGCGTTCTCCCGGATCAGCCACATCGCAATGAGGCTGTAGAGAAACGTGGCGCCAAGCGACCCGACCGCAACCTGATTGACGCGGTCTTCTCCGAAACGCTGGAGCAGACGCGGCCCGATCGACCCTGCGGCCAGTGTGTAGACCAGCAGCACGATCGAATAGACCATGACAAGTGCGGACATGGACGCGGCGGCGATTGCGCCCAACACATTGCTCGCGGTGTCGCCCGGAATGATCAGGTAGGCCGGTATCGGCCACTGCCATTTGACCAGATGACGCTCCACCGCGAAAACCAAGGCGACCGCCACAAGACCCGATAGGCTTATGGCGGCCGGGATGGTCAGAAATCCGCGAAAGGACCTGAGTAACTCACGAGGTGTCCGCACGTCGATCTCCAATCCTTTTCGCGTGGCACGAATCCGGATCGGCCTTCTGTGCAACTGGTAAACTACTCAATCTTGAACAGGCCGGCAAAGGATCGCGGCGGCGCAAACGCGAACCGGTCAGACAGAGGACAGGAACTCGTCAATTTCCCTTCTGGCTTCTTCCTTGGACTTTCCGTACTTCTCCTGGATCTTGCCTTCCAGCGCTTCTCGATCGCCCTGGATCTGATCCACCTCGTCATCCGTCAGCTCGCCCCACTTTGATTTGACGTTGCCTTTCAGTTGCTTCCAGTTGCCTTGGATTTGATCCCAGTTCATTTTGAACGCCTTTCATTGCAGTGAACATGCATCGACAACGATCGACCGCCCGTCTGGTTCCGGGGTCCGGCGCGATATTCCATCTTTTTTGTCGCCGGTGTTCCACAACGGCTGAATCCGGCCCGTCATGCAGCCTGCACAGCGGCCGGACCGGCGCGTTTACCGGTTGAAATCACAACGCGATTTCGTCGCAGGGGTGCAACCGGGCTGGCCCGGGGATGCGTGATTGCTTCCGGCGCGGCCTCGGCGTCATCAAGACCGCGGCCCGGTCAGCCATCGCGAGGGACTCTCTTGATTGCCGCGGCAACCTTGGAATTGGCCTCGACAGACAGTTGATTGATGAGCGCATCGCGCGCGGATTCCAGGTGGGCCAGGGATGCCGCGCGGGCTTCCACCCGATTCCTGTCTTGCAGGGCCTCCGCCAGAAGGCGCATTTCCACCAGCGAATCCTGCCGTCGCCGCGGATCGCTCATCAGTTGCGTCCGCAGGTAAGAGATGCGGTCGATCACGTTCTCCAACGCCCGCCGGATCTCCGAATTGCGGCAACCAGAGAACAGGATCCCAAAGAACTGGTCCTTGGCGGTTCGAATCCTCTTGAGATCACCCAGCTGGATCCCCTCTTCGATGGCCTTGAACGCCGCGCCGATCTCTTCGACTTCCTGATCGCTGGCCCGCTCAGCGAACAGTTCCGCCGCAAGCGTCTCGACAGAGGCACGCAGCTCGAAGATTTCGAAGATGCTGCGCGTGGAAAGCTTGGCAACCGAATATCCACGGAAGGATTGTCTGACAATCAACCCCCGGGCTTCGATATTGGACAGGGCTTCACGCAGAACGGACCGGCTGGCCCCGGTTTTTTCGCTCAACTCCCTCTCGATGAGCTTCTCGCCGGCCCGATAGCGCCCGGCCAGGATGGCCTCCCTGATCCACGCCTGCGTCGCCTCGCGCAGGGATGTGTCACGCGCAGCGGCCTTTCGCGTGTCAGTCCGGTTTTCAAGCTCCCGATCGGGGGCGCTGGCGGGAAGGTTGATGATCGTACTCAAAACAGGCTCCTTGCCGAATTCGGGCGACTTGATTGATGGCGAGCGGCCAATTCGCCCGCCACTCCCGCACGATCTGCCGTCAGTATATCATCAGATATCTACATCCAGCGCCTCACCGATACAAGCGATTGTCAGACATGAATTCGTTCCGTTCCGCGTCATCATCCAGCCTCCTGGCGGAATTTCCCCTTGTTTTCACGACATCAGCGCAAATCGCGGCACCAAGAACCGCCCGTTCTCTTTTTTTGTATACAAAAAGATGATCCTGTGTCACCAATAGCCTATTCTGACGAAAATTTGCACTCTGCCGTCCATTTTTGTCGGACAATTTGAAAGCTCGGACAGCTGGCCAACCGCGAAACCCAGGATGAACAGCCAGCTGGCGCATTCAATGCCTGTCCGACCTGTTCGGCGCAGGCCCAGAGGGGAGAACACAGATGACCGAGAAAACGCGCAACCTTTCCAGAACCGTCGCGGCCTCGATTTTCGGCCTGGTCATGGGAACAACGGCCGTTTCAGCCCAGACCATTACAATCAACGACAACCCGTACCCGTCATTCCAGGCGATCAAGCACCTGCTGGTGATCCTGTTCGAGGAACGTCTCGGGTATCAGGTGGAAACCAAACCGGGTGAAAACTCGGCCGTGTGGGCGGGAATGCACGCCGGTGAGGGTGATTATGACATTCACGCCGACACCTGGCTGCCCAACCAGGGCTCGTTCTACAAGAAATACGTCGAAGAGGCCGGCACCGTCGATTACAGCCGCAAACCCTATCATGGCTCCGGCGGGTTCTGCGTTCCGCGCTACTTCCACGAGGAACAGAACGTGAAATCCGTTTTCGATCTCGCGCGCCCGGAAATCGCGGCACAGCTGGACCGGGATGGCGACGGCAAGGGCGAGATCTGGATCGGGCGCAACGGGTGGGTCTCGACCAATGAAAACATGGTGAAAATCCGCGATTACGGCCTGTCCGAAAGCATGCAATGGGTTCGCGCCGAGGTCGGCGTGAACCAGGCCGCCATGGCAGATGCGGTCAAGAAGCGCGAAGGCTACGCGACCTTCTGCGCCAAGCCGGATTCGGTCTGGGAGGCGTATGACCTCGTGCAGCTGGAAGAACCGGAAAACGATGGCAGCGGCTGCTGGAAGCTGGTGGCGCAATCCGAGGACGACTGGTTCGAACGCTCCAAGATCACCTGCGCCAGCGCACCGCTCACGATGCAGATGGCCTGGTCAAAGAGCCTGGAAGACCGTGCGCCGCTTGCGACCGAGCTGATGGCCAACATCCAGCTCGACATCGAGACGGTCAACGGATGGTCCTACCAGATCGGCCATGAAGGCAAGGATCCCGAAACGCTGGTGCGCCAGTGGCTCGAACAGAACGCAGAGCGCGTCGACAGCTGGTTCGGCATCTGAGGTTTCCGGTCGGCGCCGGGCCGGAACCTGCCCGGCGCCGATCTTGTTTTCCCTCCAGCGAGATTTCGAACAATGCCTTTGGACGCAGCCATCGAGCTCAGGAACGTCTGGAAGATTTTCGGGTCCTCCGATCCGTCCACCCTGGAAGAGATCCGGTCCGGCCGTATCAGCAAGGCCCAGGCGCTGGAGCGGCACAATTGCGTGATCGGCGTCGCGGATGTTTCGCTTTCCATTTCAGAAGGCGAACTCTTCTGCGTGATGGGCCTTTCAGGCAGCGGCAAATCTACCCTGGTGCGCCACATCAACCGCCTGCTGGAACCGACATTCGGCGACATCCATGTCGCCGGCGATGCGATCATGGACCTTGATGCCGCAGCGCTGCGCAGGTTTCGCAACGAGCATATCGCGATGGTGTTCCAGAACTTTGCGCTGATGCCGCACCGGACGGTTCTGGACAACGTCGCACTTCCGCTCTCCATACGCGGGCTTGCGCAAAACCATCAACTGGCGCGGGCGCATTCCGCGCTGGAAATGGTGGAGCTCGCGGAATGGGCGGACAAGTTTGCCTACGAGCTGTCCGGCGGGATGCAGCAAAGGGTCGGGCTTGCCCGCGCGATTGCCGCGGATTCCGAAATCCTGCTGATGGACGAACCCTTCAGCGCGCTCGACCCCCTGATCCGGCGCCAGTTGCAGAACGAGCTCATGAAGCTGGCCTCGATCATGAAGAAGACCACGGTCTTCATCACGCATGACCTCGAAGAAGCCGTGCGGATCGGCGACCGGATCGCGATCATGCGAGACGGAGGCATTGTCCAGATCGGCACGCCCGAGGAAATCGTCATGACACCCGCGGATGATTACGTGCGCGATTTCGTCGCCGGCATCTCGCGCCTCAAGATCGTTCGCGCGAGCGCGCTGATGACGGATTTTGACACATGGACGGCGCAGCACGGGCCACCACCAGAGCGCACCGTTCGGATTTCCGCCGATGCCAGGCTCGAAACCGTCATCAAGGCGTCTGCGCGCACGGAGGGCCCGATCATGCTTCTGAACGACGCTGAACAGCCGGTCGGTATCATCACCAAATCCGACCTGCTGGCGGCCGTGATCCACGGGGATCAGGAATGAGCGAATCTGCCAGGCGCACCAGTGACAACGCCATTGCACAGTTCACTGGCGCAATGAACGAGACCTATTACGCAGAGACGTTTCACAGGATCGGGGAAAGCCGCGGCTTTGTCTGGACCGTCAACCGGGCGGCGCTTTTGCTGGGGCCGGTCTGGTTCGGGTTCAGGGGTCTGTGGCAGTGGTTGCTGGCCTTTACGATCGTCGAGACTCTGGCCCTGATCCTGGTCGGGCGCGGCCTCTGGGCTGATCTGACGCAATCCGTCGGGGCCCGGATCGCAACGATCGAAAAACAGCTGGAACTGCGCAACGCGCAGCTGGAGACCGCGGTCGCCAAGGGGTCGAGCAGCGTCGAAGCCCTGCAGCGCAACATCGAGGGACTTGAAGAGATCATCGCCCAGGCCCAGGCGGAAATGCTGGACATCGAAGCCGGTCGCCTTGGCGTGTTCCTGACCGGCCTTTTGCTGTTCCTGGTCGCGCGTCTGGTCATGGCCGTTCTGGCCAACCCGCTGCTGGCCCGGTCGTTTGCGTCCTGGCGGGCGGCGCGAAACCCGTCCCGGCTCTCGCCGGTCACCCGGCTGCTGGTCGCTGTCGCTTTCGTGTTTGGCGTTCACGTGGTGAATTTCGCGTTCTACGTCTTCGCGCTGGACATCCCCTTCATCAAAAGCTTTCCGACAACACCCGACATCCGCACCTATGCCGTCACCGTGATCGAGAGCGTTTTCGACTTTCTGACCATCCACGGGGACGGCTTTTTTGACAGCATCAGTTTCGGTATCCGCGTCGTGCTGGACGCGCTGGAAACCGTTTTTGTCGAAACCCCGTGGATCGTGGTGGCGGCCTTTGTCGTCGGGATCACGGCCCTGTCCGCGAATATGCGATCTGCCGTGATCGCGGCTGTGTTTCTTGCCTATATCGGCTCCGTCGGCCTGTGGGTGCTTGCGATGCAGACGCTGGCACTGCTTGGCACGGCGGCATGCATCAGCATCAGCCTCGGCATTCCTCTCGGGATCTACGCGGCGCGGCGCCCCCGGTTCTACCGGGTGATCCGGCCGATTCTCGACATGCAGCAAACCGTGCCGACATTCGTCTACATGATCCCGGTCATCGCGTTCTTCGGGACCGGCAAGGCCGCCGCGGTCGTCACCTGTCTGATCTTCGGCATGCCGCCGGTTGTGCGCCTGACCGTTCTGGGTATCCAGGGCGTTCCGGAGTCCATTCGCGAGGCCGCCATCGCCTACGGGTCTTCGGAATGGTACCTGATGACGCGCGTGGAACTGCCGCTTGCCGCGCCCAGTATCCGCGCCGGGATCAACCAGACCATCCTGCTCAGCCTGCTGACCGTGGTCGTTGCCTCCCTGATCGGCGCAAAAGGGCTGGGAGAAGACGTGCTCGAAGCGTTGCAATATGCCTCGATCGGACAAGGCCTGTTGGCGGGGCTCGCGATCCTGTTCCTCGCCAAGATCCTTGATCGCATCTTCATGGGCAAGAACGATGGCGTCTGATCCGTTCGACTTCATCATCGTCGGCGCGGGCTCCGCGGGCTGCGCCCTGGCGGCGCGGTTGACCGAGAATGACAGGTTCCGGGTCCTGCTGCTGGAGGCCGGTGAGGAGGCGCGGCATCCCTGGATATCGACCCCCCTGGGCGTCGGCCGGATGCTCGCCGATCCATCCATCCTCTGGGCGTTCGAGACCGAACCGGAACCGGAAATGAACAACGCGCGCCTGTTCTGGCCCCGGGGCAGGGTTATGGGCGGGTCCAGCAGCATCAACGGGATGTTATACGTGCGCGGCGACCCTCTGCTCTATGACAAATGGCGCGACGCCGGTTGCCCGGGCTGGGGGTATCGGGACCTGTTGCCGCTGTTCAAGCGGATCGAGGACCGCAAGGGCGGCGATCCTGCCTGGCGCGGGGTCGGCGGCCCCATCAAGGTAACCGACATTGCCCACAAGGACGCAATCACCGAAGCCTTCTTTCACGGCTGTCAGTCGATGGGCATTCCGGTCACACAGGACTACAACGCCGAGAAATACGAGGGCGTCTCTTACCTGCAACTGTCGGTCAAGAACGGAAAGCGTTGCAGCGCAGAAGCCTATCTCAAGCCCGCGCGCGGCCGTGCCGGTCTTGCGGTCAGGACAGGCGCGCTCGTCAATCGGGTCGTGGTGGAAGACGGCAAGGCGGTTGGCGTCGAGTGGCGCACAGCCGATGGCGGGCTGGAAATCTCGCTGGCCCGCAAGGAAGTCATCCTTTGCGGTGGGGCGCTGTGTTCACCGCTGATCCTGGAACGCTCCGGGATCGGTGATGACGCGGTGCTTGGGGCGCATGACATCAACCGCGTCGCGCATTTGCCCGGTGTCGGCGCCAATCTGCAAGACCACCTGAACGTGCGCATCACCTATGAAACCGACCGGCCGATCACCTTGAACGATGCGCTGAACAACCCGGTGCGCGGCGCGATGATGGCGTTGAAATATGCCATCACCCGCAAGGGTCTGATGGCGACGTCGACCGTCACGGTACATGCGCTGATCAAGACCGATCCGGACCTGGCCTCTCCCGACCTGAAACTGCAGGTTGCGCACGTGACGGGGAAAGACCGGTTTTCGATGGCCAAGGGTCTGGGCATCGATCCCTGGCCCGGCTTCAGCCTGAATTCGTTTCAGCTCCAGCCGGCGTCGCGGGGAAGCATCCACATCCGGTCAACCGATCCGGCGGATGATCCGGTGATCAAGGCGCGGTATCTCTCGGACCCCGGTGATCGCAAGACCGTGGTAAAAAGCCTGAAGATCCTGCGCGCGCTGGCAGAAACGCCCGAGATTTCCGGATTGATCAAACGTGAGGTCCTGCCAGGCCCGGAGGTCAGAACCGACGCGGAATTGCTGGCCTATGCACGCAACACGGGCCAGACCAGTTGGCACACCGTCGGCACCTGCAAGATGGGCACGGATGCCATGTCCGTCGTGGGGCCGGATTTGCGTGTGCACGGGGTCGACGCGTTGCGGGTGGCCGATGCCTCGGTTGTTCCGTTCATCACCTCATCCAACACCAATGCCGCCGCCTACGTGGTGGCGGAACGCTGTGCCGACCTGTTGGCGCGCGCATGGACCGCCCCGGAACACCCCGCCCCAGAGGAGCAGCAAATGTGATGACGCACCTCTTTCTTTTGAGCAGACCTCTCTCCTCCCTGTTCCCGGCGAGAGGGGTCGACATGACCAGGATCCACAGAATGCCGATCGATGATGAACACGTGGATGCCCCCGAGACAGGCGCTTTCACCACGGCATCCGGCGGCCCGGTCCCTGCCCGGAGGAACCGTTGATGTCAGCCGTCATGCGGTCAGACAACCTCCTGGGGCTGCTTTTGCGGACGGTGGGGTTGGGGCTTTTTGCCTACATGGTCTACGCGACCCTCTTCGGGCCCTACAAGACAACGGTGGTCCATCTGGCGATTTTCGCCGCGGCGACGCTGTCGATCACCTTTCTGGGGCGCAAACGCTCCGACAAGACGGCGATGCGGGCGGCGCAATGGGCGCTCGATATCCTCGCGACGGCCGCGGCGGTTGGCGGCTTTCTGTATGTCATCATCGGCTATGAGCGCCTCCTGAACCTCTGGGGATCGAGCTATCTGACCCAACGCGACGTGGTGGTTGGCCTGGTGCTGATCGCCGTCTCGCTCGAGGCCGCGCGCCGGCAGTCCATCGTGCTGGTGCTCTTGGGGGTGGCAAGCTGCGCATACATGCTTTTTGGCGACAGCCTGCCCGGGGTCTTTTCCCATGCCGGCATGGACGTGCAGCGTTTCGTCTACGTGGTAACATATACAAGCGAGGGCATCTTCGGCACCGGTCTCAAGGTGGCGGCCACCTATCTGTTCATGTTCATGATGTTCGGCGCGACGCTTCAGGCGACGAAAACCGGCGATTTCATCATGAACATCGCCAACGCGGGGCTGGGCCGGCAAACCGGCGGTGCCGCCAAGGGCGCGATGGCGGCGTCCGCCGGGCTTGGCACGATGGTCGGCAGCTCGGTCGGCAATGTCGTGGCAACGGGCTCTTTCACGATCCCCTTGATGATCCGGACCGGTTTCAAGCGCCACGTCGCCGCCGCGGTCGAGACCAACACGTCGGAAGGCGCACAGCTGGTCCCGCCGATCATGGGGGCGTCCGCCTTCATCATGGCGCAGATCACCGGCATCTCCTATGGCACCATTGCGCTGGCGGCGATCATACCGGCCTTTCTCTACTATCTCTCGCTCTACTGGGTGATCCACATCGAGGCACTCAAGGAAGGCCTGCGCGGCCTTCCCGAAAGCGAGATCCCCTCGGTGCGGGATTGTTTCAGGGATGGCTGGCACCTGATCATTGCGCCGGTCCTGCTGTTCTACCTGCTGATCGTTGAATCATACACGGCCCCCTATGCAAGCCTGATCGCCCTTGGGGTCGCCCTGGTGGTCGGCGCCGCGCGGGCGGTGACACGGACCTCGCTGGGCAACCTGCTGGACCACCTGGATGACGGCGTGCAACAGGCGGCGGCCGTTACGGCGCTGATCATCTCCATCGGATTGCTTCAGGCGGCCATCGTTTCCACCGGTCTGGGACCGCGCCTGACCGAGATCATCCTGGCGGTCAGCGACGGGTCGATGCTCGTCACCGCCTTGCTGGCCGTTGTTGCCGCCACCCTGCTGGGCATGGGAATGCCGACACCGATCGCCTATCTTTTGCTTGCGATGTTCGCGGCCCCCGCCCTGATCACGGCCGGGGCGCCCAAACTGGGCACCCATCTGTTCCTGTTCTATTTCGCGATCAAGTCCGGCTCGACGCCGCCCGTTGCGATCGTCGCCGTCGTTGCCGCCGGAATTGCGCGGGCGAACTGGTGGAAGACCACCATCGTCGCGTTCACGCATTCCCTGCCCGGCTTCATCGTCGCCTTCATGTTCCTTTATTCCGACGCGCTGCTGATGCAGGCGGACGGGCTGTCCACCGCCTTTGCCCTGCTCGCGGCCAGCGTCGGCGTCTTCGCCATGGCGGCGGGCATCCAGGGCTGGTGCGGCGGCTGGCTGACCTGGGCCGAGCGCGGCGTGCTGACCGCGGCCGCCATCGCAATGCTGGTTCCCGGAAAGGTAACCGGCCTGGCGGGACTGGCGATCGTCGCGGCGATCTACGTCTTCCGGCGACGCCATCCGCACAAGCGGCGGACATTCACTTCAACCACAACCAGAGAGGAGACCACCCGATGAGACACTTCCTAACAGGTGCAGTTCTGGCCTTGGCCTGCACGGCTGCACATGCGCAACAACAGGCATCCATCGGTGCCAGCGGTTCGGGTTCCGGCCCCTATATCAACGGCGCGCAAATGGCCGATGTGGCCAACAAGTCGCAGGCGGACATCAAGTTCTCCGTCCAGACCACCGGCGGCTACCGCGACAATCTCGGCCTGGTGCTGACCGACAAGGTCGATGTGGCGCTCAACACGCTGATCACGCTGAACTTCGCCTACAACCAGCGCGACCAATATGCCGAATCTCCCATGGCCGAAGACTTCAAGCGCCTGCGCTATGTCTTCAGCTTCGGGGCCGTCCCGCAGAATATCTTCGTGCGCGAAGACAGCGGCATCACCTCGCTGCAAGAGATCAAGGGGCATCCGTTCAATATCAACATCCCCTCCAGCTTCACCCATGGCATGAACCTCAAGATGCTCGAAGCCGCGGGCATTCCGCTCGACTCCTTCGACGTCGGGCAGGTCGCGACCGGCCAGGTGTTCGACGAGATCCAGAACGGCGTCTTTGACGGCGGTGCGCATGTCTATCAGCTCGGCCTCGCCAACGCACAGCGGCTCTCGGCAACGATGCCGATCCGCTATCTCGATGTCCCCGAGGATGTCGTGGCAAAGATGAACGAAGGCTATCACGGCCTGCTTGTGCCCTACGAAATTCCGGCGGGCACCTACAATGGACAAAACGAAACCATCAAGACCTTCGGTCTGGCTCAGGTGATCTTCACGGACGAAAACGCCGATGAAGAACTGATCTACCAGTTCACCAGGGCGTTCTGGGAAAACCTGGAGGAGTTGCAGAGCACCAACACCAGCTTTGCCAACATGACGCCGGCGCTCGGGGCAAAGCTCTACGGCGTGCCGATGCACCCGGGCGCAGAGCGCTATTTCAAGGAAATCGGGGCGATGTAAGCCGCGTCCGCAATGGCAGCGCCCGCTCCGGCGGGCGTTCCCATTGACGGAAATGCCGGGCTGCCGCATTGGCACGGGATTTGCACCAACAACAACGCTGTGCGTTCCGACAACAGCGTTCCACCGGGATCGTCGGGTTCATGCGCATATCAATGAATACCACAGCTTGTGAACTGACCGGTCCCGCGGCACAGGCGGGTTTCTTCGCCAGGGGCTTGATCATGCGAAGTTGCGCGATCGATCACCCTGACCTTGTGTCGGCACCGCAAGGTCCGGACCCGCACCGCGCCAGCCGGGACTGACTGGCGACCCTGCAGCCCTTGCCGACCCGGGTCAGGTGTCCCTGCCCCGCCTGCGCGGCTGATCGAAAGAAAGAGGAGAGTATGATGACCATGATGACAGGCGGACAAGCGGCCGTGCACGCGCTGAAGGCGGAAGAGACCAGATATGTCTT